>NZ_JAZKTR010000007.1:0-30805 GCF_036625485.1 Natronomonas sp. | reverse complement strand
ATCGAAGTGGTTCGAGAGTCGCCGACGGCGACTCTCGTCATCCAGCGAATCGCCTCCGGCGATTCGCATGGATTTTTGCCGGCAAGCCGGCGGCTACCCGTGCAAAAAGTTCGGAATGAATGGTTGGACGCCGGGGGTTGCCTGGCCGTTCCAATGCGGGGAGTCCCGCTTGCCTCCTCGGCCCCGCGACCCTACGGGCGACAGCTGTCCGTGGGCCCGCTGCTCACTTCCGTGCCTGACGGATTACCCACGGTTAACTCCGGCTGAACGTCCTTGCAGACGCCAGCCCGGAGACCGCTGCCCTCGTAGGACGAGGCTTCGACGTTGGCTTGCGGGGCCCGCACTGGTCGGGCCAGACGAACCCCGGATTCGGTCCCCGCTAAAGACCATAGCGCGGGTAGCGAGCGGGGCCTAACCGCCCGACCTGAGTCCAGATTATCGTAGACGGTTCCGACTTAAGTGTCTTTCGTCAACCGACACGACCGCTGTCCGGTGGTTTTTTCGAGGCCCGAACACGGCCGGGAGAAGCCCGCTCGATGCGGTTCGTCCCGAACTTCGGCGTGTCGACGGAAGAGCCGACAACGAAACTGCCAAGACGCCTCCGCCGGACCTGCGGATATGAAAGCGACCGCCAAGGCGCACCCGATTCAGGGCATCGTCAAGTACCACGGGATGTTCGACCACGAGTTGCGGCTCCCGTACCACGACTCGATCTCCGTCTGTACCGCGCCGAGTCACTCCAAGACCACCGTCGAGTTCGACCCCTCCCGGGACGCCGACCAGTACGTGGTCGACGGCGAGGTCCTCGAGGGCCGCGGCGCCGAGCGGATCCGTGGCGTCGTCGACCGGGTCCGCGAACTCGCAGGCATCGACGAGCGCGTGCGCTTCGAGTCCGTCAACGACTTCCCGACGAACATCGGCTTCGGCTCCTCGGCGTCCGGGTTCGCGGCCGCGGCCGTCGCGCTGTGTGCCGCCGCCGACCTCGACCTCTCTCATCCGGAGATGTCGACCATCGCTCGCCGCGGGTCGGCGTCGGCGGCACGGGCCGTCACCGGCGCGTTCTCACATCTCCGCACCGGCAAGGACGACATCGACTGCCGCTCCGAGCGCATCGAGACGGGCCTCGAGGAAGAGTTGCGAATCATCGGCGCCGAGGTCCCAGCGTTCAAACACACCGCGGCGGCCCACCGCGAGGCCGCCGACAGCCACATGTTCCAGGCGAGGTTGGCCCACATTCACGAGCAGATAGCGACGGCCCGACACGCCCTGCGCGAGGGGGACTTCGCGACGACCTTCGAGACCGCTGAACACGACTCGCTGTCGCTGGCGGCGACAACGATGACCGGCCCGGAGGGCTGGGTGTACTGGAAACCGGAGACGCTGGAGGTCTTCGAGACGGTACGAACCCTCCGCGAGGAGGAGGACGTGCCGGTCTACTTCTCGACGGATACCGGTGCGTCGGTCTACATCAACACGACAAACGAGTACGTCGACCGGGTCGAGGAGGCCATCGCCGACCTCGGTATCGACACCCACGTCTGGGGCGTCGGCGGCCCCGCAGAGGTACTCGACGGGGACGAGGCCCTGTTCTGAGTTCCGCCCACCGTTCGACGCGTTCGGTGACGCGCGACTGGTCTCCTCCAGTGGTATAGAAGATACGGCGGATGATCGGCTCGTCTAGTTCTTTTAAATATCCGTCTCGGGCAGACGCGGCCATGGAACCAGTACTGCCGGTCGTCCTGTAGTTCGGCCTCGCCGTGGTGGTCCGCGCCATCGTCGTGTCGTTCGTCGTTCGACCCATCTTTTTCGGGCCGTCAACCGACGGCATTTACAGGGGAATTAATTACTCACAGTCCGGGGACCAGTACGTGGCCGACCCGATACCGATCATCGCGAGCATTCTGGTTCTCGGCATCGTCGCGCAGGTGCTCGCACACCGACTGCAGATCCCGAGCGTGCTGTTTCTCATCCTCATCGGGCTTGGGTTAGGGGATTTCGGCCTCGGTCTCGTCACTCTGGAGACGTTCGGCGACGGGCTGGGCATCGTCGTCGGACTGAGCGTCGCCATCATCGTTTTCGACGGGGCGTTTCACCTCCACCTCGACCGATTTCGGGAGGCGGAAACGGCGACGGCGAGGCTCGTAACGGTGGGCGCCGTGGTCACGTTCGTCGGCACATCGCTGGCGGTTCACTACATCGTCGGCGCCGAGTGGCCCACCGCGCTGTTGGTCGGAGCGCTGTTGGTGGCGACGGGACCGACGGTCATCACGCCGATACTCGAGGTCGTCCGGCTCCGCGAACACGTCGCCTCCGCGCTAGAGACGGAGGGCATCATCAACGACGTGACCGCGGCCATCGCCGCCGTCGTCATCTTCGAGGTGTTCGTCGTCGGCGACGGGAGCATCGTCGACGGGCTCACGATCTTCGCCGTTCGGTTCGGGCTCGGTATCGCCTCCGGACTGGTCGTCGCCGGAGCCGTCTACGGCGTGCTACGGGCCGATCTGACGCCGGGGCGTGGCCCACGGACATCACGGTTCATGCTGCTCGTGGCCGCCGTCGGCTCCTACGGGGTCGCCGAATCCTTCGCCCCGGAAGCGGGTATCGCCGCCGCCGCCACCGCCGGCATCCTCCTCGGGAATCTCCCGCTTGCCCACAGGGAGACGATGGAGGTGTTCGGCCGCGATACGACGCTGGTCGTCCTCTCGTTTGCCTTCATCTCGCTGGCGGCGCTCATCGACCTCGGCGCCATCACCGCCCTCGGCGTCAGCGGCATCGGCGTCGTCGTCGCCGTCGCGCTGGTCGTCCGCCCGCTCGTCATCGCGATCTCGACGATCGGCATCGAGCGGTTCACCCCGAGCGAACGGCTGTTCTTGGGTCTCGTCGCCCCACGGGGTATCGTCCCCGCAAGCGTGGCGACGCTTTTCGCCGTCGAACTGGCCGAAAGCGGCGCCGGCGGGGCCGCCGAGACCCTCCTGGGAGCGGTGTTCATCGTCATCTTCGCCACCGTCGTCATCGAGGGCGGCTTGGCACGACAGATCGGGGAGTACCTCGGAGTCACACCTATGCGCACCATAATCGTCGGCGGCGGCCGGGTCGGCCGGTCGCTCGCCACACGACTGGAGGATAGAGGCGAGTTCGTCGTCATCGTCGAACACGACGCCGAACGCGTCGAACAAACACGCGAGGCCGGCTTTACCGTCCATCACGGCGACGGAACCGAGGCCGATGTGCTCCGGACGGTCGGTATCGAGGACGCCAAAAGCGTCGCGGCAACGACCGCGGACGACGACCGGAACCTGCTGGTCTGCCAGCTCGCCCGCTCGAAGTTCGGCGTCGAGAACGTCTACGCGCGAGTCAACGACCCCTCGAACGTCGCCGCCTTCGACACCCTCGATGTGACCGCAATCGACGCATCGGAGGCCACCGCCCTGGCGATGGACAACGAGATCGAGCGGCCGGCCATCGCCCACTGGATGACGCAACTCGGCGACGGTCACGACGTCCAGGAGACGCGAGTAACCGCCGGCGACCTCGTCGGCAAGACCATCCGCGAGGTCAACTCCGAAATTCCGGACGGCTGTATCGTCGCCGTCATCGGCCGCGACGAGGACGCCCACGTCCCGGACGCTGACGAGGCCCTCGAGGCCGGCGACCACATCACGTTCCTCGGCGATACCGAGGCGGTCCGCAGGGCGGTCAAACGGTTCCACCCCCACGATTGACCGAGAACGGAACGTTAAGGGCCCACGAAGTCCCACGAACACGTATGAACGAGCAGGGTATGCAGTCGCTTTTGGACCACGACACGATGGCCGAGCGTGTCGAGTCCGGCGAGGTACCCGAGTGGGCCCGAGCGCACTTCGAATCCTTCACCGACGGTCTCACCGGCGAACGGAACGACACGCCGTTTCCCTGCTTTTTCGGCACGGAAGCGGTCAAGAACGGCGAACTCCTCTATACCTGTGTCCCGTCGATGAGCGACCGAGAGGCGCTGACGGCCCTCGGCGAGACGCTGCTGGAATACCTCGACACCTACGAGGACTACGCCGACCGGGCCTCGCTGGTCGCCTTCTTCCGGCCCCCGGAGCGACCGATGGCGGAGGCCGACTACCACGACACGCTATGGCACATCCTCCAGTTCCTCCACGTCCATGACCCGGAGCCGTGGCCCGACCACATCCCAACCGAGCCCGACGACCCGAAATGGGAGTTCTGCTTCGGCGGCGAACCAATGTTCCCGACCTGTCGGGCGCCCTTCTACGACACCTACAAGAGTCGGTACTGTCCCATCGGCCTCGAGATCACGTTCCAACCCCGAAAGCTGTTCGAGGACCTCAACGTCACCGCCGACTACGAGCAGGGACAGAACGCCCGCGAGGTGATTCAGGACCGACTCGAGGGTTACGACGGGGTCTGTCCCCACGCTGACCTGGGCGACTGGGGCAACGAGGGCGACCGTGAGTGGCGCCAGTACCTCTTCCGAGAGGACGATTCGCAGGCCCCGGACGAGTGTCCGATGACCGTCACCCGGGAACATCCGAAGACCGACCACCTCATCGGCAACAGGCCGTCAGTTTCGGCGGACTGACCCGGTCGGTAGCCGACGAAACGACGGACGGGCGCACGACGCTCGTCCGACGACGGCGATACACCTACGTGCGCGCAGTTGCAGGATACACCCGTGAGCGATTACTACGTCGGTGCCGTCGCCCGCGGCGGCGTCTGGCTCGCGGTCGCCTACACCGACGAGGGCTACGACCACGCGGCGGTCCTCGATGGGGTCGGCGAGCTATGGGCTCGCTACGAGGAGACCGCCGAGCGCGTGGCCGTTGACGTTCCCATCGGGCTGGAATCGACGACGGCACCACGGCCGAACGAGGCCGCGGCCGTCGAGTTGCTCGGCGAGCGTCGCGAGGCCCTCATCCCGGCACCGGTCCGGGAGGCCGCCCGCAAACAGCGCTACCGAGCGGCCGCCCGCGTCCACGAGCGCAAGACCGGCCGCGGCCTCTCGCAGGCGGCCTTCGAACGCGCCCACGTCATCGCCAGCGTCGACGAGTTCATGACGACCATCGACGAGGCCCGGCCGGTGTTCGTCGAGGCCCTGCCGGAACTCTGCTATCGCGCCTTTGCTGGCGAACCGCTCTCCTACGCCCCCGCCGTCGCCGCCGGCTACGCCGAACGCATGCGCATCCTCGCGGGGTTCGACCGCGACGCCCCGCCGACCGTCCAGTCGGTCGCCGAGGCGACCGAGGGCCACGCAGTGCCGATTCCGGCCGTCCTCGACGGCGTCGCGCTCGGCCTGACGATGCGGCCCGGCCCCGGCGACCTCCGGTCGCTTCCGGCCGACCCGCCCACCGACGAGAATGGCCTGCCGATGCAGTACGTCTACCGGAGCGAAACGCCGCTGACGGCCGGCGAGACGGCCTGAAAAAGAAGTCCGTCGCTACGATTCGGCGACCGGGCCGTCGGCGAACTCGATGCCGCCGGTGAGGGTCCGGTGGGGATAGGGGATGTCGATGCCCTCCTCGTCGAACCGCTGTTTGACGTTCTGGACGTACTCGGCACGGGTCTTCACGAAGTCCGAACGGGAGGGATTCGAGATCCAGATGCGGGACTGCAGGCCGACCGAGGAGTCGCCGAGTTCGGTCAGGCGAACCGAGGGCTCGGGGTCGTCCATGATGCCGTCGTGCGCCCGGGCCTCCTCGAGGATGATGTCGGTCGCCTGCTCGATGTCGTCGTCGTAGCCGATACCGAAGACGAACTTCAGACGGAGTTTGTCGGCGTCGACGGGGTTTTTCACGACGTTGTCGGTCAGCTGGGAGTTCGGCACGGTCAGCAGCTCGTTGTCGAACGTGCGCAGGCGCGTGACGCGGAGACTGATGTCCTCGACGATACCGGACTGGTCGCCGAACTCGATCCAGTCGCCGATTCGGAACGGCTTTTCGGTGAAGATGAAGACGCCGGCGACGAAGTTCTTGAGGACGTCCTGCATCGCGAAACCGATCGCCAGCGTCGCGGCGGCGGCGATGGTCGCAAGCGAGGTCAGGATGTTTCCTCGCCCGGCCGCGCTGAAGGCGATGGCGACGGCGACGAAGACGACGATGAAGAAGACGACCTTGTTGAGGGGTTTCTTGGCGTGCGTGTCGAGTCCCCGACGGTCCATCGCCCGGTTGACGAGCGGGATGACGAAAGCCCGACCGGCGATATACAGCAGGACGAAAACGAGGATACCCTGAACGGTGTAGCCGATCGGGTCCCCGATGGCCGGGTCGATGTTAAAAAAGTCGTTCAGGAACCGGCCGACGAGGCTCGTAGCCGCGTCCGTGGCGGCCTGTAGCGGCATCATCGACGGATCACCGCCGTGTGACCCCGCGTATCGAACACCTCAGCGCCGACGCGGTCGGCCAACTCCTCGGCCAGTTTCTCGGTGGTCGTCCCGCCCCGGGCCGCCCGGAGGAACTTCACTTTCACCAGTTCTCGGTCGCCCAACTGGTCTTTCAGTTCGTCCACCACCGGGTCGAGTCCGGACTTGCCCACCCAGACCGTGACGTCCAGGTCGTGGGCCCGCTTTCGCAGGTCGTTATCCGACATATACCCGCGTTCGGTTCCCTCTCTTAAAAGAGTGGCAGACACGGCCGTTCAGTAGGGGAACCGTGCCTGCTCCCCACAATCACAGGTGACGACCACGTGGCCGTCCTGCGTTCGTACCCGCGCGTTCCGGCCGGGGACCAGATACGCGTCACACGCGTCGCAGGTGAATCGCTTGAACCGCTTCGGCAGCGACAGGCGGTTCCGCTCGGCGACCCGCCTCGCCCGACGCACGTACCGGCGCGCGAGGTCGTCGTCGCCCTCCCGGGCGGCTTGCCGCGCCAACTCGTGTAACCGCTCGATGCGCTCCTCGGCGACGCTCACGGCCCGTCGTTCTCGGCGCCCGCGTTTAGGCGTTCCGTGATGGTTCCGCCGGTATCGTTTCCCACCGGGTGGGACGCCGAGTCGGCTTATAAGCTCTCTCCGAACCGATATGTACCTGTAAAGGACTGATCAAAGTGTCAACTACAACCCGAAACCGGCTCGAAAGCCGCTACGGTGGGCTCACCCTCACCGGCGACCCCCACGCCCTCAGCGCGTGGTTCGTCGTCGCGTTGCGGCTGGTAATCGGCGGTATGATCCTCTTCGCGGGCCTCGGCAAGGTCAGCGAGTGGCCCTTCGACGCGAGCGGCTACCTCGTCCACGGGGTCGACGCCGCGAGTCCGGTTAGCGGGCTCTACGCCGCGATGGCCGCCAGCCCGGCGGTCATGGAGACTATCAACGTCCTCATCCCGGTGACACAGGTGCTCATCGGTGTGGCGCTCATCGCCGGCGCGTTCGTCCGACTGGCCGCCCTCGGTGGCGCCCTGCAGATGACGGCGTTCTACCTCGGCGGCTGGGAAGGCGAATGGCTGGCGTTGTTCGACTCGACGCTGGTCTACATGATCGTCTTCCTCGCCATCGGGGCCTTCGCCGCGGGCCGCATCCTCGGCGTCGACCGCTACCTCGAACAGCTCGAAGTCGGCGGCATGCCGCTCATCGAACGGTACCCCCGGCTCGGATACGTCCTCGGCTAGGCAAGCCGCTTTTTTCACGTCGCCCTATTCGACCGTCGCCGAGGTGACCTGCAGGGCCTCGTCGACGGTGGCGACGAGCGTCTCGCCGTCTGCAGTTACCTCCACGCGCGCCTGCCACGGGTCGGTCTCTTCGACGGCCACCGCCTCGTCGCTGACACAGAACTCGAAGGCCCAGAACGGCGTCTCCGACGGCGGCCGGCCGTGGTCCCAGAGGAACTGTCGGACGCGCTCGTCGCCCAGCAGAAACAGCCCGAGCGGCGGGTACAGTCGGTTGCCGCACCGCTGGCAGTCGTAGATGGCGACGCGGCCGTTCGGGAAGTCGCTCTCGTCGGCCTCGCCCGCAGCCGTTCGGACCTCCATCACCCCGAAACAGCCCGGACAGACCCCGTTTCGGGCCAGCTCCATCTGGGTGCGAACGTATCGGTCGAAGGCCGATAGCACCTCGTCGAGCGACCGAGGTCCGATCGCGCCCGGTGGAAGTGGATACCGAATGTGTCGGGACCCGCAGGCGGCACAGCGGATGCTGAACCACTCTTCGCGATAGGCGGCTTGGAGGTCGGCCGCGCCGCACTCCGGACAGTCGCCCGATATCGGCGTCGGCCCGAACTCGGCCCGCTCGTTGTACGTGCCGGCGAGAATCGAGGTGGCGATCTCCCACCCGGCATAGCGGAGTTCGTAGCCCTCGTCGGTCTGCCGGACGAAGTGGCCCGTCAGTTCATCGAGGTGGTAGCTGAACTGCGCGCTGACCTCGATGCCCGCGCGCTCGCGAAGCCTCGCGAAGGAGGCCGGATACTCGCCGTCGCGGCTTTCGGCCAGCAGCGCCCGGAGGATGGCGACGCGGTGCTCGTGGCCGACCAAGGCGAAGGCCTCCGCCGGCGAGAGGTCCGACGGCCCTTCGCGTCGGTCGGCCTCGTCGGAGTCCATACCCCTATCTCACCACCCAGGGAAAAACAGCTTCCGACCCCACAGCCGAGTTACTAAAGCTCGCGTTAGCGAGCGTATTTGAGGCTGAAACCTGAAATCCGGATCGAGTTCGATGGTTCGACGCCCTCGCCCCGCCGTCCTCAAATACTACCTGTATCAGGCCGCCGATTCGGTCGGCTTCATCTGGCCCATCTTCACGCTGTTCCTCCTGTGGAACGACCTGAGTTACACGCAGATCGGCACGCTGAGTGCCATTTCTGCGGTTCTCGTGGTGCTCTTCGAGATGCCGACGGGCTATATCGCCGACCGCCTCGGCCGCCGGAACGCGCTGTCGCTCGGCATGGTCGCGATGGCGCTGTCGACGGCCGGTTTCGTCGTCGCCGAGACGTTCCCGGAATTCGTCGGCCTCTACGTCCTCTGGGCGCTTTCGATGGCCCTCCAGCACGGCACCGCCGACGCGTGGCTTTATTCGACGCTGAAAGAGCGGACCGATGCCGAGGCGTTCACCCGAATCCGGGGGCATGGCGGTGCCGTCCACCAGCTGGTCTCCGTCGTCACGATGATTTCGGGAGGCTTCCTCTACGTCGCCCATCCGACGTACCCGTTCGCGGCGTCGGCGATTCTCAACGGCATCGGGGCGTTCGTCGTGCTTACGATGCCGCAGAACGCCGACGTCGAAGACCCCGAAACCACCGTCGGGGTTCGTGAGGCGGCGTCCATCATCCGCACGCAGCTCGCCAGACCATCGCTTCGCGCGTTCCTCCCGTACGTCGCGTTGTTCTTCGGCATCGTCTCGGTGGCCGACACCTACATCCAGCCGATCACGGTCGGCGTGCTGGAATCCCTGGTCGTGCCGTCGGCGCTCGCGCCTGCGACGGTCGGGGTCGCTATCCCCGAAAAGGCGACGCTCGGATTCATGTACGCCGGGTTCGCGCTGGTTGCCGCCGTCGCCAGTTACCACGCCGAGACGATTCGCGCGCGACTCGGTCTCCGCCGGGCGCTCCTTTTGCTCCCGGTGCTGACGGCCGTCCTGTTCCTCGCTCCGCTCGTCGTCTCCCTCCTCGCTATCCCCGTCTTCTTCGTCATGAAAGGCGCTGGCGACCTCTCGAAGCCGCTGGTCAACCAGTATCTCAACGACCGCACCGACGACGCCGGGCGCGCGACCGTTTTGAGCGTCGCGTCGATGGCCTACGCCTTCGTTCGCGCGCCGTTGAAACCGCTGGCCGGACTCGTCGCTGATTTGACGACGCCGATTACGACCGTCGGCGCGCTCGGTGCCGGCTTCCTCGTCGTCGCGGCGGCGGTGTTTCTGGTGGCCACGCCAATCGAAGCCGACAGCGTCGGGCGGTCTGCCGGCGAGGGTGCCGACTAAGGTCTCGCCCGGGAGTAGAAACCGTTTTGTGCGCGAAGCCACGACGCTCACACGGGAACCGCACGACCGCAAATCCGACTCGCCGGCCGATTGGCCGGCTTGGGATTGCGGTAGTGCTGGCGTAACGCCACGCTGGCGGCCATCCGCCGACCAGTTCCGCAACCGCGCCAATCGACTACAGCGGTCCGTGCAGTTCCAATTTACAAACAATGGCACGAATGCATTCCCGCCGTCGTGGGTCGTCCGGTTCGGACCGACCTGCGGCCGACGAACCGCCGGAGTGGAGTGACGTAGACGAAGACGCAATCGAAGAGCGCGTCGTCGAGCTGGCCGATGAGGGGTACGACCCCAGCCAGATCGGCCTCAAGCTGCGCGACGAGGGCGTTCAGGGGACCCCCGTGCCGGACGTCAAGCTGGCGACCGGCAAGAAGGTCACCGAGATCCTCGAGGAGAACGACGTTACCCCCGACTTCCCGGAAGACCTCCGGAACCTCATGGAGCGGGCCGTCCGCCTCCGCGACCACATGGAAGAACACCCCGGCGACGCCCAGAACAAGCGGGCGCTCCAGAACACGGAGTCGAAGATTCGCCGGCTGGTCGACTACTACCGCGGCGACAAGCTCGACGCCGAGTTCACCTACGAATACGACGAAGCCAAAGAGCTACTGGAGTAAGTCACGATGTCCGCCGCCGGCCGCTCGGAGGACGAACGCGCCCCTGACCGCGTAGCCGCCGGTCTGCGCGATGCCGACTTCGTTCGGCTCGTCGCGACCGCCGACGGCGACGCCTTGGCCGCGACGGGCCTGCTTGCCCGCGCGCTCGATGCCACCGAGGTGCCCTATCAGGCCAGCCTCGCGGCCGTCCCCGACGCCCCGGCGACCGACGCTGACTACACCGTTGCCGTCGGCCACGCCGGCGGCTATGCGGACGTCCCACTCCGCGAGGAGCCGATCGCCCTCGCGGCCGCCGATATCGCCGCTGACCTCGCAAACGAGGCGGTCGACCCGACGCTCGCACTTGCCGGCGCGGTCTGTGCCGGCACCGAACCGTCGGGAACCTACCTCGAGCGAGCAGACCTCGACCGACGCCCCGGAGTCGCCGTCCCGACCGAGGACCGCATCGACGGCCTCGCCGGGTCGACGCTGGTCCACGCCGACTTCTCGGGCGACCAGGAAGCGGCCGAAGAAGCGGTTTCGGCGGTCGACGCCGGCCGCGAACTCGCTTCCTACGTCGCGCTGTCGGCCGTCGAGGACGCACCACCGCGTGCCTCCGAGGTGGTCGAACGCGCGCTGTATCGCTACGAGACCGACCGGTTCGAGACGCTCGGCGGCTACGCCGACGTACTCGATGCGGTCGCCCGGGAACAGCCCGGGACGGGACTCGCCCTCGCGCTTGGCCACGACGTCGACGAGACGGCGCTGGAGGCCTGGCGCGCACACGGCCAGCGGGCCCACGACGCGGTCCGCGAGGCCGACACGAGCCGATACAACGGCGTCTACGCGGCCCGGGTCGATTCCGACGTGCCGCTGGGAACCGTCGCTCGCCTCCTGCTCGCCTACCGCGCTCCCGAACCGGTCGCACTCGTCGCGACCGAGGGCGGCGCGGCAGTCGCTGGGGACGGCGATATCGAGCAGGCGGCCCGCGAGGCGGCAGCCACCCTCGACGGACGGACGACCGCCCGCGGCAACCACGGACGGGCGACGTTCGACGGGACGGCAACCGACTACATCGCGGCCTTCCGGGAGGCGCTATGACCGCACGCCACGACGTGACGATTCGGACGGAACACGACGACGCCGAGGTCGTGGCAGCGGCGCTGACTCCCGACAACACCGCGGAGATGTCGACCCGCGTCGAGGGGTCGTCCATCGTGACGACCATCGAGCGCGATTCGACCGGCGGCCTCCGGACGACGGCGGACGATTACGTGACGAACCTCACCGTAGCACAGACGATAACCGACACGACAACACAATCATGAGCGAACGTTCAGTATCCAAGCGGAAACAGGAGAAGCGATGGTACACCATTATGGCCCCCGAGATATTCGACCGGGCCGAACTCGGTGAAACACCCGCAGAGGAACCCGACCAGGTCTACGACCGGACTATCGAGACCACGCTCGGCGACCTTCAGGGCGACCCCAGCGAGAGCAACACGAAGCTGACCTTCCAGGTCACGGACGTCGGCAGCGACGCCGCCTACACGGAGTTCATCCAGCACGAACTCACCCGTGACTACCTCCGCAGCCTCACCCGCCGCGGCACCTCGAAGGTCGACGCCTTCGTGACCGTTCTCACGACCGACGACTACCGACTGCAGGTCCAGCCCGTCGCCTACACGACGAAGTCGGCGGACCGCAGTCAGGAACACGAGATCCGACGCATCATGGTCGATCTCGTCGAGGAAGCTGCCGAGGAACACACCTTCGAGGGACTCCTCGACAGCATCGTCGAAGGTCGTCTCTCGTCGGCTATCTACAACGACGCGAAGAAGATCTACCCGCTTCGCCGCGTCGAGGTCCAGAAGACGCGCCTCGAGGCCCGACCCGAAGAGGTCGCCGCCGAGGAAGAGGCCAGCGTCGACGTCGAAGACGACGAGGAATAACGCGACCGATATTCTCGTTTTTAATCCGCCCGATCAGCCGTGCGGCCGCTATTCGCGGACGACGATGGTGCCGGTCATCCCGCCGCTTTCGTGTGGGATACAGAAGTAGTGGTGTTCGCCGGCCGTCTCGAAGGTGTGGGTGAATATCTGGCCCGGCGGTAGGTTGCCAGCCCCGGAGTTCTTCCACGCATCGCGGGCAGCCTGTGTCGATTCGAAGTCACCGGTGCCGAAGAAGTCGGCGCCCTCGGGCAGGGCCGACTCGTAGGCGGTGACGGTGTGGCCCCGAGAGCCGTTGTTCCCCCAGACGACCGTCTCGCCGACCGAGACCTCGTATTCGTCGGGGAGGAACGCGTTTGCTGACATGCCGATGTCGTAATCCCCATCGGAGAGGCCGCCGGCGAAGGCGTCGAGACAGCCGGCAGTTCCGACAGCGAGGGCGGCGCCTGCGGTCCGGAGATACGCCCGTCGGTCCATACTCCGAACTCTGGACCGGACGGCCAAAGGCGACTCGGTTCCGGCGTCAACGGCCTCGGGGCTTGGCCCCGAGGCTTGTCAGTGGACTCCCGTTCTAACCGAGTAACTCGGTAGGCCTGAATTGGCCATTCACGTTCAGCGTCCCTGACTTGAGGGCCAGTTGACTGGTGGCCCATCCACCGCGAGACTTCTGCCCGCGATGGATATACCCGCAGTATCGGTTGGCGATGTTCTTCGCCGCGTTGTAATCCGCATTCACCTCATACCCACAGTCCTGACACGCGAACTGTTCGTCGTCACGGTTGTCCTCGTGGGTAAAGCCACAGTGACTACACCGTTGACTCGTATAAACAGGATTTACGAAGTCCACGAACAACGCCGTGGACTCAACCTTGTACTCCACGAGTTCCACGAACTTCGCGTACGCCCACTGCTGGAACTTACTGCCGTTCGCGATATTCTCGCGGATGTGGTCGAGGTCCTCGAAAATGATGCCATCTACATCCGTGTCGTGGGCTTCCGCAATGAGGTCATTCGCGCGATTGTGGAGCCAGTCCAGCGACCAGTCCGAGAAGCGACTGCCGATAGACTGAATCGTGAGGTGAGCCGAGCGAGTGCCCGTCTGTTGCAGCCGGGCGCGGCGTTGCTCGTACTGGTTGCGCTTGTGGGTGAGGTACTCCGCGCTCCCGATGAACTCTCCTGTGGAGGTGACGGCGAACGCGCCAGTCACGTTCAAGTCCACACCGAGAACCACTCCGTTCTCGGTGGCGTCATCGCGTGACTCGCTTTCTTGGCGTTCCGTTCCGTCAACCGTGTAGTCGGGGTTCTTCAGCGTAACGTGCAGGTAGAACGTGTCGCCCTGCTCGTCGTATTGGAGCGTGGCACTCGACGCATTCCAGTTATCGTTCTCATAGTACCGTCCGAACGGCGTGTCCCCACGCTCGTCTTCGGATGGGAGGACGTATTCGGCGGTGATTCTGCCATTCGGTGTGGACAGCGTGGCGTGGTCATCGTTGAACGACGCACTCCGCTTGTCGTAGACCACGCTCCACGAGTCGAACTCGGGCTGACTGGTTTTTTCACCCTGTTTCAGTTTCTCGACGCCGCTTTGGACGGCTTCGATAGCGCGGCGGATACCCTTCTGGACGAGGTTGGCGGTGAGACTGGTTTCCTCGCGCAACTCGCTGTACAGGGCATCTTCGGCTTTCGACTTGCTGGTGATGCAGTAGTCGCCGTAGCGCCACGCCCACTCGCTCGTACGATTGGCGCAGTGGAGGAATTGCTTCTTGGTTTGATGGAGGTCGCCACGACGCTCCTCAGGTATGTCAAGTTTGATGGGCACGGTGCGTCGTGGCGCGTCGCCCATCTGTGATTCACATTTACTGTTTATGCCTAATAAAAATTTATCCGTATAGTGGAGAGTCGGCCTTGCCATCGAGCGTGGTTGCCGAATGGAGTGTCGGCTTCCTCCCCGACCTCAAGGGTCGGAGGCATCCGCCTCGTGCCGCCTGTGAAGCGAACGTACTAAGGTCGGCGTCTTCGACCGCCCGACATAGAGACATGCAGCCGCGCTTTCTGGGACAGTTGGGGCTGGCCGACGCCATCACGGTCGCCAACGCGGCGCTGGGTTTCGTCGCGGCCGCGGTTGCTCCTGCCGACCCCGCATTAAGTGCGCGGCTCATCCTGCTGGCCGCGATCACCGATGGCCTCGATGGGGTCGTCGCACGCGCCCGCGGCGGTACCGCCGTGGGCGATTACCTCGACTCGCTGGCCGACGTGGCCTCCTTCGGGGTCGCCCCTGCCGTCTTCGTCTACGCGGTAGCGACCGACGGTGGCTTTCCAGCCCTCGAAACGCCGCTCGGCGCCGCGTCGGTCGCCATCCCCGCGATCTTCGTTTCGATGGCCGTCATCCGCCTCGGCTTTTATATGCTACAGGACCGCGAGGACCCGACGACGGAGGGCGTCCAGACGACGCTGGCGGCGACCATCCTCGCGGTCCTCTATCTCGCGGGCGTTACGGCCCCCGCTATCCTTCTCGGGACGACGGCCCTGTTCTGCTATCTGATGGTCGCCGCCATCACGTACCCGGAACTCTACGCCCGTGATGCGATCATCCTCGGCGGGTTGCAGGCGCTCACAGTAGTCTTCCCGACCGTCGTCAACCGTGTCTTTCCCCGGTCGCTGTTGCTCTTCGCCGTCGCGTATCTCGTTCTCGCACCGTTTATATACTGGCGGGGGACCTAGTAGCTCGGTTCCCGTACCGCATGCGGGTCAACTTGCCGACCGACGAGTATCAGACTCCCGACCAGCAGGGCCGCCGCGACGGGAAGCATGAACTGGAAGGCCGTCAGAAGCACGCTCGACGCCTGTATCCCCAGTACGAACAGGATAACGGGACCACAGCAGGCGGCTCCCGACACGAGTGCCGGCACGCTCGCGAAGATACCGGTCGAAGACTGCCCGATGCCACAGGCCTTCGGCTGGGTCCAGGCCAGGTACGTCAGCGAGAGGTTCAAGCCGACCAGCACGGCGAGCGCGATGCCGAGTACGGTGTTGAACGAAAGCAGGTAGGTCACCGGCCCGAAGGCGACCACGGCGATCGGCGTGAAGGTAAAGGGCCCGAGTTCGGGCCGAAGGAACTTCGCGAGCGGGTCGGAGACCACCGTGATGCCGAAGCCACCCAATCCGGGCGCGAGATGGCCGATCGCCCAGAGGTACGCCACGAGGTAGGCGACGGTCACGACCCCGAAGACCGACAGGCTGTCACGTCGGCGGAGGGTGAGCGCGGTCGCCTCGCGCGTCCGGGAGACGGCAACCCGGAACCGGTCGGCGTATCTTTCGTTACTCATAGACGTTCGTTTCGGGGTAGTAGCCCGCCCAGGCGAACCACATGGCATCGAACGTGTGGATGCGTTCCAGCGGGAGGTCGTCGGGGTCGTAGCGCGTGCCGTCCTCGCCCACTGCGGTACCGTCCTGCAGTTCGAAGGACCCTTCCTCGACGTTCCGGTAGACGTAGGCCGTATCGAGTCCGGTGTCGTAGACCGCCAGCACCGGCGTCCCCCCGATTTCGCCGGCCATGAGGCCGTTCTCTCGGAGGGCATCCTTCAGGAACGCGGCGGCACCGTTCGGGGTTCGGGCCCCCATGACGACGGTCTTCCGGTCGAAGGTGTCGTCGTCGCTGAGCGCGGGAAACAGCAGGCTGTCGTTTTTATAGTAGCCCGTTCTGGGGTTGTATCCGCCGTAGGGGTCCCCGCTGTAGTTCCTGGCGTGCCCAGTATCGGTCGATAACACCTCCGTCTCCGGGCGGTGGGTCTGCCAGCGCTCCCAGGTCGTCCAGACGAGTCGGAACTCCCGGAGCGACTCGATGTCCGGGGTCTCGTTCCACGGTCCCGGGATCGAGGTGGCGAGTATCTGGGGCCACCACGTCTCGGTCGCCCGGTCGTACATGACGAGGTTGTTGTTGATGAGCCGGCCCGAGACCCCGAAGGTCGTCCCTCCGCGCTCGAAGCCCTGGACCGTGCCGGTGAGCGGACAGTAGGTGACGCTGACCGGCGTTCCCGCGAGTTCGTCGTTGACGATTTCGTGGTGGACGAGGATCTTCTGCGGGTACGCCTTGGCCACGTCGTCACGAACGACCCCGAAGACCGGGTCACCCGGATCGATGAAGTCGGCGTCGCCGGCGTCGACGAACCTCGGTTGGTCGATCGAGGGGATACCGTCCTTCGATGGCCCGCCGGAGCGGGCCTCGTCTCGGAGTGCCTCGGGCGACATCGGCAGTGGGAGCCGTTCGTCGGCCGTCGGTACCGTTCCGGGGACGGGCGTGTCGGTATCCCCGCCGGCCGAGGGTCCGCCGGGGGACTCTTGCAGGCTGCTACACCCAGCGAGCGCCCCCAGACCGCCGCCGGCGACGGCGAGGAACCGTCGACGAGACGTGGAATTCATACGGGGACTGAAGGGAGGAGTACGAATAACGGTTGAGCGGCCTGGTGCCGCACGTGCCCATCCCCGTTAGACTCTCACACACCTCGAAAGCGGACGGAGAACGGAGGGCCACAGAACGGATCGCCTGCGGCGATTCGCGGGGATGTTCGCCGGCGCGCGTAGCGCGCTGGACGAGACGTTCGGCCGTGGAGGAGTTCGAACGTGAAGGGAAACGCTCTTGCCCCGTTCTTCCGGATAGGCGTGTATGAGCAACGGGGACGACGAGAACGCCGAGGACGCCGACGCATCCGAGGAGACGGCCCTCGACGCCGACACCCTCGAATCCCGCCTCGATGACGTCGAAAGCGCCATCGAGGCGGCCGAAACGGAGGCCGACCTCGACGACGCCGAGGCGGACCTCGATTCGGTCGAGGCCGACGTCGAGGCCGCGGACCTCCCGGAACCGGACGACGAAGACGAGGAATCCCGCGAGGAGCAGTTGACCTCGCGCATCGAGGAACTTCGCGACGCGCTCGAAGAGGAGCGGGGCCCCTACGCCGAGGACGTCCAGGAGACCCTCGACGAGGCGGCGACGAAGCTCCGCGAGACGCGCTGGACGGAGGCCGGCGGGCCCGACGCGAAGGCGGCCGCCGAGACGTTCCTCGATGCGGCCGGCGAGGAACTCGATGCCGACTTCGCGGCGGCGAGCGACGAACTGGACGACCTCGCGGCGGCGCTGGAAGGCGTCGGCGAGACCATCGTCGACGGCGGGTCGGCCGTCGAAGGCGGCCTCGACCCCGACGAGGACGACGAAACCATCGCGGCGCTGCTCGAAGCCGCCGACGAACTGGAGACGGGCCTCGACGACGCCGAGGAGTGGAGCGACCTGACGGTCGTCGAACAGCTCCGCGTCGAGGGGTTCTACGACCGGATGAACGCCGAAAACCGGAAGGACTTCCCCCCGGAACTGACGGTCGTCCGCCTCGCGGAGGCCGAAAACGACCCCGAGCGCATCGTACAGGCGCTCGAGAAGTTCGAATCCGACTTCATGGAGGAGAACTGCATCGACGCGCTCCGCCGACTCGGGGCCGAGGAGGCCTTCGACATCATGCACGAGCGCGCCCAGAAGCGCAGCCGGCCCGAGATCGAGGTCCTCGGGAAGATCGGCGACGAACGCGCCGTCGAGACGCTCGTGGAGTTCGCCAACAGCGACAACCCGCCGCTCCAGAAGGTGACGCTCCGTGCGCTCGGCGAGATCGGCAGCGAGGAGGCGACGCAGGCCGTCGCGAACGCCCTCGACGACGACGAATCGGTCATCCGCTCGCAGGCCGCTCGCGCGCTCGGTCTCATCGGTGACACGCGCGCCATCGCACCGCTCTCGGACGTGCTGGACGATGACGACGAAGAAACCGAGGTTCGGGCCTCGGCCGCGTGGGCGCTGGTGCAGATCGGCACCGAGCGCGCCCTCGAAGCCGCCGCCGAGTACGACGACGACCGCGCCTACACGGTGCAGGTCGAAGCCGAGAAGGCCCGCGACGCGACCGCCGTCTAGACCGACCTTTTTTGTACCAGGCCGGGACCAACCCGGCGCGTGTTCGCCCGCCGAACCGTCCTCGCGTTCGCACTCCTGCTTTTGGCCTGCAGCAGCATCGGCGTCGGCGCCGGTATCGCTGCTGCCGAGAGCGACCCAGTCAACGCCACCGATAGCAGGCAGGAGGCCCCGAACGCGACGCTGGTGTCGGCCTATCCATCCCCCGTCGCCAGCGGCGACCCCGGCGAGTTCGTTGCCGTCCGCTTTTCGGAGCCGACGAACACCACCGGCTGGACGCTGACGGACGGCAAAACGGCGGCACGACTGCCGAATCGGACCGTCGATGGAACGGTCGCGTTCGCGATGGCACCGTCGGCGGCCGCCACCCATACCGACCACCCAACTGCTTCCCTCGACGGCCGACTGTTGTTGGCCGACGGCGGCGACCGACTCGAACTCCGGGCCGGAAACCGAACGGTCGACAGCGCCCGCTACCGGACCGCGCCGGATGCGCGAATCCGTGACTTCGAAGCGGCTCGCTGGCGGCCCGTCGGCGCGACGGGGTTCGAAGCGGTCGAAACCGATGGCGGAACCGCGACGGCGTTCGTCCTCCCCGATGGCGACGACGTGACCGCCGAGACGCTCGCGAGCGCGGAGGAGCGCCTGCTCCTCGCTGGCTACACGTTCACCTCGGAACGGGCGACGGATGCGATTATCGACGCCCACGAGAACGGTGTCGAGGTGCGCGTCCTGCTGGACGGGTCGCCGGTGGGAGGAATGACCACTCGGCAGCGACGCCAACTCGACCGCCTCGTCGACGCGGGTGTGTCGGTACGGCTCCTCTCCGGTTCGCATACCCGCTACGACCATCACCACGCCAAATACGCCGTCGTCGACGACCGAGCGCTCGTCCTCTCGGAGAACTTCAAACCCGGCGGGACGGGCGGGATGTCGAGCCGCGGATGGGGCGTCGTCCTCGACGACGGTGAGACGGCAGCCGCGCTGGCGGACGTCCACACGACCGACTGGCGCTGGCGGGCGGCGACGCCGTGGACGGAGTACCGTGCCGGTCGGGATTTCGAGGCCGCCGACCCGGCACTCGGCGAGTTCGAAACTCGCCACAGCCCAGAGGAGTTGCGGGTCGAATCGACGACGGTGCTCGTGGCGCCGGACAACGCCGCCGACGGGATGGTCGAACGGATCGACGACGCCGACGACCGCGTGCTCGTCCAGCAGATGCGCATCGACGGCCGCGACGAGCGACTCCTGCGGGCCGTGCTTCGGGCTGCCGACCGCGGCGTCACCGTCCGAATCCACCTCTCGGGGGCGTGGTACGTCGAAGACGACAACGCCGCCCTCGCGGCGTGGCTCGACCGCCGTGCGGAGGCAGAGGACTGGGACCTCCAGGCCCGCGTCGACGAGGCCGACGGCTACGAGAAGGTCCACAACAAGGGCCTCGTCGTCGACGACACGGTCCTGGTCGGGAGCCTCAACTGGGGTCCAACCGCGCGAACGGAAAACCGCGAGGTCGTCCTCGCGCTGGAGGGCGGGGCGGTCGCTACCTACTACGCCGACGTCTTCCGAGACGATTGGTCGAAAACGGGGACGACGGACCGGCCGCTGCCGGCCGGCCTACTCGGTGCGGTGGCCGTCGCCGGTGCTGGCGGGCTGTTGATCGCACGGAAGATCACGTTCGTCGGTCGCGACGGCGTCGTGACCGACTGGGAGTGGTGATTACTCGTCGTCGCGGAGGAGCGTACTGCGGAGCGCCTCGTCGAGTTCGGCGTCCTCCATCTTCTCGACGAGGGCGTCGATGACGGGTTCGCGCATGCCCTTGACGAACTTGATGGAGCCGACGACGAGGTGGCCGCCGCCGGAGACGCCGGCGCCCTGAATCTCCTCCTGGAGTTCGGTCACCATGTTCGGGATGTCGAGTCGGACGCCGTCCGACCGGAGCACGGCGAAGTCCGGCCCGTAGCCGATGGTGATGACCGGCTCTTCGGTCTCTTTGACCTTCCGGTCGTGGAGTTCGCCGGTCGTCTTGCCGGGTGCGGGGTAGGTGAAGCGTCGAGCGTGGTTCTCGACGTCGAGTCGGTAGAGGTTGGCGCCGTTGTCGAGCCGTTCGTGTTCGACGTGGGGTTCGGAGTCGTCGATCTGGGATTCGACGCGCTCGGCGGCGCGTGTCGAGAGGAACTCGACCAGTTCGCGGTGGCGCTCCTCGTCGTCGCAATCGAGGTTGAGCACGTCGTTGATGAGGTTCTCGCCGGATTGGTAGCGGAGCCAATGAGCCGCGTAGTCGAGGGCTTCGCCGATGTCCTGCAGGTCCTCTTCGTCGTAGCCGGCTTCCGCGGCGAGTTCGAGGTAGTCATCCATCGCGTCGGCCTTCGAGCGGTCCGAGAGGCCGGCGACGGCGGGGACGTGTTCGAGGGATTGGGTGATGGAGGGGTCGATCATCCGCGCGAGTTCGACGCACATCATGCCGGTCGTGATGCGGTAGTCCTCGTCGTGGAGGTAGGGGTTGACGTGCTCCTCGACGAGCGGGCCGACCGCGTCGGGGTCGGGATGGTGGTGGTCGACGACGAGGATGGGGATGTCGTACTGGGCCATCGCGCGGTAGGCGGGCGTGTCCTCCTCGGTCGAGCCGTTGTCGACCATGAACAGCAGCGGGAGGCGCTGGCCGTGTCGCTCCTGGTCTTCGAGGGCGAAATTGAGGTCACGGGTGACGTCCTCGATCTCGTAGTAGGGCGCCTTCGAGGGCAGGCGCTTGAAGAGGTGGCGCGGGGCGTCGGGGTCCTCGTGGGTCTCGTCGATGAAGTTCTCGAGGGCCAACTGGACGGGCAGGGAGGCGCACATCCCGTCACCGTCGGCGTGGTGGCGGAGGCGAATCGGGCGGGAATCCAGCACCGACCGGCGGAGTTCGCGGGCGACCTCCGCGAGGTCGTCGCGCAGTTTCTCGAAGGCGGGCCACTCGATGAGCGGTTCGACCTCGGCGGGTTCGGCGCGGGATTCGAGGTCCTGCTCGATGGCTTCCCGGGCCTCTTCGGCGGCCTCGCCGCGGAGGCGAACGAGTTTGTCGACCTCCAGCTGGAGGGCGTTCTCGTGGGTCTCGACGGTGCCGGTCACGCGAACCGTGTCGTCCAGTTCGATATCGGGGTAGGCGCGAACGCCGGCCTCCTCGAAAGCGGCGCAGGGAACGGCGCCAGCGCCGTCCTGAATCGAGAAGATGGTCGGGCCGGCGGTCTGTTTGATCTGGACGACGGTGCCCTCCAGAT
Source organism: Natronomonas sp. (assembly GCF_036625485.1). Taxonomy (GTDB): domain Archaea; phylum Halobacteriota; class Halobacteria; order Halobacteriales; family Haloarculaceae; genus Natronomonas. The sequence goes on along the minus strand of NZ_JAZKTR010000007.1, from coordinate 9,100 downwards.
GGACGGTGTCGCTGATGCGGTCACCGAGGTCGGGGACGCGAACGTCCTCGCCGTGTTCGACGGCGACGGTTTCGACGTCGTCGGGATCGGCGTCGACCTCTTCGAAGCCGAGGTCGCCGTTCTCCCTGATCTCGACCAGTTCTACGACGAGGTCGTCGCCGACGTCGTAGTCGCCCTGCAGGTTCGATTCGTGAACGAGCCCGGAGACGTGCTCGGAGAGGTCGACGAAGACGCCGTACTCGACGACCCCGTTGACGGTCGCCACGTACTGCGTACCTTCCTCGATATCGTCGAGGGTGCAGTCGGGGGAAAGGTCGTGGACGACCCCCTCAGGGGGTCGGTTGCCGGCGTCGGCGGCGGAACGAGTCATTACTAAATTTTCGGCCCTGACTGGGTTTAAGAGTGTTGTTGTGGACCTCGGCCGTTCGCGGTGGCCGGCCCCGGGGTCGAAACACCGGTTCGTCGGAGCGGCCATCGCGTCGGGCGTCGGTCCGGAAGCCTTAGTTGGCGCGATGCCGGAGACGTACGTATGGGTCTGCTCGGGTCGTTGACGCCGAACCTGTTCCGGTCGAGCAAGGTCATCGGCATCGCCGATGATGCCTTGCAGTTCGCCCTCGAAGCCTCGGAGGACGCCCACCCCAACGAGTATATGGGCCAACTGCGCGGCACCGACGCGCGAAAACTCGGCCTCGACCGCGACGGGACGGTCATCACCGACGTACTACTGGCGCCGGGAACCAAGACCAATCCCGTGAGCGCGGAGTTCAACCCGAGCTACATGCCGAACGACGTCAAGAGCGTGGGGTCGGTCCACTCCCACCCCAACGGCGTGTTGCGCCCGAGCGACGCCGACCTCGCGACCTTCTCGCGGGGGCAGGTCCACATCATCGTCGGCGCCCCCTACGGCCGCGACGACTGGAAGGCCTTCGACAGCGAGGGCCAACCCCGCGACCTCGACGTCCTCAGCGTCGAGTTGCCGGACGACCAGTTCTTCGATTTCACGCAGGCGGACATCGACCGGGAGCTACGATGAGACGCGTCGTCGCGCAGGGAACCTTCGACCTCCTCCATCCGGGCCATCTCCACTACCTCGAGGACGCGAAATCGATGGGCGAGGAACTCCACGTCATCGTCGCCCGCAGCGCGAACGTCACCCACAAGGAGAAGCCGATCCTCGACGACCGCCAGCGCCGCGATATGGTGGCCGCGCTGGATCCCGTCGACGAGGCTCACCTCGGCCACACCGAGGACTTCTTCGTCCCCATCCGGAACATCGACCCCGACGTCATCGTGCTCGGTCACGACCAGCACCACGACGAGGCGACGCTTTCGGCGATGCTCGAGGAGGAAGACATCGACTGCGAGGTCGCCCGCGCCTCGGCCAGAAACCCCGAGTACGACGGGGAACTGCTTTCGACCGGTCGTATCATCGACCGGATCTGCGAGCGTCGGTGCTGATCAACTGACCTCGTCGTAGACCTCGGCGAGGCGGTCGATGGAGTGTTCGACCGACAGCCCGTCTCGCTGCTGGAGACACGTCTCGGAGAGCGCCCCCACTTCTGATAGCGTGCGCTCGATAGCCGACCGGAACCCGTCGGTGTCGCCGACCGGGAAGTGATAGCCGGTCGCGCCGTCGTCGACGGTCTCGGAGAGCGCACCGCTATCGACGGCGACGACCGGCGTGCCGCAGGCGATTGCCTCCAGCGCGACCAACCCCTGCGTCTCGACGGGGCTGGGGAAGGCGAAGGCATCGAGCATCGAGTAGAACGTCGACAACTCCTCGCGGTCGAGGAAGCCGAGGAAGTAGACGTTATCGCGGTCGGCGGCCTGGGCTTCGAGGTCCTCCCGGGCCGGCCCGTCGCCACCGATAGCGACGGTTATATCGAGGCCGTCGGTCGCCGCCAGCAGGTCGTCGAGTCGCTTCTCGTAGCCGTGGCGGCCGGTGTAGCCGACGACCGGTCCGGACGGCAGGTCGTGCCGGTCGCGGAAGGCCGCGATCGCGTCGTCGTCCGCCGGCCGGAACCGCTCGATATCGACGCCGTTCGAGATGACGTATGTCGGCGTCGACCCGGTTTCGACGGTTCGTGCGGCCGTCTTCGAGGGAACGACGACGGCGTCCGCCTCGCCGAAATACCACCCCTCGTAGCGGTCGGCGACCCGCCGGATGACCCCGGCGAAAGCGTCGCTGATGTAGTCGGCGTATTCGTGGGCGGGCGTGTGATACGAGACGACGAGCGGGACGTCGTGTTTTCCGGCGAGCCGTCTGCCCGCCAGGCCGAGCATGAACGGGGTGTGGGCGTGGACGACGTCCGGAGCGGGTAACTCGTCCGGAATCGATGGAACGCCGAACCGGAACCCCTCGTAGAACGGAAAGGGAACACTCGGGACGGAGAATTCGCCGTCGGCAGGGGCGTAGTCCTCGTCGGTGGGATAGACGATGGGCATCCGGCCGCCTCGCGCCCGCCAGCGGTCCCGCCACGTGTTGACGGTGTAGGTCACGCCGTTGACCGTCGGCAGGTACGTATCCGTGAATACCGCGACGGTCCTCATTGACGGGGATTAGCCGACCGGGTTTTAATCCGTTATGACTTCCGTATCGCCGGTGCCGGTCGTGGAGCCACCGCGTGCCACCTGCCGGGCCGTCTCGTAGGCGTCGGTTAACTCCTCGGCGACCCGGTCGAAACTGTGTTCTCGGGCTGTTTCACGGGCGTTCTCGCCGAGTCGCTCGCGCAGTTCGGCGTCGTTGCTCAGGCGGTCGATCGCCTCGCGGAACTCCGCGAGTCCGTCGCATTTCAGACAGTCGACGCCGTCGGTATAGAACTGCTCGAAGATCGGGAGGTCGCGGATGACGACCGGTTTGCCACAGGCCATCGCCTCCAGGGCGGCGATGCCCTGCGTTTCGGACTTCGTCGCGAACAGGTAGATGTCCCCGGCGCCGAAGGCCCCACGGATGTCCGGCACCCAGCCGGTGAACGTCGCGTTCTCGGGCGGGTTCCGGACCCACTTCCGGACGGTCGAAGAGGCCAACGGTCCCGTGTCGTAGGGACCGAACCACGCGAACTCGTAGTCGGTGGTTTCCGCAAGCCGACAGAAGGTGGTCAGGCCCTTTCGCTCGAAGACGTTACCGACCGAGAAGACGATGGTTCCGTCGAGGTCGTAGCGCTCGCGGTACTCCTCGCGGAACGATTCGAACCCCTCCAGCGATTCGATATCGACCCCGTTCGTGATAGGTCGGACCGGGGCGTCGATGGGGTAGGAGTCGAGGACGGATTTGGTGTGTTCGCTCGGACACAACACGAGGTCGGCCTGCGAGTAGAACCACTTCAGGTACTTGCCGAAGGCGGGGGCGACGGTCGTTGATCCCCGGAAGCTTTCGGCGAAGTCCTGATGGGTGGTGTGGGCGTGTAGAACCAGCGGGATGTCGTTTCGCTTGGCGTGTCGGGCGACCGCGACGGTACCCGGTCCCACGAGGTTGCAGTGGGCGAGGTCGTATGACTCGAACAGCGGGTCGCCGACCGCCCGCTTGGTCGCCGCCGTCCCGAGACTGCCGCCGTTCCACGGCGAGGTGACCACCTGCATGTCGGTGTCGGCAAGCGCCTTCCGCTGGTGTCGGGCCGCGGTACCGATGCCGCTTCGCTGCAGTTCCGACTCCAGTTCGAGGTAGTTGAGAACGCGCACTCGTCAGTCCCTCCGAGACACTCGGACTTAGTTATCGGTGATTGCCCCCCGCCGTACGGTCGAGGATGACGTGGGATAAAGGAAAGAGGTTGGCACCCGTATCCATCCGCATGGACCTCCACGTCCTTGATAGAGGCCGCATCTACGCCGACCTGAACTACGCGCTCGACGGCGAGGTGGCGGCGACCGACAGCGACCGCAACCCCGACCTCGAATACGAGGCCTTCGCGGTCTGGAACCTGCTCATCGATCACCCCGAAGGGACCGTCCTCTGGGATACGGGATCGCATCCGGAAGCGGCCGACGGCTACTGGCCCGACCCGCTGTACGAAGCGTTCGCCCACCGAGACGCGGGCGACCACGACCTCGAAACCGCGCTCGACGAGGTCGGCTACGCGCTCGACGACATCGACTGCGTCGTCCAGTCGCACCTGCATCTCGACCACGCCGGCGGCCTCTACCACTTCGACGGGACCGACGTGCCGGTCTACGTCCATCGGCGTGAACTGGAACACGCTTACCTGTCGGCGAAATCACCGGCCGGCGGAATCGCCTACCTCGCGTCGGACTTCGACCACGACCTCGCGTGGCAGGTCATCGACCAGGGGCGATACCAACTGTTCGACCGCATCGAACTGCTGCACGTCCCCGGCCACACGCCGGGGTCGCTCGGCGCGCTCATCCGTCGTGAGGACCACGAGAACGTCATCATCGCCGGTGACCTGGCCTTCCTCGAACCGAACTACGAGGACGGCCGGTCGATGGGCGCCAGCCTCCTGACCGATTCGCAGGCGTGTGAGGAGAGTCTACGGTTCCTGCAGGACCTCGAACGCCGCCACGATGCGCGGGTCATCTACGGCCACGACCCCGACCAGTTCGAGCAGATCCGGAACGGCATCTAGCGGGCCTGCCAGCCATCGGGCGCGTCGGGCGCGCCGACGCGGACGTGGCCGCCATCGTCGTCGAACTCGATACGGCCGTCGAACACCTGCGCGAGGGTGCGGACGGTCTGTTCGTCGTGGGCTTCGGGCGTCAGGACGAACAGGCCGAGGCCGTCGTTCTGGCGGAGGTGTGCCGTGAGAACGCTCAGGAAACGGAAGACGGCAGCCACTTCGGTGTAGTAGAGCAGCGTCGAGACGGAATCGAGGCCGATGGCGGGCGAATCGGCCCGCTTCATGAACTCCGAGAGGGGCATCGAGATACCCGTCAGGTCCGCCGGCGATCCCACGTCGGCCGCGTCGGCGGCTTCGCCGGGTGCACAGTCGATGACCGTCGTCACCGTCGACCGGACCTCGGAAGGCAGCCCTGCGGCACTCCGGGTCGCCGTCACGAACAGGGTCTCACCGACGCGCTGGTCGCCCGCCCGGCTCAGGAAGAACGGCGTACCGGCAAGCGGCGGCGCCTCGAGCACGTAACTCCCGGTCGCGTCGGCCAGCCAGTCGTCTATCGATGCCACGATACCCCCGCCTCCGAGGCCGGCCCCGAAAGCCGTTACGCTGGGTGCGGAGGGAGGACGGACGGCCCACGGACAGGCCGGTTCAGCCGACCAGTCGCGCCCACACGGCCAGCACCGACGGCAGGACGAAGATCGAGGCCAGGTACGAATAGAGGATGCTCAACGCGGTGAGGAAGCCGAACTGTCCGATCGCGGGGAACAGCGACAGCATGAGGACGCCGATACCGAAGGTGGTGGTGAGCATACTCCCCGCCAGCGCACCGCCGGTGCCCTCGACGGTCCGGTCGAGCGCGTCGTAGACGCCACGACCACGCTCCTCGTACTCGTCGGCAAAGCGGTGGGTGACGTGGACCGAGTAGTCGATTCCGAGGCCGATGGTGATCGCGAGGATGGTCGCCGTGAAGGCGTTAAACGAGATGCCGAGCGCACGCATCGAGGCGGCGATGAGCGTCACGGTGATGGCCACCGGAACGACGTTGGCGACGCCGAGACTCGCCCGCCCGAGCAACAGCCAGTAGATGAACACGAGAAAGACGGCGGTCCCGGTCAGTGCAACCGCGAGACTGACTATCGCCGACTCGAGGATGAGACTCGAGATCGCCTGAAAGACGACGATGTTGCCGGTCGCGGTGGCGGTATAGCGCTGTCTGTCGGCGGCCGTCCGGGCGTCAGCGGTTATCTCCTCTTGGCTGGCGTCGGATTCGACCGCGTAGACGACCCTCGTCGCGCGTCTGTCCTCGGTGAGATACTGACGGGTCTGCTCGGCGGCCGGCGAGTCGAGCAGGTAATCGTAGATCTCCCCGAGGTTCCGGTCCGGAACGCCGTTGTCGTCGATGTCGTTACGCTCGACCATCCGGCGGAACTCCGGGTCGCGTTCGGCGTGGTCCTGAATGACGGTCACGAGGCTGGTCTCGTCGGCCCGGCCGCCCTCGCGAACGAAGCTATCGGGTGGGTCGTCGCCGGCCCGATGGATAGCCTCCAGGGCGTGTGGCGCCTCCATCGGCCCTTCGACGTAGACGGTGACGGTATCGTCCTGTCCGGATTCGAAGTTGTCCTGCAGGAAGTTGATGTTCCGCGTGACGGAGTAATCGCCCGGTTGGAGCGGTTCCGGAGCGTAGCCGTAGTAGTCGGGGGTTTCCTCGGGCGGGAGGAAGTCCTCGTCTTCGAAGGTGGTGTCGACCCCCGTCGCGTAGGCGGCGGCGAAGCCGCTGGTGAGAAGCAACGCGCCCACGAAGATGGCGGGGGCGATTCGGGCGATGGTGACGCCGACCGCGTGAACGCTCGATAGTCGCGACCCGCTCGACCCCAACGGCCTCGTCGAGAAGGTCGGAATCGGATAGGAGTCGCGAGCGTGGTCGAGTTTCACCTTCGCGGCGGGGAGGAAGATACCGAAGATGAGGAACGTGAAGAGGATACCGACCGCGGCGACGACGCCGAACTCGCGGATCGGGGCGAGGTCGCTGGTCAGGTTGGCGGCGAAGCCGATGACGGTCGTCCCCGTGACGATGAAGAAGGCGACGAGTACCTGATCGGCCGCCCGGCCCATCCCGTCGTCGATGCCGTAGCCCTCCTCGCGTTCCTCCCGATACCGGTTGACCGCGTGGATACCGAAGTCGATACCCACTGCCAGCAACATCGGCGGGACCGCGATCAACACCTGACTGAACGGGATGCCGGCCAGTCCCATGAAGCCGAACGTCCAGACCAGCGCGATGAGGAGCGCGACCACGCCCAAAAGCAGGTCCGCGAGGTCCCGATAGGCGACGAGGAGGAAGAACGTGATCAGGAGGAGTGCAGCGGGCACGACGATGCGGAGCGTGTCCGTGATGACCGCCGAGAACTCGGCGGCGGTGATGCCCGCGCCGAACACCCGGATGTCACCGCCCGCGTTCTCGGTCACGAACTGGGCCCGCACCTGTAACGGCGTCAGCGGACTCGTCCCGCCCTGCCCCGAACTGGTTTCGAGGCCGGCCGGGAGTTCGTGAGTCACGACACCGACCGTCGCCGAGGCGCTGGCGGAGCCACGGTTGAAATCGTTCGAGACCAGTCCGGAGAACCGGGGGTTCCGCTCGTCGGCCTGCCGGACGGCCTCGCGAATCTCCGTGTCGGTCGCCGACTCGATGGCCCGTTGCTGTTCTTCCGGCGTCGTCGCCTCGGGGTCGAGTTGCTGGGCGACGATGCTCGCGGCGCTGGAGGTACTCGAGACGCGCAACTCGGAGTGGTCCTCCAGTTCCTCCTGGACGGTCAACATCCGGAGGAGCTCGGTGCGGGCCAGCACGTTCTCGCCGCTCTGTATCAGTTGCGTACTCCCCGTATCGGCCGCAAAGGATGGCGTGAACTGACGGTTCACCTCCTGGAAGGCCTCCTCGGCGGGGACGTTCTCGGCGAACTGCTCGGTGCCGGCGGCGGTTTCGACGTTGCCCAGACCGACCGCGAAGGCGGCCGTCAAAAGCAGGAAGACGACGATAACCGTCCCCGGCCGCTCGGTGATGAGGGTGTCGACCCGGTCGATGAGGAACTGATAGTCGACGTCCATCTATCGACGCCGGTAGCGGAACGCGATAGAGGCAAGCGGTGCGAGGCCGAGTGCGACCAGTCCGGCGGGAATCACGGGGCCGATCGACCCGAAGAGGCCGCCGCTTTTCTCCTCGACGCCGACCGGGACGCGGTAACTGTCGGTCAACCGGGTCTCGCCGTCCTCGTCGACGTACTGGAAGTCGACCGATATCGGGTAGTCCTTCTGCATCGCGCTCCCGGCGGCACTGACGCGGAAGGCGAGTTCGGCGGTCTCGCCGGGTTCGAGTTCGTCGACGAACGCCTCGTCGTCGCTCACCGACAGCGGCGACGAGGCGAACACCTTCGCCGACACGTCGGTGACCGTCTCGTCCTCGTTGTTGGTCACCGCCAACACGATGCGGTCGGACCCGCCAGCCGTCACCGTCGCGTTGACGGGTTCGACCGTGAAGACGTCACGCCGCGGTTCGACGGTCTGCCGGAAGCGAACGTCGTCTGCCCGCTGGGTATCGCCGTCGAGGTTCTCGTATTCCGTACTGATCGTGAACTGCCGCGGGCCGGCGCGGGCGGCACTGGAGATCTCGACGTCGAAGGCAACGTCGACGCGCTCACCAGCGTCAAGATCGCCGACGGCGACCTCGGGTTCGAGAACTCGCACGTTCTGACCGGGCGGCGACAGCGTCACGACGACGTTGCGGGCCTCGTTCGGTCCCTCGTTGACGACGGTGCCGCGGACCGTGCCGTCCTGTGCGACCCGGAGGGTGGAGTCGACGTTCTCGAAGGCGAACGTCTGGTCGGCCTCGGGTTCGACGCCGACGACGTGTCGCTCGCCCGTGCGGTCGCCGCCGCGCTCGTCGTAGTTCAACGCGAGGTCGGCGGCGTAGTCGCGCGAACGGGCGTCTTCCGAGAAGGCGCCTTCGACCCGGACGGTTCGCCGGTCGCCCGGTTCGACGGTGCCGAGATACGCCGTCGTGCGGTCGCTGCCCCCGAATCGGAGGCCGGAACTGCGGGACTGGAACTCGACGGTGGTGTCGTCGACGGTGCGGTCGCCGGTATGCTCGAAGGTGACCGCGACCCACCCGTCACTGCCGGATTCGGCGGTCGATTCGACGCCGGTGATTTCGAAGTTATCCTCCTCGTCGACGACGACGCGGACGTTCTTGGTCCGACTGCGAACCTCGTTCCGCTGGGAGTGACTCGCCCGCTCGGAGACGAAGGGGCTGTATTTGTAACCGACATCGATGGGGATCCTGTAGGTTCCGGGGTCGGCATCCTCGTCGACGGTGATCTCGAAGCGGGCCGGAATCGCCTCGCCGTCGGGGACGTTCCCGACGGCTTGTGTGTTGGTGTGGACGGTGATGGGGCCGCTGTCTCGGGGTGTCAGCGTCAGGCCGCGAGCGGTCGTGACGCGCTGTTCGGCCTGGGCGTTGCCCACGTCGCTGCCGGAGTCGA
>NZ_JAZKTR010000124.1:0-7147 GCF_036625485.1 Natronomonas sp. | reverse complement strand
GCCACCCCGTCGACAAGGTCGAACTCATCCTGATGGGCGGGACGATGACCGCGCGCTCCCACGACTATCAGGAGTGGTTCGTCAAACGGGCCCTCGAAGCGATGAACGACTACGACCTCGATTCGGAGCCGAATCCGAGCGAAACGGAGTCGTTCAAACCGGCCCCCGAGGAAACGGAGTTCCGGTATCTGGAAGACGTCATCGCCGAAAACGAGACCAACGAAATTCGGAACATCGGCACCACCTTCGAGACCAAGCCCGACTGGTGTGACCCCGAGCAGATCGACCGGATGCTCGATCTGGGCGGCACGAAGGTCGAGGTCGGCGTCCAGACGACCTACGAGCGGGTCAACCGCGAGATGCACCGGGGCCACGGCGTGCAGGCCAGCCTCGACGCCAACCGCCGACTCCGGGATTCCGCCTTCAAGGTCGGCTTCCATATGATGCCCGGCCAGCCCGGCATGTCCAAGGAGATGTGCCTGCAGGACTTCCGGGAGATATTCGAGAACTCCGATTGGCGGCCCGACTACCTGAAGATCTACCCGACGCTCGTCGTCCGCGATACCATCACCTACGACATGTGGCGCCGCGACGAGTACCAGCCCCTCCAGAACGAGGAAGCGGCGGAACTCATCGCCGAGATCAAATCGATGATTCCGCGCTATACGCGCCTCCAGCGCGTCCAGCGAGACATCCCGGCGGACTTCATCGACGCCGGCGTCTGGAAGTCCAACCTCCGGCAGTTGGCCCGAAAGCGGATGGACGAACACGGCTGGACGTGCGACTGTATCCGCTGTCGCGAGGTCGGCATGAACGACGAGAAACCGGAGAACGTCGAGATGGACGTCATGACCTACGAGGCCGCCGGCGGGACGGAACACTTCATCTCCTTCGAGGACTTCGAGAAGGACCTGCTGGTCGGCTTCTGTCGGCTCCGGTTCCCGAACGACCCCGTCCGTCGCGAACTCGACAACGCCGCCCTCATCCGGGAACTCCACGTCTACGGCAACGAGGTCGGCGTCGGCCAGCAGAGCGGCGAAGACAGCGAGGCGCTACGCGCCTCGAACGCGAGCGGCGACGCCGCGAGCGAATACCAGCACAAGGGCTACGGCCGGAAACTCCTGGAGAAGGCCGAGCACATGGCCGCCGACGCCGGCTTCGAGAAGTTGTCGGTCATCTCGGGCATCGGCGTCCGGGAGTACTACCGCGAGAAACTGGGCTACTATCAGGACGGCCCCTACGTCTCGACGCGTCTCTAAGCCGATTTTCTCATGTAACCGGAGCTTATCCGGTAATATGCCGTGAATAGTTATATACTGAGACGCCGTATTGAGTTCGACCGTAAAACGGTGTAATCATGTATCAACAACGTCCGGACGTCGTGTCGTCTCATCCCGCATACAACAGGGCCTTTTCGCGTCCCGAAGCGATATCGGAGTACCTCGACCGATGATCGAGGACTCGTTCAATTACTTGCGCGAGAGCGACGATGTCTTCACGACCGTCGTCGTCGGTGGGCTGTGTCTCCTGTTCTCGTTCCTGCTCGTTCCGGCGTTCCTCGCGTTAGGGTACGTCCTCCGAGTCATCGACCGGACCGCGGACGGTGATAACGAACCGCCGGTGTTCGATGACTACGGGGAGATGATCGTCGATGGCGCGAAGGCGTTCGTCATCCTATTCGCCTACGGCCTCGTTCCGGCGGTAGTGGCGCTCTTCGCCGTCGGCTTCGGTGGCGCTGGCATCGTCGGTGGTGATTCAACAGCGGCGCTCGGTGGCCTCGTCCTCGCGGTTGGGCTCCTCGCAGCGTTCGTTCTGAATCTCGCGGTCGCCTACGTGACCCCCGCGGCGCTGGCGAACTACACCGAGACCCGTCGCATCGGGTCGGGATTCGAGTTCGGCACGCTTCGCGACGTCGCCTTCGACCGCCGGTACGCGGAGGGTTGGCTGACCGCCTTCGCGATGATCCTTATCGGCGCCGTCATCGGCGGCCTCCTGAACGTCGTTCCGATCCTCGGCACCATCGTCGGCGCGTTCGTGTCGTTTTACTTCGTCGTCGCGGCGTACTACATCATCGGCCACACGTGGCGTGACGTTCGGTCCAGCGATCCGCGAGATCTCGAGACCGTCGGTGGCGGGACCGAAGCGTAATCCCTCGGTCCCCGCCGACGGGTTCCCGATTCGGAGTGCCGAACTCATTGGGTTGATACCGCCGGAAACCGTAGCACCCGTATGGCCCGCCCCGTCGGCGACGGCGTGTACCTCCTCGAGGTGAGTTGGCCGGAGCCGGTCGGCTCGAACGCCTACCTCGTCGACGACGGCGACGTGACGCTGGTAGATACCGGTCTACCGATTCCCCGACGCTCGCTCGCCGACGAACTCCGCGATGCTGGCTACAACGCCGCGGCCCTCGATCGAATCCTCCTTACCCACTACGACATCGACCACATCGGTGGGCTGTCCCGACTGGACACCGACGCCCCCGTCTACATCGGTGCGGCCGATGCCGACCTCGTTCGTCGCGAGTGGTCACCACCATGGCGGCACCACAAGGGTGCATTCCACCGAGTAACGCGTCGAATCTTCTCGCTTTCGAGCGTCGACCTACATCCCGTCGCCGACGGCGACACCGTCGGCGGCTTCCGGGCGCTTCACACGCCCGGCCACAATCCCGGCCACACCGTGTATCTGCACGAAGGCACCGGGGCCGCCTTCCTCGGCGACCTGGTGTGGGAGTCCGACGGGGGATTCGTCCCTCCGCCGTGGCTGGACTCCTATGACACCGACACCATCGCTGACAGTATCGCCCGCGTCGCCGAGGAATCCTTCGAGCACGCCTGTGTCGGCCACGGCCGACCCGTCACGCCCGATGCCGCGGCGGTCCTTCGGAAGTTGGCCACGGACCTCTGATACAGACCGTTTTTTGACGGACGAGAGCCTATTGGGGCTATGGATATCGCTGTAGTGGGCGCTGGGCCAGCGGGTGCGGGCGTCTGTTATGCACTTCGGGAGACCGACGCGACCGTGACCGTGTTCGAGAAATCCCGCGGTGTCTGTGGCCGAGCCGCGACCCGCCGAAACGGAGATCGACGATACGACCACGGCGCCAACTACGTCAAATCCGGAAGCGAGCGCGTCGACGAGATCGTCACCGAACGCCTCCCGACGGACGGGCTGGCCGACATCGAGGAACCGGTCTGGACGTTCGACGAATCCGGGACGATAACCGAGGGCGAGGACCGGGACGGCCGCAAGTGGACCTACGAGGAGGGCATCACCCAGGTCGCGAAGCGTCTCTTCGCCGAGACGGACGCGACGGTGGACCTGGAAACCCGCGTCGGACGACTCTCACACAGTGGCAGATGGCGGGTCATTGACGAGGAGGGCGAGGATTTGGGCACCTATGACGCCGTCGTATTGACACCGCCGGCGCCACAGACCGGCGACATCCTCGCGGCGACCGAATGGGCGGACTCCCCGCTGGTGGACCTGGAGGCTGTCCTCGAATCGGTCCCCTATCGATCCATCTACTCGGTTATCCTCGGCTACGACTTCGAAATCGAGACGCCGTGGTACGGCCTCGTCAACCCCGACCGCGAGCACGCCATCGGCTGGCTCTCCCGGGAGGAACTGAAACCCGGCCACGTTCCCGACGGCGAATCGCTGTTGGTCGTCCAGATGTCGCCCGACTGGACCGACGCCCGGTTCGACGACCCGAAATCCGAGGTCGTCGACGAGGCGGCCGCCCTGACCGCGGAACTCCTCGACGACCAGCGTCTCGCCGACCCCGAGTGGACCGACACCCAGCGGTGGCGCTACGCGCTCCCGAACGACGGTGTGGATACCGACCTTCTCCGTGAGGCCGAGGAAGACGGCCTCTATTTCGCTGGCGACTGGATGGTCGGCGACGGCCGCGTCCATCTGGCGCTCGAAAACGGGCTGGATGTCGGCGATAGACTCGCAAAAAACAGCGACTGAAACTTAGAGATCTTCGCTAGACCCGAGCGCACCGCCTTCCAGGCGTTCCTCGACTTCCTCTTCGAGTTTGTAGCGCTGGACCTTCTGAGTCGCACTGCGCGGGAGTTCGTCGATGAACCAGATCTGGCGCGGATGGGCGTAGGTGGCGACGTGGTCGAGGGTGAAATCCCGGAGTTCCTTCTCGGAGAGGTCCGCGCCTTCTTCGAGGACGACGAAGGCGACCGGTGCCTCGCCCTTGATCTCGTGGGGCGCGGCGACGACGGCGGCCTCGGCGACGTCGGGGTGCTCGTAGAGGGCGTCCTCGACTTCCGCGGGATAGATGTTCTCACCGCCGGCGATGATCATGTCGTCGGCGCGGTCGACCATCCAGAAGTAGCCGTCCTCGTCGACGCGGGCGATGTCCTCGGTGTAGAACCATCCGTCGTCGTCGAAGACCGCGCTGGTCTTCTCCGGGCGGTTGTAGTAGCCATCGAAGACCGTCGGCCCGTTGATGGCGATCTCGCCGGTAACCTGTTCCTCGTCGGTGAAATCGATGTCGTCGCTGGGATTTGGTTCGAGGTCGTCTGCCGAGACCCGCGTCTCCCGCGTCTCGGGGTCGACGAGCTTGAGGTCGATACCACGGAGTGCCGGGCCGATACAACCCGCCGACTTGCGGACGCCGCGGGAGGGTTCGACGGTGCCGGCCGGCCCGGTTTCGGTCATGCCCCAGCCTTCGGTCATCGGGACGCCCCACGCCTCTTCGATGGTGCGGCGGGTGTCGTCGGCCAGCGGCGCGGCCGCACAGATGACGTCCGTCAGCGACTCCATGTCGTAGGCGTCGGGGTCCTCCCTGTAGACCTGCCACATCATGTTGTAGAGGGCAGGGACGCCGGCGAAGTTGGTGACGTCGTTGTTCGAGATGGTCTGGAGGATCATATCGGGGTCCGGCCGCGGAATCATGTGCATCTTCGCGCCGTTGTAGAGGTAGGTGCCCTGAATGGCGTTGAGCGCATAGATGTGGAAGAGCGGGAGCACGAGGACGATACTGTCGTCGGGGTCTATCGGCAGGCCGCCCTTCGCGTAGGCCTCGATGGTCGAAAGCAGGTTCTTGTGGGTTAGGAGGACGCCTTTCGGCTTCCCCGTCGTCCCAGAGGTGTAGGGCTGGACCGCCACGTCCTCGAAGTCGCGGTCGACGGTGTCGAACTCGTCGGATGCCTCGGCGGTCGCCTGCGAGTAGTTGATGACACCGTCGTCGCTGACGCCGGAGACGTAGACGTTCGAGACGCCGGCACGGCCGGCGAGTTCCGTCGGGCCGATGATGCGGCCCTCCTCGGTATCCATCCCGCCGGCCAGAAGCGGCGAGCCGATCATGTGGTCGACGTCGCCGTCCTGCAGGACGAACTCCAGCGTGTTGGGGTCCATCCGGAGGTTGAGTGGTACCGGGATGGCGCCCGTTTTCAGCGTGCCGAAGTAGGCTTCGGGGAACTGGTCGGTGTTCGGAATATAAAGGCCGACCCGGTTGCCGGGTTCGACGCCGTTGTCGACGAGGACGTTCGCGACGCTGTTGGCTCTCGCCTCCAGTTCGTTGAACGACGTCTCCTGGCCCATAAACGAGAGCGCAGTCTTGTCGCCGTATCGGTAGGCAGCCATCGACGGAAGGTCCCCCATATGTTGCAGGGATTCGCCGTTATGGTGTTCCATGGTAGCATGCAGTACTCCGTAGGGTGCGTATTAAAGATTCGCCCGGTGAAATCCGGCACGTAGAGGGGGTTTCTCGGCGTTTATTTCGCAGGTGGCGTTCGGGGCCTCAGGCCTGCCCGGCGAGATAGCCGAGCGCGACCGTGAGGCCGACCCCCAACGTCAGCAGGCCGTAGTTGGCGATGGGATTCGAGGCCGTCGCCAGCGCGACCGAAAAGCGGCGACTCGACAGCGGCCACAGCAGCGGGACGCCGGAGGGCGTCAGTGCGTCCGCCAGCAGGTGCGAGCCGATAGCGACGACGCCGACGATGGCACCGAGACCTCCCGTCAACAGTGGGTCGGTGCCGAACTGTTCGGCGAGGGCCACGCTCACACCCGCGAGGGCGGCGGTGACGACGAGCAAGAACAGCAGGGTGTGGGTGATGCCGCGGTGGCTGATGCCCGGCACTCTTAGGTCGTAGTCAGGCACCCGCGAGAACGCGACGGCCCCGATGCCGCCGAGGACTGCAAGCCCGGGGTCGACCGACAACAGGAGATAGCCCACGGGAGCATAGCACAACAGCGCGGTCCCGTAGTGACCCGTTTTGTACATGGGTTATCACCCGCTTCGGGAGGGACACACCTGTATATGTCGGGTCCCTAACGCCCCTATGGTCGGAGCTATCGGTGATCTGGCCGGACTGATCTTCGAGACGTTCGGCCCCTTCGCGGTCCCCGTCGTCCTGTTCTTCCTCGGCGTCGCCTTCTATGCCGGCGTCGTCGTCTTCCACCGGTTGCGGGGCGACGAGGACTACTGGGCCCGAGAGTAACCGCTAAGTAGGGATTTTTGTCGGTGCCGCCCGATGACCGTTCCATGAACGACGATGCGATGGGCCGGTTCCCGGTCCCCGATATGGAAGAACTGCCAGAAGACATCCGCGAGCGGATCGAGGAGGAGACCGAGGAGGCCGGCTTCACGCCGAACGTCTTCCCGGGGTTCGCGTATAAGCCGAGTCACTTCCGTGCATTCTTCGCCTACCACGACGCCTTGGTCGACGACTCGGCGCTGGAACGGGAGGAGATCGAGATGCTCATCGTCACCGTTTCCGGCGTCAACGACTGCCTCTATTGTGTGGTCGCCCACGGCGCCCTGCTTCGGATCTTCGCCGGTGCACCGAAACTCGCCGACAAACTGGCGACGAACCATCGGTCGGCCGACCTTTCCGAACAGCACAAGGTGATGCTGGACTACGCCGAGAAACTCACCGAATCCCCGGGCAAGGTCGAGGATTCGGACTTCCAGCGACTCCGCGATGTCGGTTTCTCGACCGAGGAGATCTGGGATATCACGAGCGTCGTCTCCGTGTTCAACCTCTCGAACCGGATGGCGACGGCGGCGGACATACAGCCGAACGAGGAGTTCTACGACCTGGGGCGGTAGACAAGGTCGATAGCGCCCGGCTCACAGCCGGTCGAGATAGCCGTCGAAGACGCCCGCAGCACGCTCGTAGAAGGC
>NZ_JAZKTR010000123.1:0-7251 GCF_036625485.1 Natronomonas sp. | reverse complement strand
TCCTTGACCGCGAACAGCCGGAAAGCCCTCGGTGGGTTCGCGGTCGCTAAGCGGGCACTATCCGACCGCAGGGAGAATATCCGGTTTAGCGACCGCCAGCCGGCTGAGGGCTTCGGAGGTGGTGGCGGTCGAAACGTCGCCGCACCTAGTATATAAAGAAACGAATCTAGCGTCTCATCCCGACCAGAAACGTTCTAGCGCGAAATCGAACATATCGGTGCTGACGGGCTGGAATTCCTCCCGTTCGGCCTCGCCGAGCAACTCTCGAACGCTGTCCCAGGAGTCCCGCGCGTAGCGTTCGTCACAGAGCACCCGCACACCTGTCTCCCCGGGGCCGCGGATCACGCGGCCGATGGCCTGTCGGGCCTTCCGAACGGCGGGCACCGACAGCGCGTATTTGAAGCCGTCGCCGAACGCCCGGTCGTAGGCGGTCCGAACGGCCCGCGTCCGGGGGCTGGCGGTGTTGATAATCGGGACGCCGCAGATGATGGCCGCCGACAGCCGGTCGCCCTTGTAGTCGACGCCCTCCGTCAGGGTCCCGCGGAGGCTGGTCACCAGCACCTTCGGCTCCCCATCGAAGAACTCCTGTTTGAGGTTCTCCGTGGCCACGTCGTCGGTCGCCTCGTCGAGCAGGACCTCCTTGTCACAGTTGTCCAGCACCGAGGCGGCCCATTCGGCCTCGCGGTAGGAGGGCATCCCGACGAGGACGTTCCCGGGTGAGTCGGCGACCCGTCGAATCGCCGTGGCGTGTGCTCGTCGGGTGTCGGTTTTCTCGCCGGGGTCGCCGCGATTCGAATAAGTGAACTTCGGCGCCGCGAGTGCGAAGGAGGCGCGGTTCTCCTCGGGGAACTCCAGGCCGTAGGTCCGCTCGACGACCGGGCGGTCCTCTTCCTCTTCCAGATGCTGGAGGCCCGTCACCTCGGTGAAGACGTCCAGCGGCTCCAGGGTCGCGCTCATGAGTACGCCCGCGCCGAACTCCCCAAGCTGCTCGCCGATGGCGCCCGCCGGCAGGCAGTTGTGCAGCGAGAAACTGGCAGTGTAGGCTCGCTTCCACGACTCGGCCGGTTGCGTGTCGTCCCACGTCCGTTCGAGCTCTATCTCCCGGAAGAAGTCAGTGTGGTCGACCCGATACCACGTCGCCAGCGTGCGGCCGACGCCCGAGACGGCCCGACGCTTGTCGTCGTCATCCAGCGTATCGAGGACGTGCTTGGCGACCGCACAGACCGTCTCCGCACGGGTCCAGATGCGCGCGTCGAAGCCGTTGCGTTCGGCCCACCGCGTCAGCTCGTCGGTGCCGGGCGTCTCGGGGTCCCGAAGCGGGATCTCGCCGTCGGCGAGGTCGGTCAGGTTCCGCTTCCAGCCCGGTTGTTCCTCGTCCAGATGTTCGGTCACCCGCCGGTCGAGTTCGTCGCCGAGTGCGGTGAGGAATCGGCGGGTATCGCGCAACTCCGAGAGGGTCACCTCCGTCTCCTGGAGTTCCTCTCGAATCGTCGCCGCCTTCTGCTTGGCCTCGGCGCCGTGCTGGGCGCCGTGGCCGGCCTCCTCGATGGCGGCGACCGGTTGGATGACACGGGAGAGTTCGTTTTCGGCGTCCCGCAGCGCCCGGTCGGAGACGCTGTCGCCGACGAGGTCACGGACCCGCGGTTCCAGCATGTGGGCCTCGTCGCAGACGACGAACGTCTCGTCGTCGATGAGCGCGCCAGTGAAGGATTCGACCGTCGTCGGATCGAAGGCGTGGTAGTAGTTGCCAACGAGGACTTCCACGTGCGACAGGAGCGCGCCCATCACCGAGTGGGGACAGGAGCCGTGGCCGCCGGCCCGCTGGACGAGGTCCTCGCTTTCGATGAGGCCCATCTCGGTGTGGTCGAAGGGGACGGCCTCGACGGGGTCGCCGTCCTCCGGCAGATCGTCGAGATACTGTGCGTAGAACGGGCAGTACTCGACGTCGTGGTCGCCGGCCTCGGGCGTGTCGTGGGGATAGGGCGTCGGTTCGCCCGCGGCTTCCAGAAACGATGCGCCGTTGTTCTGGGCGCCGGAATCGGCGAGGCCGACCTGCTGGCTCCTCGCCTGGTCGACCAGCGACCCCGGCGTCGTCTCGTCGGCCAGGCCTCGCGTGCGCTCGCGGAGGCCCTCGCATCGCTCGTAGACGTTCGTATCGTCGATATCGCCGGCGTTGGCGAGGTTGTAGGGACAGACGTCGGCCTTCCCGACGAGCGTCATCGCGGAGATTGGCTGCCAGTCGTCGGGCAGGTTATTGTTGATGGTCCGCAGGTCCTCCTCGAACTGTCGGAGTTGCTGTTTGACGCTCGTGAGGACGAACACGCGCTCGAACTTCGAGTCGGGGTCGCGAACGAGGTGGATGCCGGCGGTCAGCGCAAGCATCGTCTTGCCCGTCCCGCAGGCGCCCTCTAAGGCGAGAAAGCCGCCCTCGTCGGCGGTGTCGATGGCCGTCTCGATGCCGTCGACCTGGTCGTCGTAGGGCTCGTCGTGGCCGAATATAGGCCGCCAGTCGGGACGGGCACTCGTCTCGTCGTCGGCGGTTGCGGCCGCCTCGTCACCCTCGGAGGACACACCGCGAACTGACGCGGCTTCACCTAAAGACGTGTCGAACGTCTAGACGAGACTCGCGCCGTCGAAGTCGTTGCGGTCGACCTCGATATCGAGCAATTCGAGGATGGTGGGCGCGATATCGTAGAGGTCCGAATCCGAGACGGTGGCGTCGTCGTTGTCGATGAAGAGACAGGCGTTGTCGAAACTGTGCATGCCGTTTCGAGGGCCGGTATCGAAGACCTTGTTGCCGCCGCTGAACCCGGATTTGAGGTCGAAGCCGTGGTTCGGGATGACCACGAGGTCCGGCGCGATGTCGTCGTGGTCGCCGCGGAAGGCCTTCTCCTTGGTCACGACACGGTCGGCGACCTTCCGGCCGTTGGGGCCCTCCAGTTCCTCCAGTTCGGCTTTCAGTTCGGCGCGGACCTCCTCGTACTCGTCTTCGGGGACGGACCCGCGCGGTTCGCGGCCCTCGAGGTTGATGTAGAAGCGACCCGGAATCAGCGAGTAGGCCGTCGTCTCGTCGCTGATGTCGCCGAGGCTGTCGTGGTCGTCCTCGTCGTAGGAGAGCCAGTCGTTCTCCTCGAGCCAGACGTTGCATTTGACCTCGTGGTCGAGTTGCGTGAAGCCGTGGTCGGAGGCGACGATCATCGTCGTCTCGTCGTCGAGCATGTCACGCAGCTCGCCGAGATAGCGGTCGACCTTCTCGTAGAAGTCGAGGAACTCCTGTTTGTACTCGCCGCCCTGCGTGTAGTGTTTGAACAGGAAGTGGTTGACCCGGTCGGTCGTCATGAAGACGCCGAAAAAGAGGTTCCAGTCGTCTTCTTGGATGTAGTGTTTGAACGCGTCGAACCGCGCGTCCAGCGTCCGGTGGGCGTCCTCGATGAACCTCTCTTTGTCCTCCTTGTGGCCCAACTTGGCGTTGACGTCGATCTTGTAGTCGAGGTCCTCCAGCGTCTCGCGGAGTTCGTCGGGGTAGGCGGCCTTCTCGACGCCGGGCGAGAGGAACCCGGAGACCATCCGCTGGACGTCCCGGTCCGGCGGGAACGTCACGGGGACGTTCATCACCGTCGCCTCGCGGCCGGCGTCGTCGACGCGGGTCCACAGGCGCTTGGCCTGTACGTCCCGACCCATCGGAACGTAGGTATCGTAGCTGCCGACCTCGCGGTCCTGGAAGCCGTAGACGCCGGTCTCGCCGGGGTTGACGCCGGTCGTCAACGCGGGCCAACAGGCGCTGGATTCGGGCGGGACGATGGAGTCGATCGCGCCGCCGCTGCCGGCTGCACCCATCTCGTTGAGGTTCTCGAAGACGTCTTCGTTGTCCGCGATAAGGCTGTACGGAACGCCGTCGATACCGAAAAAGGCGACTCGCGGTCCCTCGCCGCCGCGAAGCCGGTCGAACAATCCCATACACGCGTGTGGGACTGGCGGCTACAAGAAGGTTCGTTTCGCGTGTCAAAAGCGGCACCGATCGTCGAAACCGGCAAAAGGCGTCGCGGAGTCTTAGTCTTCGTCGTCCTCGTCGTCGGCCTCAACCTCGAAGTTCTCCGGAACGACGGTCATGTGGTTCATCCCCATCGGAACTCGCTTTTGGGCGCTCATACACGAACGTAACGCGCTGCACCCATATATATCACACCATAAACATAATGTATTGTCCTCATACTGGGTATGCTTGGTGGGCATAAGTAGTCGGAAAAACGAAAGAGTGAAGACGATTTCATATCTATTACTAAAGGGCATTTAAGGGGCGTCGGTATGCCTACAACGAATCCACCGCTCGGTTCGTAGCCCGGTTCGCGCGGACGTCGGGTTCGATTCGGTTCACCGGTGGACGAGTGGGACGAGAAAGCTATGGCTCTCGGCGGTTGGTAAATACGTGAAAAATCGGAACCGTGCGACCGCGTTACTCGAAATGCTCTTCGTAGAGGTCCTGAGCGTGCTCGATGGCGTCCTTGGCGGCCTGTTTGTCCTCCCAGCCCAGCGTCTCGACTTCCTTGCCCTCCTCGAGGTTCTTGTAGGTCGAGAAGAACTCGTCGATCTCGTCGAGCTGCTGTTGGGGGATGTCCTCGAGGTCCTGGATGTGGTCGTAGCGGGGGTCCTCGCTGGGGACGGCGATGACCTTGTCGTCCTGCTCGCCGTCGTCGTCCATCTTCATCAGGGCGACGGGGCGAGCTTCGATGACACAGCCCGGGAAGGTCTGGTCTTCGACCAGCACGAGCACGTCGAAGGGGTCCTCGTCGTCGTAGTAGGACTGCGGGATGAAGCCGTAGTCCGAGGGGTAGTGGACGTTCGAATGGAGTACGCGGTCCAGCACGACGCCGGGGATGTCCTTGTCGTATTCGTACTTGTTGCGCTCGCCTTTCAGGCACTCGACGACGGCGTAGATCTCGTCGGGGGCGTTCGGTCCCGTCTCGAGGTCTTCCCAGAGGTTCGCTCCAGCCATGTTCGGCGATGGGTGTGACGCCTGCAAAGACCTTTCGACACGCGCTTGACGCCCGGGGAAATCGGTAGTCCGTTACGGCCGTTCTTCGAGGTTCGTGCATCCGCGACTCTCAACAGATACCTGATATCACGGTTGGAAAACCTCTCTATTGTTCGAAGTTTTATAACTCGAATACCCGAAATGTGAGTGAATGGGGGCAGTACCGGCCGTTCCGTTGTTGTTGGATAAATGTTAAGTAGGTTCCAAACGTGTTGACTAGTATGTCAGAGGCACAGACAACTGCTCCCGATCCGGGCATCGCACGGGACCTTACGGCGTTCCAGCAAAACATCCTGACCATCCTCGCGGAGGACGCACGCTACGGGCTTGCGATCAAACGCGAACTCGAAACGTACTACGGCAGCGAGGTGAACCACGGGCGTCTCTACCCCAACCTCGACGACCTCGTCGAGATGGGCCTCGTCGAGAAGAGCGAACTCGACAAGCGGACCAACGAGTACGCCCTGACCGACGACGGACTCGAAGCGGTTCTCGACCAGCTATCGTGGACCTTCGCGATGGTCGCGACTGACGAGGAACGCACCGAACAGCTCCACGAACTCGTCGACCAGCACGCCTAACGGAGCGACCGGCCCGTTTTTTCGACCAGTCGCAGTGACGCAGCGACGGCCTCTAGCTGTTCGTCGGTCGGCCACGCGTTCCGGGGAAGGTACTCGGCGGTGAACTCCTCGCGTTCGCGTTCGGTGGCCTCCTCGACGCGCTTGGCGTAGTGGTTGCTCATGAAGTCCGCGAAGGCGTGGGCGGTCGGGCCGTGTGGCTCGCCGTGTTCGGCCTCTATCTCGTCGGCCACACGGCGGTTGTGCTCGGCGACGGCGTCCCAGTCGTCGGGGTCCCCGACACCCGACAGGGACGCTTCGACCGCCCGGTCGGTGTCCTCGATACGGTCGAGTTGCACGACACCGTCGTCGACCCACTCTTCCGGATACAACACGAGCGTTTCGCCGGTGTCTTCCTCGCGGACGCGGGGGACGTAGTCGTGGTCGGCCAGCAGGGCCTCCCGCTCGTCGAGATACGCCTCGCGTTCGTCGTCGTCGACGGCCTCGCGTGCGCGCCGAGTAAGCGTTATCACTCGGTCGATAACGTCTCCCGAGAGGCCGTCGGTGGCGGTTCCATCGCTGGCGTCTGCGTGTGTGTCGGTGGGTTCGTCAACCATCGAGTGCGTCGTTGACTAGTTCGTCGGCGCGTTCGTTTATCTCTCGCGGAACGTGGTCGATGGACCACTCGTCGAACGCCCGAAGCAACTCGCGGGCCCGGACGCGCTTCTCGCGGAGCGTCGGGTCGTTGGTATCCCACTCGCCGCGGACCTGTTTGACAATGAGTTCCGAATCACCCTTGACGAGGAGTTCCTCGAAGCCGATGTCGGCGGCGGCCTCCAGTGCCCGAATCAGCGCCTCGTATTCGGCCTGATTGTTCGTCGCTTCCCCGATACGTTCCGAGCCCTCGGCGACGATGCCGTCGCTGGTGACGATGACCCACCCGATGGCGGCGGGGCCGGGATTGCCCCGAGAGCCGCCGTCGAAGTAGACGTGTGCGCGCCCGCCGCCGCCCTCGATGACGCCGACGAGCCGTCCCGGCGACCCGCCCTGGACGACGACTTTCCCTTCGTAGGCGACCGCCGTCGCGCCCGCGTGGCTCGCTCGCCACAGTTCGTGGTCGGTATTGCCCGGTTCGACCTCGATACCGGCGGCTTCGAGCCGTTCGCGAGCAGTCGCGGGGTCGCAGTCGATGACGGGCATCGTTCCCGCTTCCCACCGTCCCGGTTTTAGCCCTTCCGGTTTCCGACCCGTTTACGCGAAAACGACCGGTCACGGGTGGCCGCCTTCTTGCGTTTCATGTCAGATTTTATGACGGGTTTGCGAGGCTTTAAGTCGAATGCTCGTATCACTATAAAAACGCGATGACACGGCCCACCCGTCAACGGGAGCGCGAGACCGAAACCGAGGGGGAAACCGCCGACCAGGACGAAACGACGGTCTGCCCGGAGTGTTCCTCGGACAATATCGTCAAGGACGCCGACAGGGGTGAGATGGTCTGTGACGACTGTGGGCTCGTCGTCGAGGAAGACCACATCGACCCCGGCCCGGAGTGGCGCGCGTTCAACCACTCGGAGCGACAGGAGAAGTCCCGCGTCGGCGCGCCGACCACCCAGACGATGCACGACAAGGGGCTGACGACCACCATCGACTGGAAGGACAAGG
>NZ_JAZKTR010000122.1:0-7288 GCF_036625485.1 Natronomonas sp. | reverse complement strand
GGGCGTCGATGGGGTTCGGGAAGTGCTCACAGACCATGTCGAGCACGACGTCCGAAAGCGGCGTCCGCTCGTGGAGTTCCTGCCGCTTGTCGGCCCGTTCGAGTTCGATGATTTCGCCGAAGTCCATCCCGGTGCGCTGCATCGACGGCATCGAGACGCCCCACTTGTAGAGGGCGGACCCGAAGCCGACGGTGCCTTCCTCGACGGAGACCGTCCAGTCCTCTTCGATTTCGTCCATCTCCTCGGTCATCCCGCGGATGAGCTCGTTGACGTCGGCGATGACGCCAAGGAGTCGTTCCTGCATTTCCTCGGGACCTTCCTGCAGTTCGGAGATGAGGCGGTCGACCTTGTTGATGAACAGCGTCGGCTTGACGCCCTCACGGAGCGCCTGCCGGAGCACCGTCTCCGTCTGGGGCATGGCGCCCTCGACGGCGTCGACGACGACGAGCGCGCCGTCGACGGCACGCATCGCCCGAGTCACGTCGCCACCGAAGTCGACGTGGCCCGGCGTGTCGATGAGGTTGATGAGGTGGTTCTTCTCCTCGTACTCGTGAGTCATCGAAACGTTTGCGGCGTCGATGGTGATGCCGCGTTCCTGTTCGTCCTCTTCGGTGTCCATCGCGAGCTGCTCGCCTGCGCTCTCCTCGGCGATCATGCCCGCACCGGCCAGTAGATTGTCGGTCAGAGTGGTCTTCCCGTGGTCAACGTGGGCAGCGATGGCGATGTTCCGGATGTTCTCCGGTTTGTCCATCAGCCGTTCGCACTCCTGTACGATCTTCTTACGTCGGCCCATTATACAGTCAGTTTTCACCAGCAGAGTGAAAAGGGTAGTGTTTCGCCGCGAGCGGGCGTGACGCGGTAGCAAAGCGCTCGTTCGCGGCAAGGCTCGGAAGCCGAGTCTGCGAGGCTTCCGATGTTTTGACGCGGTCAAAACCCGCGTTTTCGGGAGGTGCCCCGTGTTTTCGTCCCGCACGGTACGGGTTCACGCCCCCGAATGTCCGTCGCTGACTTGCCGAGAATCGTCACGTCCCCGGCCAGAGCCTCCCCTTCCCTTCGGCATACGTAAGAGTCAAACGGCAACAGCCCCTGTGAAGACATGACATGGATGTTCGCGTGACGGGATGTGGGCCGGCGGAGCCGTTTCTAAGCGCTCGTGACGTCTTCGAGACGGAGTACGAGCTCACGCTGCCGGTCGACGTCGAGATACGAGAGAACCCCGACGAGCGAACGGTCGCGGGCCACTACGACGACCACCACGAACTGCTCGTCTCCCAGCGAGCCGCCACCTCGGCGATGGCGCGAGAACTCGCCCTCCACGAGTTCGCCCACATGGCTCGCTACGAGGAGGAACACCCCTCGCACGTCCAATCGACCGAGGAGGCCCTCTTCCTCGCGTTGGCCGGCAAGAGCGTCGAGCGGCGGAAGCTGGCCCACTGCTATCAGATCGCCAATCACATGAAGGATATCTACGCCGACGACATCACGCTCGATATCGGGCCGACCGAGAAACTGGTCGCCTTCATGGAATCGTCGCTCGCCAGCGCCGTGGCTGATTCCCCGCCGGCCGCGCCCGGCGACTGGCAGCGCTGGACGGGGGGCGCCGACCCCGAGATCACGGCGGTCAACGCCGCCTTCGCACTCGCGCTCCTGGAGCGACACGACGCCATCGAGCGGGACCACCGGCTCTACGACCTCGCCGACGCCGCCGCGGCGGACGCCCCCGGTATCTCGCTCGCGGCATTTAAAAACCACTTCCAGTCGCTACGACGGGACCCCGACGAGTCGGAATACCGGCAGGCCCTCGTCGACGTGACCCGGGAGTACGCCATCGACGGCGGGCAGGCCGCCGATTGAGAACTAGTTCTGGACGATACGCACCAGTCGGTCGTCGCCCTCTTTCGGGAAGGCGTCGGACGCGCGACCGTCCCGATTGGAGGTGATCGCATAGAGGTCGCCGTCCGGCCCCTGCTCGACGTGTCGAATCCGGCCGAGTTCGTCCTCGAAGAGGGGGTGGACGACCGCGTCGTATTCGGGGTGTTGCCAGTCGGCCTCGAACCGTCGGCCGCCGATATCGGGGGCGTCGCCGTCGAAGGCGGTGACGGCGTTGACGCGCTGTGAGATGAGCCCGCCCGTGACGAAGCGGTTCCGCAGGGCCGGCACCGATTCGCCGGTATAGAAGACGCCGCCGCAGGGCGCCCACGAATCGCCTGGGCCGGTGTTGACCAACGGGTTCACGACGTCGTCGTGGGCCGCATAGGAGTCGTATTCGTCGTCGTTCGGGCCGCCCCGAACCGACGGCCAGCCGTAGTTTCCGCCCGATTCGAGGAGGTTGATCTCGTCGCGGCCCGACGGCCCGTGTTCGGGGGCGATGGGCGTCGCGTCCGGCAGAAACGAGATGCCCTGTGGGTTCCGGTGGCCGTAGCTGTAGACGCGAGGGGCCTCGAAGCCGGGGTTGCCGTCGGGAGCGGTTCCGTCCGGTTCGAGCCGGAGGATTTTGCCCGCGAGGCTGCCCGTATCCTGCGGGCCTGACTCGAGGTTCGCATCGCCCGTGGTCACCCACAGGTAGTTCCGTGGGCCGAAAGCGAGTCGAGAGCCGTTGTGGATGATGCGATGGCCGGGGATGTCGTCGAGAATGACTGTCTCCTCGTTGCCGTTGTCCATGTCGTAGAAGACCAGCCGATTGCGGTAGTCCTCCTCACCTGCTTGATAGGTGTAGAAGGCATAGAGGACGGGCACGTCGGGGTAGTTCGGGTGTAGCGCGATGCCGAGCAGGCCGCCCTCACTGCCGCCGGCCCACCAGCCGCCTTCCTCGTCGGTTTCGATTGCGCTGGCGTGGTCGATGACGGCGTCGGGTTCGGCGACCGCCTCCAGTTCGCCGGCACTGTAGTGGCTGATGCGACCGACGCGTTCGGAGATGAACACCTCGCCGTCCGGCGCGAACTCGATGTCCCACGGGATTTCGAGCCCCTCGATGATCGTCTCAGTTCCGAAGGAGGCCTCCAGCGGCGATGATTCGGGGGCCGACCAGTCGGGGTCGTGTCGGTCCCAGTCGTCGATGGAGTGGTCGACGGAGAGGTCGTATTCGGAGTCGACCGGTTCGGTCTCGTCGAAGGGGTCGAGACAGCCAGCGAGGGCGAGGGTGCCGGCCGTCCCGGCGGATGCGAGGAACCGTCGGCGGGTGGCAAGCGGGCGCATATCGGTTGCTATGGGGCGAGCCGCTAAAGATTGCTGATACTGTCGCCCGTCCGCGAAAACGAAAGAGAGTGGTGACGAACGGTTAGCGAGCGGCCGCCGCGACGCGCTCTTGTTCTTCCTTCTGGCTGATGGGGTAGGCCTGCAGGTCGTAGTTGGCCGCGCCGGTGAGCTGGCTGGCCAGCGCTTCGGCGGCGGGCGTCGTCGTCTTGAACGACCCGCTGAGCGTGCCCTGGGCGATGAACTTCAGTGCCTGGTCGACGCGCCGCTGGGGGGCGACGTCGACGGCCTTCGGGACCGAGATGCCACCGTACTTCAGGCGGACGGTCTCTTCCCGCGGGCCGGCGTTCTCGACGGCCGTCACGAGCACCTGCACCGGATTCTCCTCGGTGCGCTCGGCGACGAGCTCGAAGGCCTCTTTGACGATGTTGGTCGCCTTCTGCTTCTTGCCGGTGTTCTCCTCGGTCTGCATGAGCCGGTTGATGAGCCGCTCGACGATGGAGATCTCCGACTTCTTGAACTGCTTTTCCGAGTGGCGACCCATCGTGTGGGCGATGGGCGTGACGGTGATGTACCGACGCGTCGAGGGATCGGAGTACTCGATGCCGTCGACATCCCATTCGCCGAAGAGCTTGGCCGACACGCGCTCGTCCTCGGTGGAGGCGGGCGCGTCGGGTTCGGGTGCTTCCGAGCTCATTATCGGACCGGTTTCTCCGCGTTCCCGCGGACGAGTTCGATCAGGGAGACGCCGTTTACCTTCTCGACCTTGTAGTTGACACCCGAGAGGTCACCCATCGCACGACCCTTGGCCCCACCGATGCCGGCGATGGTGACCTCGTCGTGCTCGTCGATGAACGAGATCGCACCGTCACCGGGACAGAAGGCGGTGACCTGCTTGCCGTTCTTGATGAGCTGCACCCGGACGCATTTCCGGATGGCCGAGTTGGGCTGCTTTGCTTCGATACCGACCTTCTCGAGGACGATGCCCCGACCCTGCGGGGCGCCCTCGAGGGGGTCGGACTTCTTGCCGAGTCCGCGGGCACGGCGCGCGTAATCCGAGTCGGACCACCGATGCTTCTGGCGGTCCTTCTTGAGTTTCCGCGCGGCGTATTTGCCGTTCGCCATAGTGCCAGTAGCTTCCCGACGGAGCTACTTAAGCATCCCTTTTCGGAACAGCGGACGTGAGCCACCACCACGGCGCAGTATCCCGACGAACGCGTCTGAAACGGCCACGACCTCGAAGCCACCCCAACCGGCGAGTTTCGGCGTCGTCCGTCACAACGCGAAGGTTTAGATTCCGTGCGAACGCATACCAAGATGCGATGTCCTCCAGCAGCGACCGGCGGAGCGTGCAAAAAGTGAGCTCCGAGTGGTGGCGTCAGGGCAGTTCGATCTCGTCCACGTCGAAGTGCCGCTTCGCCAACCGTCGCGCGAGGTCGATGTTCCGGCCGTCCTTGCCGATGGCGACGCCGACGTCGTCGCGGTCGACCTCGGCGTAGGCGACGGTGGTGTCGTTCTCGGAGATGGTGACGTTGTAGACGGCCGCGGGCGCCAGCGCGTTGGCGACGAAATCCTCGGGTGTGTCGGCGCCCTCGACGATCTCGACGTTGCGGTCGATCTTGGCTTCGAGTTGCTGGACGTGCTTGCCGCCGGGGCCGATCGCTTGGCCCATCGTGCCGGGCGGGACGACGAAGACGATGCGGTCGTACTCCTCGTCGACGATGCAGTCGGTGGCCGCCACGTCGGTTTCCTCGTCGAAGAGGGCGATGTACTGTCGTGCCTCGTCGGTTAGCGTGACGGCCATGAAGAAGTGGTAGGCGTGAGTAGGTTAGTCGTCGGCGGATTCGACCGATTGCGTGGCACCCATACGGAGGTCGACGTCCCCGGTGCCCAGTTTGATGGGCTTGCCGACGATGACGTTCTCGGTGACGCCGTCGAGTTCGTCGACCTCGCCGTGGATGGCCGCATCCAGCAGGTGGTTGACCGTGACCTCGAATGCGGCGCGGGCGAGCACGGAGTCCTTGTTGCCGGAGATGCCGTGGCGGCCGATGGACTCGATCTCGCCGTTGTTGGTCATGATGTCGGCGACCAGCATCAGGTGGCGGATGTTCACGTCGTCGAGACCCTGCTCTTCGAGCGTGTTCATCGTCTCCTCGATGATGGCCTCGCGGGCCGCCTCGATGCCGAGGTTGTTGCGGATCTCGTGGATGTTGTTACACGTCGTCCGCGAGGCGTCGACGCCCTCGATGTCGAGGACGTCCTTCAGCGACGAGCCCTCGGTGTAGAGGACGAACTCCTCGCCCTGCTCGGTTTCCTCCTTCCGGATGACGACGCGGCTGATGTCCTCGATGCCCTTGAAGACGATCTCGCGCAGTTCCTCGACGAGCTGGAGGAGCTGGCGGTAGGAGGGCTGGTCGGGGCCGAACTCGATGAGCGTCGGTTCGGGCTGGACCGTCTCGACGCCGAGTTTGGATTCGATGGTGTCGGCGATCTCGCCGGCGACCTCGTCGGTGTTCGGGACGGTCGGCCAGCGCTCTTGGAGCGTCTCCTCGTTGAGGTCGATCTGGACGAGCATGTCGGCGACGTTCGTCGAGACGTCACCCAACGCGAGGATCTTCGTGGCCTCGATCTTCCAGACGACCTCGTGGGCGCGGTCCCGCTCTTCGGCGTATTCGTCTTCGAGGTGGACCGTCATCATCGGCGTGTCGGGCGTCTTTCGGGCGTCCACCAGCTCGATGAGCCGGGGCAGGCCCTGCGTGACGTCGATCTCCGCGACACCGGCGTAGTGGAACGTGTTCATCGTCATCTGCGTTCCGGGTTCGCCGATGGACTGGGCGGAGACGGTACCGACAGGGTCCAGCGGGTCGACGCGGGATTCGAGGTACTGGGATTCGACGGCCTCGACGATCTCCGCGGCGTGGTCGACGGTCACGTCGCTTCGGTCCCCGATGGTCGCGTACAGTTCGTCCTTCAGGCGTCGGGGCAGGTCGGTGCCCTCGACGATATCTTCGATTTCGTCGGTGATCTCAGTCATCGGATTCTACCCCCTTGGCGGAGTCAGCCCGCCAGCGCTCGCCGTGCTCCGAGAGGTTCGTCTCGAATTCCTCGATGCCGAGGAACTCCTGTTTCTCCTGTTCGGTGGCGAACTCCTCTTCGACGATGCGGTCCGTGATGGACTCGATGTCGATGTCGAACTCCTCGCTGGAGGAGACCCGAACCGGCGAGGTGCCGTCCTCGCCGAACTCGAACTGGACGATGGTGTCGGAGGTGTCCCGAACCGTGCCGTCGTACTGCGCTTCGAGTTCCGAGAGGGCGTTGATGAGCCGACGCTGCAGGTAGCCGGACTTGGAGGTCCGGACCGCCGTGTCGACGAGGCCCTCGCGGCCACCCATCGCGTGGAAGAAGAACTCCTTGGGCGTCAGGCCGTTCCGGTAGGAGTTCTCGACGAAGCCGTGGGCGTCAGCCGACAGGTCGTTGCGCTTGAAGTGGCTGAGGGTGCGGTCCTCGTAGCCGCGGTTGATACGCTCGCCGCGGACTGCCTGCTGGCCGACACAGCCGGCCATCTGCGTGAGATTCAGCATCGACCCACGCGCGCCGGATTCGGCCATGACGACGGCGGGGTTGTCGTCGTCGAAGTGGTCGTCGGCGATGTCACCCGCGGAGTCGCGGGCCTTGCCGAGCGTCTGCATGATCTTCATCTCCAGCGTCTCGTCGACCGTCCGCCCCGGCAGCGATTCGAGCTCGCCGTCGTGGTAGGTCTGGATGAGCTTCTGGACGCGGTCGTAGGCGCCGTCGATGGCCTCGGCGATCTGCTCTTCGGCCTCTCGCTCGATGGATTCGTCGTCGATACCGATCGAGAACCCGAAGTGCATGATCGAGCGCATCGCCAGCGTGGCGACCTCGTTGACGAACACGCGCGCTCGCGTGTTGCCGTAGACCTTACAGATGGTGTCGACGACTTCGCCGCCGAAGGCACCGGCGGCGTCCTCGTCGATGGTCCCGGAGACGAGTTCGCCGTCCTCGATGAGCACCGTGTCGCCGGCCGAGGAGGTGAACTCGAGGTCGAGCCCCTCCGGCAGCAGCTCCGAGAAGATGG
>NZ_JAZKTR010000121.1:0-7292 GCF_036625485.1 Natronomonas sp. | reverse complement strand
ACGGGATAGCGTCCTAAGCGCTACGCCTTTGGCCTGGCTCGGCAACCCGCGCGCAGGCGTTCGTACCGCCCTGTGTCAAAAATACCTGTCGCTACCGACCGACCCGCTCGCGAATGTTGGCGACCAACCCCTCGAAGTTCCCCATCTCCTCGATACCGCCGACCTCGTCACCGACACTGACCGTTCCGGGTTCGGCGACGCGGGCACAGATACCGCCGCGGCCGTTCGAGAGCGCGCGCATCAGGCCGTCCTCGCCGGCGACCTGCTCGACGTGCCGACAGGGCGGCCGCGGGCGGGTTCCCTCGAAGGTGGCGCCGCCCAACGTGAATCGCGTATCGAGCAACTCGTGGACGTCGCCGCCGCGGACGACGACATTGCGACGGTGGCCGCCGTCGCTGATGTCGATTGTCGTCTCCTCGTGGATCGCGTCGATGGCTTCGGCCTGTACGAACGTGACCTCGCAGACGTCGAAGGGGGAGTAGTAGCCGCGACCGGTACAGTAGCGGTCACCTTCGAGGCCGCCGTCGACGGCCCCGACGGCATCGCGGCGCTGCATCGGTTCGCCGGCCGCCTCGGCGATGAAGATATCCTCGACTCGCATACCCTCGATACGGGCGGGAAACACATACGTGCGACGCCGAGGGCGTGGTCTGGGAGGACGGGCCGAGCGCGCGGACCGTTTATAAGGTTGCGCGCCGGAGTGGCGTGCGTGTACCGCGCAACCGACCACGTCGAGAACGAGGAGTGGCTGGCCGCCATCGACGACGCCGCCGAGCGACTGGAGCTGGGCGGCGAGGCCAAATCCCGTGCCGCGGACCTCTTCCTGTCGACGGTGCCGGAAGCGGACCGTTCGAAGGAGGCGACGGTGGCGGCGAGCCTCTATGCCGGCGCGCTCATCGCAGGAGAGCGCCGGTCGCAGTCGGACGTGGCCGACGCCGTCGGCGTCTCCCGGCTGACCGTCCAGAAGCGATGGAAGGCCCTGATGGAAGAGGCCGGACTGGAGCCGCCGAAGTGGTAGCGGCGCTGGCGGTTCCGTTCGGTGGGTCCGCTACGAAGTAGAGACGTCAGTCGCGGCTTGCATCCCGCCCTTCGCGGTCGGGCGTGACGTTGCCGTGTTCGTCGATCTCGCCGGCGACGATGCGGGTCGAGGAGATGATGTCGCCGTCTTCGGCGTTGACGTGGTCGACGACCTCGATCTCCAGCGGGTCGAGGCCCTTTTCCTCCCGTTCCTCGTTGACCATCCGACCGCCTTCCTTGGTCTCGGGGGAGACGATGAGGACGTCGAAGCCGGGTTCGGTGGCGATACCGGTCGGCTCTTCGAGTGTCCGGATCTCGAAGTCGCGGTCGTACTCCTCGGCGAACGTTTCGAGTTCGGCTTCGAGTTCGGCTTTCCGCTCGTCGAAGGGGCGAACGTAGCGCTCCTCGCTGCGCGTCTTCGGGGCGAGTTCGTCGCTGGTCAATCCGACAGTCACGTCCCCGAGTTCGAAGGCGCGGTCCAAAAGCGCCCGGTGGCCGTCGTGCACCGGGTCGAACGTACCGCCCAGTACGACCCTCATGAGGGCGGAAAGGAACGGCCCCGATTTAGTGGCTTCGATAGAGGCGACAAGCGGCGGTGGAGCCTCCCGTCAGTTGCTTTCGCCCGTGTCGTCCGCTTCGGTATCGGCGTCGTCTTCGGCCCCGGATTCGACGTCTGCGTCGGCGTCGTCTACCGCCTCAGCGTCGGCGTCGTCATCGTCGTCACCTTGCACCGTGATGTCGACGGGTTCGACGTCCTCTTCGGAGCCCATACCGAGGTGGGAGTCGAGATTGAAGACGGTGTTCAGTTCCTCCTGAACGTCGTCGACGACGGTGCTGACGAGGTCGCTCGGCGCCATCGCGGTGTATTCGTAGGGGTTGTTACCGGCGCCGCTGGATTCCCGCTTGCGGCGCTCGACTTTGTCCTCGTCGTTCAGTTCGGCCAACGCCTCCCGGACCGTGCTCGGATAGAGCCCGGTTCCTTCGGCGATCTCCTCGCTCGTGCTCCCCGGATTCTGTCGGAGGTAGACGTAGATGCGCGCCCGCGTCTCCGTGTCGAGCACCCACGACAGCAGGTCGACGATACCCTCGTCGAACTGCTCTGCGGCCCGCTCGGCCTCCTGTTCGAGTTTGTCCCGTACACTCCCCTCCTCCGTATCGACGGGCTCGCCCTCCCCGTCTTCAGTGGTATCGTCAGTAGACATGCGTCGTATTCAGACGGACACAAGGAATACCGGTATATAAACCCCACGGCAGATTTCAGTCGACTAACAGGGCCTGGCAGACGGCATCGAGCCCGCCGCTTTCCCGGAGGTTTCGCTGTCGCTGCGAGCCGCTTTCGGCGTCGTAGATATCGCGGATACCGTCAACGCCGAGGCGACTGCACTCGCGTTCGACCAACTCGCCGAGCGGAATGGACTCGTTCCAGTCCTTGTCGAGCAACTCGGCGTCGTGGCCGTGTCGCATCGCGCGCCACTTGTTCTCGTCGAGGGGTTCGCGTCGGTGGTCGTAGCCGGCTTCGCCGTCCTCGTAACGGGCCGCGAGGTCCTCGACGAGCGCCTCGGTGTATTCGACGAAGGCCATCACCCGGTCGGGGTCGGCCTGCCCGTCCGGCGTCCGGATCTCGACCGACCCGTGGGCCGAATGGGGGCGGACGTCGTACCAGAGTTCACCCCTGTCGTTGATAGAGCCCGTCTCGACCATCATCCGCTCGAACGCCTGGAACTCCTCGAAATCCGCGAATGTCGTCGGCATCCCGGTGTTCGGCAGGCCCTCGAAGATCTTCGATCGCGCGGAGGCCAGTCCGGTATCGAACCCGTTCCAGTACGGCGAGTTGGCCGACAGCGCGAGCATGATGGGGAGATACCAGCGGAGTTCGTTGGCGATCCAGACGGCCTTGTCGGCGTCGTCGACGCCGACGTGGACGTGGAGGCCGGCGGTCGTGTTGCGGTGCTGGGGATACTGAATCCGGTCGAGTTGCGCACGATAGCGTGGTTTCTCGGCGTGTTCGAGTTCGCGCCACTTCGCGGCGGGGTGGAGCCCCGCGGCAGCGATGCCGAAATCGTACGCCTCGGCGTGGTCGACGAGGGCCTCTCGGACCGCGCCCAACGACTTGCGGGCCTCGGCGAGGGATTCGTTGGTCGGTGTCTGCGTCTCGATGACGCATTTGAACAGTTCGTGGTCGAGTCGTCCGTCCAGCAGTTCGGGCGGGTCGGCCTCGTAGACGAGTTCGTCGGTGCCGGCGGTGGGTCGCCCGTCCGCATCGACGACGAAGAACTCCTCTTCGATACCGAGCGTTCCCATCCGGTCGAAGGCATCACGCGACCCAAGTTCCATTGGCCGTTCCTTTGCCGCCGTCCATTAAATAGGATGTGACCTACTGCGGTCGGGATACACAGCCATCACTCGATGCGCTCGGAGGCGTGGAGGTACTCCTCCAGCAACGTCGGGAAGTCGCTCCCGCGGAGATAGCGAAGGCCGAACGATTCCGCCCAGCCGATGATTCCCTGGTCCTCGGTGACGACGCCGGCCTCCAGTTCGGCCGCGAGGACGAGCAGATCGAAGTCCTCGCGGGAGTCCAGTATCCCCTGTCTGAGCGCCCGCCGATAGTCGTCGCGCAACTCGGAGACCACTTCGTCGACGTTGGTCATGTATTCGTTCTCGTCGAGTGGCTCGTCGTCGGTGGCTCCGGCTTCCCGGACGGCCTCCTCGGCCACGCGAAGACCCCGGTCGACGCGCGTGCTCATCTCGTCGACGAACTCGTAGACGACCTCGGCCGGCATCTGGACGCCGTACCGGTCGGGGTGTTTCGCGATGACCCACGTGTTGAGCTTCGAATACACTTCCTCGTCGACGCCACGGTCATCTAGCATCGTGGTCAACTCCTTCCGGATCGACGGCGGCATGTAACAGGAGACGCCGAGGCTGAGTTTGGCCTCCGCGATGAGGTCGAGCAACCGGAGGACCGCCGCCTCGAGGTCCTCGTCGTTTTCGCGGATCTCCTCGGTGATGAAAAGCGACGTATCGAGGACGAACCGTTGTTTCAGGGGGTAGCCGTCCATATCGGTCGTTGCGCCGCCGCCTTCATATATTCGTGGTGCGTTATTCCATGCCACAGTCAGATGGGGAACAGCCAACAGTTCGGTCTCGGAGACGAGGCGTTCGAGGCCGTCACGGAGCACTTCGAAACCCGATATTTCAGGGGAACGCGGTACCGCTACCTCCCGGACTATCGGGGGCCGCTCGACCGTGGCGCAGTGCTTTTCGGCCCCGAGGACTTCCCGGTCTGTGGCTATCCGAAGATTCCGCGCGCACTACTGCTCGACCCGGGGGTCCCCGAGCAGTTCGACGGCCCGCTCGTCGTCGAGGAGAAGTTGAACGGCTACAATGCGCGCGTCGCTCGCCTCGATGGCGATGTCGTCGCCTTCACGCGGAGCGGCATCGCCTGTCCGTTCACGACGTATCTCGTCAGAAGCCGCCTCGACCTCGATGGGCTGTTCGACGCCCGACCGGACCTCGTCGTCTGTGGGGAGGTGATCGGGCCCGAGAACCCCTACACGCAATACGCCTATCCCGACGTCGAATCTGCGACCTTTCGTGCCTTCGACCTTCGGGAGCGGCCGACCGGCGACCCGCTCCCCGTCGACCGACGACGTGACCTGCTCGACCGATACGATGTCCCGCAGACGCGGTCGTTCGGCACGTACGCGCCGACCGCGACGGACGCCATCGCCGGTATCGTCGACGAACTCGACGCTGAGGGTCGGGAAGGAATCGTCATGAAATCGAAGGACGGCCGGACACAACTCAAATACACAACGAGCGCGTCGACCGAGGCCGACCTCGCACACGCTTTCTCACTGCCGTTCGAGTACGGCCAGTCGTTCGTCTTCCAGCGGTTGCTCCGGGAGGCCTTCCGAGCGGTCGAACACGACGTTGACACGACCGAACGCGCCAACGCCGTCGGCGAGGCGATCCTCGAACCCCTCGTCGAGACCATCGAAGCCGTCGACGACGGCCAGCCGGTCGGACAGGAACACACGGTCCGTGCGCCGCCGCGAATCGTCACGGAACTGCTCTCGCATCTCCGCGAGCAGGGCCTCACCATCGACGTACTGGACGACGAAACGAACGCTGGCGAGCGTGTCGTTACGTTCCGCAAGCGGATGCGGTCGACGGAGGACAAGACGAAGGCGTACCTCGACGGCCACCCGGTCGATTACTGAGAGGCCCCGTCACGCGGCGTCGCGACGACGCCGAGGTGGTCCTCGTGGAACGGCTCCAGCGAGCGCGTCTCCCGGACCTCGTAGCCGTCCCGGAGCGTCTCCAGCACCTCGTCGAACACCTCGTCCGGCTCTCTGGCTACGTCCTCACTGCGGGCCTTGACGGCCAACAGGAGCCGGCCATCGTCGGCGAGGAACTGCCGGTTCGCGAGCGCGACCTTCGCTTGCCCGCGCGTGGCGACGTCCTGGATGACGACGTCGACGGGTTCGACGACGTGGGCGTACGTCTCTGGCTTGCGCGCGTCCTTCAGGAGCGGAAAGAGGTTCCCGCGCGGTTCGGCGGCATCGAGCAGGTCACGCGCCGGCCGAGCCGCGAACTCCACGGCGTAGGTCGGCCCCGCGAAATCCGCGACGTGGCTGACCGTCGTCCCGGCGGCTGCGCCGAGATACAGCACCGTCTCGCCACCATGGAGGCCGGTGTCCATCCCGGTTTCGAGCATCGCACCGAGTTTCGAGCGGCGGGCGTCCCACTTTCGCCAGCCGTCGGCGGTCGGTTCGCCGTAGACCGGCTGCCCCTCCGTCGAGAGGACGTCCTCGCTCTCGAAGGTCCGCCGCTGGACGCCGTCGGGGAGGCTCATTGGGTATCACGCGCCTGAATCATCTCGATGCGGTCGGCGAGTTCCTCGTCGAGTTCCGGCTTCCGCTCGCCGGAGTAGTAGTCTACCCGTGCAGCGATGGCGAGTTTGCCCGACAGCGCCCGGGCCGCCGACCCCCGATTTTCGGGGTGGGTTCCCTGCACCGCCTCGTGAGTGAAGATGATACCGTGTTTCGGCGACGGCGCGTGACCCCGGAGGTGGGCGAAAAGCGCCTCCTCGGCACCCAGCACCTGAATCGTCCCGGACGGCTTCCGTGCGAGTTCCTTCAGGCCCCCAGCGAGGGCGATGAGTCGAGCCGCCAGTACCGGTCCCGCCAGCGCCGCGAGGTTCGGCGCGACTTCGGGCGCCGTCTGCTGGACGTGCGTCCGGAGGGCTGCGGCTTCGTCGTCGAGGTCACGAATCCGCTGGGCCAACGAGACGAGTCGGTCCTCGCCGTCGGAATCAGTTTTCTCGGCCAGTTCGCGGGCGTACTCGACGCCCGTGCCTGCGTCCTCGCGAACCGACCCGGCCCACTCGGCGACGCGTTCGGCGAGTTCGTTGGCCGTCCGGTCGCAGTCATCCATCGCCCGAACGGCGTGGATGAGCTGTTTGTCGTCGGCGGATTCAGCTTCCTGAACGGCGGCGCGTGTCGCCGCCATCGTCGCCTCGTGAAGCGTCTCGTAGTAGTCGTCCTCGTCACTGGCGAACCCCGACTCGACTGCGCGAGCGGGCCAGTCGGCGGGGGCGTCGGCAGTACCGTTTCGGACCGCCTCGGCGGTGGCGTCCGTATCCTCGCGGTCGACGCCCTCGAACCAGCCGTCCGTCGAGGGTTCGGCTCCGTTCATGCCGTCTCGTTGCGCCGTGGCTCACATATGCGTGCCGATGTGGCCACCCGAGGAGCTATTCGTCGGCGTCGGACTGCCGCTGTCTGTCTTCCTCGGTGTACCCACCGGCTTCGCCCTGTTGTCGCGCCTCACTGATGTTCCGAGAGGTGGACTCGTAGGCGGCCTGAGCGCCCTCGCCGCTGTGGGACATGTCCAGCGACTTGTCCGCGTTCATGCCCATCTTTCGGGCGGTGAGCGCCGCGTCCTGATTGGCGCCGATGAACAGGAACTCCCAGTCGTGTTCCGTCCGGTAGGTCTCGACGAGTTCGCGGACCCGCTCCTGTGGCGTCTCCGAGGCGTTCTCCTTGCCGTCGGTCAGGACGACCACGATGACGGTTTCCGGCTGTACCGCCGCTGGAAGCTTCCCGATGTGGTCGTCCGTCTCGATGACCGCCGTCGCGATGGCATCGTGCAGCGCCGTCTGTCCGCCGGGCGTGTACGTCTCCTCGTCGAGTTCCGGCGCCTTCGAGATCGGTTTCCCCTGATAGACCTGCTCGACGCCCGAATCGAAATCGTAAAGAGTCACCGCCGCTCGG
>NZ_JAZKTR010000120.1:0-7449 GCF_036625485.1 Natronomonas sp. | reverse complement strand
AAGAGCACCAGCGTCGCGAAGAGGACGCCGATGTAGGCGAAGAGGACGGCGAAGTTCACGAGGCCGATAGTAACCGAGGGCAGCGAGGTGTCGACGTCCCACGGCTTGACCGACTGCCGGGGATTGCCCTCGACGTGGGTTTCGGGGACCGCGAGGTACGCGAGGACGCTGGCCAACAGGGCGAAGGCGGTTGCGACGACGAAGGCCGCGACGGTGCCGTAGAATTCGCTCACGAGGCCGCCGACGACGAGGCCGGTCGGGAAGCCGAAGATAACGCCGCCGCGGATGAGGCCCATGTTCGTCCCCCGAGAGCCGCCGTCGCTGAGATCGGCGGCGATGGTGTAGGCCGTCGCGAAGACCAAGGCGCTCCCGAACCCCCAACCGATTCGGGCGGCGAGGAACCACGCCGACGGCAACGAGGAGTACATGGCGACGATGTAGCCGCCGGTGCCGACGCCCTGAATCGCCAGGCCGACGACGAAGGGCGTTCGTGTGCCGACCCGGTCGACGACGATGCCGGCCGGCGCGTTGGCGAAGAGGCGCGAAAAGCGGTTAGCACTGAGGATGAGGCCGACCATGAACGGCGAGATGCCGAGGACCTTGCCCAGGTTCGGCAGGATGGGAAAGATGACGCCGCCGCCGAACCCGACGAAGAAGGTACTGGCGATGACCGTCGCGATGACCGCGTACTGCTGGTCACCGCTCCGGAGTCGCGCCCGGAGGCCCTCGGCGTCGCTCGTAGTCACGTGTTGACTGACCGGTCAGTCAATAAAGACGGTTTCGGATTCGGCGGGCCGTCGGTGCTACTCGCCGAGTTTGTCACGGGCGGTCTCGACCGCGTCGGCGACGGCGATGCGGTCGTCGTATCCACAGCGGTCCGCCCACTCGCGGCCGTCGTAGCCGCGAACCTCGATGCCGTAGTAGGCCCACGCCTCGTTGGGAAGCAAGCCCGTGTCCAACAGGTGATTGACCGTCGCCTCGACGAAGCGCTGGCCGGCCTCGGCGTCGGTGGATTTGGCGGCGACGATGGGGTCCGAACCCTCGAAATCGTGGTCGGTCAGGCGGGTAGCGGCCTGATGGTGGACGACCCGGAGTATCGTCCGGTCGACGCTGTCGTACCACCCGCAGTCGTCGAGCAGGCGGTTCCACGCCGTCCGGTCGCCGTCCCGGAAGACGACGACTGTGCCGGTGTCGCGGACGACATCGAGGTCGCCGTTTCGGACCGCATCGAGGTGGGCCGACCAGTCGGCCTCGAGGTGGGACTGGAGGGTTTCGAGCCGCGAGCGGGCCTCACTGACGGACAGCGCGTCGGGATGATCCGGATCGTCGTAGTGGTCGATGACCGCAGTTATTTCTGCGTCGGTGAAGTGGGCGGCCGTCCCGTCGGCGTCGGTCATACTCGTGAAGACCGTCACACCCCGCGTATAAATCGGCGGGGATAGACGGCCGTCACGGCGCGTTATAGCCGTCACCTATACTTCGGCGCGCGTCTACGAACGAAGCGTGTCAACGCCGGACAGTCGGAAGCGGTGGGGGGCGCTGTTCGTCACGCTCGGGGTGACGCTGGCAGCCGCCGGCCTGACCTTCTGGTTCGCGTGGGGACTGCCGAGCGCCGGGTCGTACAATCAGGCGGTGCTGGGTATCGTCGTCCACGTCCTGTTCGGCTACATCGTCGTGATGTCGGGACTGACCATCTATCGGAGCGACCTCGCGGTCTCGGAGTGCTGGGTCGCCGCCAAGTGGTGTCTCGGCGGCTTCCTCTTCATGTCGAGTTTCGTCGTCTGGGCGTCCGTTCCCGAGATACGCGCCGGCGGCATCTCGCTTGCCTTCGCCAACCAGTTCATCATCGTCGGGTCGGTCGGCGCCGCGGCGGGCGTCCTCATCGGCCTGAACCGCGGGCAGGCCGCCCAGAACGCCCGCCTCGTCGAGGATACGAGGGACCAACGCGAGACGCTTCGCTTCCTCCTGCGGCTCATCCGCCACGACATCAAGAACGACCTCGTCGTCATCGGCGGGTTCGCCGACCGCCTGGAGGGGCAGTACGACGCCGACCCCGAGGAACTCGCACTGATTCAGGAACGCACCGATTCCGCCCAGAGCCTGCTGGAGACCGCCGACACCATAATCGAATCCGAAACCGGGCAACTGGCCACCGAGGCGGTGAACCTGTCGGTGATACTCCGGGAACAGGTCGGTGCCCTCGAAACCTCCTATCCGGACCTCACCGTCGAAACCGACATCGACGATGGGCTACGGGTGACTGCCAACGAACTCATCGACGAGGTGTTCTGGAACGTCCTCGAGAACGCCGCCGAGCACAACGACATATCGGGATTGACGGTCAGCGTCACGACCGAACGCGTCGACGGCGCCGTCGAGACCGTCATCACAGACGACGGGAGCGGGATTCCCGAGGGCGTTCGTGAGACGGTGTTCGAACCGTCGATCCAGCGGTCCGGAGGCGAGGCCGACGGGCTCGGCCTCTATCTCGTCCGGAAACTGGTCGAAACCTGCGACGGGAGCGTCACCATCGAGGATCGCGACCCCTCGGGGACCGTCTTCCGGATTCGCCTCCCCGCCGCGTGAATCGGGTGCTTATAAGATATCGACCCCAACGCCCGGTCATGACGCCCGACGACGACGACGACCGACGCTGTGGTCGCTGTGGCGGTGCGGCCGTCCCCGCCGACGGCGCGGGCGGCGGCGTCACCGTCCTCGAATGTGCGGACTGTGGGAACGTCATCGGGTTGGTGCAACCGGACTCCGACGGCGATACCGAGGCTGGGACCGATCCTGACCCCGTCAGCACGGACACGGTCCACGCAACGGACGGCGACCTCGACCAACTCCACCGATTGTGTCGGACCCACGGCGGCGAAGAACGCATCGAGGCCAACCGACTGGTCCTCGAGTGCGAGACGGCCACGCTGGCGGTCGTCCCGAACGATGACACCCTCGAGATCCGGCCGACCGAGGAGGAATGAGCCGCCGAAGCGGCCGGTCGTGTATGCTACGTCGCCACAACCGACCGAAACGGTGAACTCCGAGGCCTCGGAAACAGATTCTGTTGCCCGACTACGATACCCTCCTCTTCGACAACGACGGCGTTCTCGTCGAGCCGCCCGCCTTCGAGACACAGTCGGCGGCCATTCGCGAGGCCTTCCACTCGGTCGGCATCGACGCGCCCGACCCCGACCACATCGCCGAGTTCTGCAGCGGCGTCACCGTCGACGCCCTCCACGAAATCGGTGAGGCCTACGGCGTCGACCCCGAGACGCTGTGGGACGCCCGCGAACACCACGACGAACGATCGCAGTTCGAGCAGTTCGAGGCAGGCGCTCGCGGGACCTACGACGACATCGGCGTTCTCGCCGACCTCACCCACCCCTGCGGCGTCGTCAGCAACAACCACCACAGCACCGTCGAGTTCGTGCTGGACCACTTCGGCCTCGATGCGCACTTCGAGACCTACTACGGCCGCCCGAAAACCGTCGAAAGCCTCCGCCGCAAGAAGCCGAACACCCACTATCTCGACCGCGCGATGGCAGACCTCGGCGGCGAATCCGCCCTCTACGTCGGCGACAGCGGAAGCGACGTGCTGGCGGCCGAAAACGCCGGCATGGACACGGTGTTCGTCCGCCGCGAACACAGCCACGACGTC
The DNA here is from genome assembly GCF_036625485.1 of Natronomonas sp. Lineage (GTDB taxonomy): Archaea > Halobacteriota > Halobacteria > Halobacteriales > Haloarculaceae > Natronomonas. Next base: position 3,788 of record NZ_JAZKTR010000120.1, on the reverse strand, counting down.
GACCTGCCGGTCGAACCGACCCACGAGATCGAGACGCTTTCTGCGCTCCCGTCGTTGCTGGATTGATACGAATCGTTGTAACGAGTTACCGGTCATCGCCAGTGCGTGTCGACAATGACCGGTAAAAGAGTACAACAGTCCGTATGAGTCGGGGCGGTCAATCCCCCGCCGCGTCGAACCGGGTCCGAACCTCGGATTTCAGTTCGCCGATGATCTTCTCTTCGGCGATGTTCATCGACCGGATCGCCTCGTCGGTGTACTCGATGGTGACCGTCGGCAGCGACGGCAGCAGCCGACTGGTCAGTATCTCGTTGGGGTTCAGTCCCGTCTCGAAGACGAACGAGCCATCGAACTCCCGAATCGGCGCGGTAAACCGGACGGCATCGTCGACGAGCGCTATCGCGGCCCCTTGGTCCAGCGACCCCTCCGCGGCCGCCCAGAACTCGTCTTCGGGGCTGGCGACCAGCGGTTCGATGCCGTCGGCCAGTCGCGCCAACCGCGCCAGGGTCGCCTCGGCGACAGCGTTCCGCGTTTCCGCCGAAACCCCCGGCTTCAGGGCGTCCATGTAGTTGTCGTGAGCGAGCAGGTCGTCCTCGAAGGCCGCCAGTTCCTCGTCGCTTTCGACGTAATCCAGGAGGATCGAGAACTGCCGGATGGTCCGCTCGCGATAGACGTCGAGTTCGGGCTCGACGACGTGTCGCTCCAGTAGATCGGTCTTGTTCCGAAGGCGGTCGACGAGGGACCCACCCGGCCCGAGATTCGTCCCGTCGAGGGCCCGCCCCACGCTGAATTCCTCGTGGGTCGCATCGAGCGTCCGATTCGTGAACTGCTCGAAGCCCGTCTCCGCCGCGCGGCGAGTCATTACCTGTTTTATGTCGGGCAACCGCAAAGGGGTGTCGGCCCGGAGAGGCCGGTTCCGAGACTCGATTTGAGAGGCGTGTTATCGTTACCCACAGTTTTTCACCGGTTGGATATCTATCTTGGTATGAGGAACCATATCGAGGCCTTCAAACAGTTCGGAGAAGACGAGTTACGGATGGTCTCGACACACGACGCGACCAACTACGAGATGCAATACGTCCGGGAGGACCTTCGGGACGCGTTCACGGACGGCGAGTTGGACAACGCCCACCGGAATCTCGTCGCGAATCAGGTCTCCTCGGAGGATTTCAGCCAGGCCGTCGACCACGGCGGGTTGCAAGCCCAGCAGTTCTTCTTCGAGGATGTGCTGGCGTTCATCTTCCCCGCGTCTCGCTACGACGGCGTCTTGGTCTCCTACGACCGGGAGGGGTCGATTCCGGTCGCCGAGGTCTCCGAACCGGCGTCGACGTACTGGAGTGATCCCGGACGGACCGACCACCGAAGACCCGACCGTTTCCACGCCGATTGAACCGAATGGAGTCCTTACTCCACAAACGAGGGGCAGTATAGATATCATAATTAACAATGATGAATAGAAACGGGTGGATACAGATGTACGAGATAAACTGTACTGATTGTGGCCGAATCGGCTTCCACCCGTCCCAGGTCGGCGCCCGGTCGCGCGCTGACACCCACGTCGACGAGACGGAACACGACTGCGAAGTCGTCCCGATGGACGAGATCTGAGACGGGCCGTTCCGGTCGTTCGTCAGTCATCGCGGCCCGTACTGGCGGTGATCGGTGAATCGTTACACCAGTTCGTATGAGGCGCCCCATCCGAGGCAAAGCGGCTCACGACGCATCCGGGATTCAACGGGGGTCGAACGCCACACTGAGGAGACGGCACGAGCGACGGGGGTGAGACATCGGATTTCGAACGCGAATACGGCACCGCTACCTCTCTGCATGGCGGGAGAAGACGGCATCCGCCAGTGTATCCTTGTGTCCCTCGTTCGGCCCGCCCGCAATCGTGAGCAAGCGAGCGTCCCGGAGATACCGCTCGACGTGGCGTTCGGTCGTGTACCCGATTCCACCGTGGAGTTGCATCGCGTCGTTCGCGTTGTCGACCGCCGCCTGCGTCGCGTTGATCTTTGCCATGCTGTACTCTCGGCTCACGTCCGCCCCGCGGTCGGCGCGGTCGGCCGCCCGAAGCGTGAGCAACCGGGCCGTATCGACGCGTTCGGCCATCTTCCCGACCTCCCATCGGACTCCCTGAAAATCCCCTATCGCCCGGTCGTACTGCCGCCGTCGACTCGTGTATTCGACGGTATCCTCCAGTGCCGCCCGTGCGATACCCACACCCCGTGCGGGGACGTTCACTCCGTTTTTGTCACGCCCGCGCTCGACGTACGCCTCGCCTTCCTCGCCGACCCGTCGGCCGTCGGAGACACGAACGTCCGAAAGGGAGACCTCGACGGCCTTCGCGCTCCGGGCCCCCAGCGTGTCCCACACGTTCTCGACCTCGAAGGCCTCTACCGGGACGAGGAACGCGCTCACGTTGTGTGGGGCCGCCTCCTCCGGCCCGGTCTTCGCGTACGTCAGGATGACGTCGGCATCGAGGTAGTTCGTCACCCAGCGCTTGTGGCCGTTCAACACCCACTCGTCGCCGTCGCGCTCGGCCGTCGTCTCCATCCTCGATTTGTCGCTGCCCGCGTTCTCCTCGCTCAATCCGAGCGCACCCACCGTGTCGTAGGTCGCCATCTCCGACAGGAATTCCTCGCACTGGTCCTCGGTGCCGAATCGTTCGATGACCGTCGCGACTCCGAGGTGGAGTGCGACGGTGCTCGCAACCGACATCGTCGCTGCCGAGAGTTCCTCGGTCATCAACGCCAGTTCGACCAATCCCTCGCCGCGACCGCCGTACTCCTCGGGCAGCGTCAACCCGGTCAGCCGTCGGTCCCCGAGTTCGGCGAGAATGTCGGCGGGGTACTCGTCCTGCTGGTCGAGTTCGATCGCCCGTGGCCGGATCTCCTCCTGTGCGAACGTTCGCACCTCGTCACGGAGGGACTGTTGGGCCTCAGTTAGCTGGAACTGCACGGGTGGAGGTGATTCTGCGTTCTGTTAGTTCTTTGTGCGGGTTGGCTAATCGCGGTTTGGTTACTGAACGGACGAAACTGATATCGTATATAACATTATTAAGCGACATTTCTAACAAAAGATAAATGCGAACACTCCCGGAACACCAGTTATGGTAAGCGACCGGCACCGAGAGTTACACCGGTTCATCCGCGAACGAGCCGGTAACTCGTACCGAACGGCGTTCTATTACGATGCCGACGGCTGGGAGACGATTCACATTCGGCACGATCTCCAGACGGAGGCCCTCGGCGAGGAAGCGCCCGACGTGATGGACCGAGCGCGGCAAGCGGAACCACTCGTCCGAGAGGAGGACTACCCGCCGCTTGGCGAAACCTACGCCCAGACCGAGATCCACGAGGACGGTATCGTCTTCCAGTTTCCCGAAGGACCGAACGAGGGGACCCTCGTCTCACTGGACCCCGACGCCGCACAACTACTGACTGGCTTCGTCACCCGATGTCTCTCAATTCTGGAGACGCCCGATTCTACCACGTATCAGTATCGAGAGTCCGCCTCCACTGAGTGACATAGAGGCGTTCAAAGAAGTGGGGGGAGAGATTTTCGGGTGAATACTCACGGCTCAGGGCGTTCTACTCATCATTTCTTTCAATCGATGATGTCAACTCGAACTCAACCCCCCCACGAAGCGGAGCCCCTACTCGCGAGAAAAAAACAGAGTCCCTCTCCACCACAGCCGATCCCACAGCAATAATCCGGCCTACCCACCGAGGACCCGGAGCAACGACTGGCACGGTGAGTGATGCGCTCTCTCGAGAGATGTTCGAGAC
>NZ_JAZKTR010000119.1:0-7524 GCF_036625485.1 Natronomonas sp. | reverse complement strand
GGTCCCGCGGACCGTGCGAGCGGGCCCCAGGCCCGCGAGCAGACGGCGAACGAAGTGAGCAAAGGGAGGCCCGCCGTGTCTTTTTCATGAACGTTCGGAAGACGCCTCCGGCGTCTTCCGCAGCCCATCAGAAGCGCGAAGCGCTTCTGAGGACGTTTTTGCCGGCGGGTTGCGGGCTTCGCCCGCAACCGGATGACGTGGCGGCTACGCCGCCACGCGCGCGAAGCGCGCCGTGCAAAAGGGCTCTACATGTAGCCGAGATCGCGCAGCCGTTCCATCAGGTCTTCCTTGTCCTGGGCGCGGCCGGCGCGCTCGGTCGTGTTCTCGAGGTCCTGCAGCCAGGCGGGCTCTTCGTCGGATTTCTCGGTCGAGATCTCGCTCCCCAGCGAGCGGAACCCGGCGAAGTACTTCGGCGAGACCGGGATGTCCTCGTGGGTGAGGTCGTTCGGCAGGTCGTCGTAGTCCTGGGGGACGTAGCCGTCGTCCGGGAAGTCCGGGACGGTTTCGGGGACGACGTAGAACCAGAAGGCGTCCCAGACGTCGGACTCGTCGAACTGCAGGATCGGCTGGATGCGGTCGTGCGGGGGGTAGATGTCGGGGTCGTGGCGGGGGCTGAAGAACGTCTCGTCGGCGCGGGCTTCCTGTTCGTCCCAGCGGATGCCCGAGATGATGCCGTCGATGCCCTCGGCTTCGAGGGTGTTGTTCAGCGCGACGGTCTTCAGCAGGTGGTTGCCGACGTAGGTGTCCAGCAGGAACGGGAAGGTGTCCTCCTCGTATTCGAGGATGTTGCGGATGTGGTGCTGGTTGTTCTCGTCGAGGGCGTCGACGGGGATGTCGTCGCCGGGTTCGAGGTCGTTCTCGTCGACGTAGGCGCCGACGTCCTCGTTGCGCGCGAAGATGACTTCGAGGTCCCACTCGTCGGCCCATCGCTCGACGAAGTCGAGCAGCTCGTCGAAGTGCTGGTAGTGGTCGATGAATACCGTCGGCGGCATCTCGTAGTCGAACTGCTCGACGACTTCCTTGACGAAGTACAGCGTCAGCGTCGAGTCCTTCCCGCCGGTCCACATGATGGCGGGGTTCTCGTACTCCTCGAGGCCGGTCGTGACGACCTCGATGGCCTTCTCGATCTTATCCTCGAGATTCGGGTAGTCCTCGGGGTTTTTGCCTTCGCCGTCCGTATAGTCGACGTCGACGTAGTCGGGGAATTCACTCATGGCGTATAATTACATCTCATTATACGCTAAAGGGTCTTTTGGGTTCGGTGAGCGTCGTGGGGACCGGTGACGCGGCGTCGGCGCTTTCGGCAAAACTTCGTTCACGGGTGACCGCGTCAGCCGAAACGACTTTTCGTCGTCGGGGTCCAGACAGCAGTAATGGCGGAGTGCAGCAACTGCGGGACGGAGATGAAGCCCCAACCGGGCGGTCTCCGGGGGTTGCTGTCGTTCTCCTCGGTCGAGGGCTACGAGTGTACGAGTTGTGGCGCGACGTTGTGTGCGGAGTGCAAACGTGAGAAGGTCATCAATACGATGGGCGGCTCCGACGTGACCTGCGGGGTCTGTGGCGGACGGCTCGAACAGCGGTAATCCCGGTCACTGCTCGTGACTCGCTTCTGAACGGGTGGCGCTCTCGCTCGGTAGGTAGCTGGCTCGAAAAAGGGCCGTACTTCAGTCGTCGCTGATGAACTTGTTGTCCCGCCAGTTGACGGTGTCCTCGCCTTCGCGCTCACGAGGGTCGTCGATGACCTCGATGCTCGCCGAGCGCTCTTCGCCGTCGACGATGCGGGTAGCTTCGAGTTCGTCGTCGACGGCGGCGATGGCCGTCAACGTGCCTTTCTCGGCGAACTTCGCGAGGTCGCACAGTACCTCGAACATCGGGTACTGCAGCGCCGTATTCTGGAGTACGGTCTCGCGGTCGCCCTTGAAGCAGGCGTACTCGACGAGTTTGGAGTTGATCTCCTCCTCTTCTTCCTGCAGTTGGCCGCCTTCGCCGAGGCTGCCCCACTGTGGGCCGTCATCGTCGTCGCTGTCGGTCGAAGCGGCACCGTTCTGCGGTTCGGGTGGAGTCTCGGACCATCCGTCCTCGGTCTCGTAGATCCGGTTCTCGGTGACGCTCGCCTTCAGCTGCGCCGTCGGCGTGTACTTCGAGATGTTGTCTTCGGCCGCAACGGCACTCACGATGAGTGTATTGTTTCGCCTCGTTACTTCGACGTCCTTTATCTCGACGGGTAACTCGTACCCATCGAAGAATTCGTGAACGTCGTCGAGTTGCAGTTCCAGCGTCGAATGAAGTCTGTAAACACGACTGGTCATGGTATCCCTGTCCCACAGAGGGCGCTTACCCTCTGACGCGAGTGGTCCGCCTAAATGTAGGGGTTCCTCACTTATATCACCTGTCCTTCCCTTTGTGACAGAATGACATAGGGCTACGTGGTAGTCAGGCGTTAAGTTCGGCAGCGAGTTCGCCCTGCTCGTCGAGTTCCACTAGGATGTCGCTACCGCCGATGAACTCCCCGTCGACGTAGACCTGCGGGATCGTCGTCCAGCCGCTGTGTCGCTCCAGTGCCGCCCGGAACTCCTCGCTGGAGGTCAACACGTCGACGGTTTCGACATCATCGCGGTGTCGCTGGATGTGGTTGATAGCCTTCTCGGAGTAGCCACACTGCGGCGCGATAGGCGTCCCCTTCATGAACAGCACCACCTCGTTTTCCTCGATGGTTTCGTCGACCAGTTCGTTGACCTGTTCCTGCGGGAGTCCCTCGTCGAGTGACATACCATTTCTACCGGCCGCGAGGGGAAAGCGGTTGCGCCACCGCCGAACGGCTGTCGGTGGCGTCAGCGTCGTCGCTGCCGTTTCTCGTCGAGCAACCGCTTCGTGGCCTTTCCCGGACCGCCGTCGATAGGCCACCCCTTCGAGCGCCACGCGGGTGGTTCCGGCGCGAACTCCGAACACCGACCGGAACACTCGGCGGCGGTCTGTTCGCGGCCCTTCGCGGCACACCAGGGGAACGGCCCCTTTGGCTCCCGAACCTCGAAATGCCGGCAGTCGGGCCGCATCGTATCGGCGTAGGAGCGCCAGCCGCGCTCGTAGGCGCGTTCGGCAATCTCCAGTCGCTTCCGGTGTTTCCATTCGGGGTCGGCGTACTCGAAGCGACAGGCCGAGGCGTCGTAATCGCCGCCGTCGGGACGGTCCAGAATCCGGGTGCCGGGGTCCTCGACCGCCAGCGTCCGGGGGTTCCAGACCGGGTCGGCCCGCCAGCCGTCGGGGCCCTCGGAGACGGCGAGGATACCGACTTCGACAGGCATCGCTTCCAGAAGCGCCGGTTCGATCTCCCCACGGGTCGCGCGCGTCGCCAGCCACACCTCGTCGGCCAGCCCCAGCGCCACGTCGTGTTCGAGTTGCTCGGCGAGGACGCGGGCGGCCGAGGCGTCGAGGTCGGGTTTATTCTCGATGGCAACGATGCGGTCGACCCAGTCGGGGTAGCGATAGCGGCGGCGAATCTCGATGCGGTTGCCGTTCCTGCGTTTCTCGATGAACTCGCGGTCGGCGGCCCGGTGGACGGCCTCGCGGACGTAGCGCCACGGATAACTGGGGTCGGGGAGGGCGTCCCGATAGAAGGTCCACGACCCGGGCGCGTTGCGGGCGATATGCAGGAGGTCCGAATCCAGCCGCTCGTCGCCGAAGGGCGCGCGGTGGTCGAGGCCGTCGGCGGTCGTTTCGACGACGACGGTATCCCAGCGTCGGCGCCGGGTGCCGAGTTGGCGGGCGATGAGGGCGTCGGGTTCGGCGCCGCGCTCGCCGGTGTCGCTGTTGGCGGCGTCCGACCGCCCTCGTCCCGCGGGCGGCCAGTTGCGCTCGGCCCACGAACAGACCCGCAACTCGAAGCCGAACTCCTTCACGGCCCGCCCTCGGAGTCGCGGGGACGTAAGCGGTTCGGCGACGCGTCGGCTACCTTTTTCACACCGCCCGCGCAAGTATTGCCACATGGCAGAATACGACCATTATATCGGCGGCGAATGGGTCGAAGGCGACGGCGACTCCTTCGAGAGCACGAACCCGGCCAACGGGGAGACGCTGGGAACGTTCCCCCGCGGGACGGACGCGGAGGTCGACCGCGCGCTCGCCGCCGCGGACGAGGCCTTCGAGGAGTGGCGGAACCTCTCCTACATCGACCGCGCGGAGTACCTCTGGGACATCTATCACGAACTGCGCGACCGCCACCAGGAGTTGGGCGAAATCGTCACCCGCGAGTGCGGCAAGGAGATCTCGGAGGGCAAAGCCGACGTCACCGAGGCCTGGCACATGGTCGAGTGGGCCGCCGGCAACGCCCGCCATCCCCACGGTGACGTGGTGCCCTCCGAGATTCCGAGCAAGGACGCCTACATGCGCCGCAAACCCCGCGGTGTCGTCGGCTGTATCACGCCGTGGAACTTCCCCGTCGCGATTCCCTTCTGGCACATGGCCGTCGCGCTGGTCGAGGGCAACGTCGTCGTCTGGAAGCCCGCCGAACAGACGCCGTGGTGCGGCCAGATCGTCGCCGAGATGTTCGCTGACGCGGGCATCCCGGACGGCGTCTTCAACATGGTCCAGGGCTACGGCGACGCCGGCGCCGCCATCGTCGACGACGACCGGGTCGATACCATCCTCTTTACCGGTTCTTCGGAGGTCGGCCATTCCATCGCCGACAAGGTCGGCGGCACGCCCGGCAAACTCGCGGCCTGCGAGATGGGCGGCAAGAACGGTATCGTCATCACCGAGGAGGCGGATCTCGACATCGCCGTCCACTCGGCGGTGATGTCCTCGTTCAAGACGACGGGCCAGCGCTGTGTCTCCAGCGAGCGCCTCATCGTCCACACCGACGTCTACGACGAGTTCAAAGAGCGGTTCGTCGACGTCGCCGCGAAGGTCGCGGTCGGCGACCCCCTCGACGAGGACACCTTCATGGGCCCGCTGGTCGACGAGGGCCAGATCGAGAAGTTCGGCCGGTACAACGACCTCGCGCGGAAGGAGGGTGCCAACGTCCTCGTCGACCGCGAGGAGTTGGGCGCCGACGAGATTCCCGACGGTCACGAAGAGGGCCACTGGGTCGGGCCGTTCGTCTACGAGATCGACTACGACCCTGACCTCCGGTGTATCAAGGAGGAGGTCTTTGGCCCCCACGTCGCCCTGCTGGAATACGACGGCGACATCGATCGCGCCATCGAGATCCACAACGACACGCCCTACGGGCTGGCCGGTGCCATCATCTCCGACGACTACCGGCAGGTCAACCGCTTCCGTGACCACGCCGATCTCGGCCTCGCTTACGGCAACCTCCCGTGTATCGGCGCGGAGGTCCAGTTGCCGTTCGGCGGCGTCAAGAAATCGGGTAACGGCTACCCCTCCGCGCGTGAGGTCATCGAAGCCGTCACCGAGCGCACGGCGTGGACGCTGAACAACTCCAAGGAGATCGAGATGGCGCAGGGTCTGTCGGCGGACATCAAGACCGAAGACGACTGATACGGACGGGTTGAACGGTAAAGGACTACAACGGTCCGTATGACTCGTCGCCGGTTTCGTTGGTTCGACGAGATGCGTCGCTCTCGGTGATGAGAGCGTGGAAACGAGGTGGCGGAGAGGAGTTGGGAGGCGGACGAGCGAGCCGAGGACCGGGCAACCTCGACTCGGTGGATGGACGGGCGCGCGGCGGGCGTTGTTGGTCTGCCATCACGACGAGAAAAGCGTCGTTCAGGCAAGCGATATTAATCCGGGCTAACTAATAAACCCTCGTTTCCTCGCCCTAGCGTCGGTCCCGCAGTGCGGGGAATTCCTCGCGAACCTCGTCGACCCGGTCGGGGTCGCAGTCGGCGTAGACGACAGTCGCGTCGTCGTCCGAAGAAGCGAGCGGCGTCCCCCACGGGTCGTAGACGGTCGAACGGCCGACCAGCGAGGCGTCCTCGAAGGTCGCCGAGCCGTTGACCGCGCCGACGTACAGCAGGTCCTCGACCGCTCGGGCGCGCGGCAGGAGCTTCCAGTGTTCGACCCGCGGGTAGGGCCACGCGCTCGGGACGAGTACCATCGTGGCACCGTCGTCGACGAGTCGGCGGTAGAGTTCCGGGAAGCGCAGGTCATAGCAGGTCGTCACGCCCACGGTGTGGCCGCCGAGGTCGGCGGTCGGGAGCTGGTCGCCCGGCACCAGCAGTTCGGCTTCCGCCGAATCGTAGCCGAAGAGGTGGTGTTTGCGGTAGACGAGTCGGCGCTTGCCGTCGGCATCGAACAGGACGGCGGTATTGGCCAGCCCCGATTCGGCGGGGACGGCCTCGCCGGCGTCTGCCGAGGCGGCGAGGTCCTCGACGATGGTGCCGGCGAGGACCGAAACGTCGTGTTCGATGGCCGCCTCGCGGATTCGCCGGTGTGTCTCACCGCCGAGCGGTTCGGCGGCGCGTTCGTAGCTCTCGAAGGCGAAGTAGCCGACGTTGAAGATCTCGGGAAGCGCGACGCAGTCGGCGCCCTCCTCGGCGGCGGTTTCGATGGCCGAGACGGCGCGCTCGACGTTGTCGTCGACGGCCGCCGATTCGATAGAAAGCTGAGCGAGCGCGAGGCGCATCGGGGGTTATTCTGGCGTGACCCGCCACGTCGTCGACCGGGCGCGGGACCACTTCTCGATGTCGACGTCCTCGGAGTACTCGGCGAGTCGCGGGAGGCGAGCCCCGACCTGTTTCGCGGTCAGGCCGATGGCGTCGGCGATGTGTTTCGCGCGGAAATACCGGTCACCACCGTCGGCGCGCTCCCGGAGGTGCGAGAGGATGCGCTCGTCTTCGTCGCTGAGTTCACTCATGCGTATCCCTAGTTGATGGACGGGCTTAAGATGCGCCCTTCATACGGACCGTTGTAACGTGTACCGGCCATCGCCAGTGCGGGTCGGCGACGTCCGGTAACAGACTACAACGGTTCGTATCAGCCGTAGACGTGATAGGCCGCGATGGCCAGCGAGCCGGCCAGCATCGCGACGCCGAAGGAGAGGGCGGCCGCGAGCTGGTCGCCGGTGAAGCCGAAGACAGTCATCCCGACGGCGCCGAGCACTGCGAGAACGCCCAACACCAGCGGGAAGCCGACACCCTTGTCCGTCGTCGAAGCGGTTGCCATACCGGGGCCTACGGCACGGCGAACATAAATCCCGACGTTCGCGGTTCGCCGGTCTTGACGTGGTATCGCCGTCGCCTGCGTCGTCGCCGATACCGTCGACGGAGGCCATAGAGTATATCTTTCCGGCGCGTTTCGTCGTGAAGTGACGATGACATCCGACCGTGGGATCTTCGGCCTCGCGAAACTGAAGGTCGTGGCAGCGGTGCTCGGTGTTCTGACTGCATCGCTTCTCGGCGCCGTCGCTTTCGGTGTTCTCGGCGCGCCGTCGGTCGAGGCCGTCGACAACGAGTTCGGCGAGGTGACAGAGGAGACCACGGTCATCCACACCGATCTGGTGATCAACAACCCCAACCCCGTCGGCGTCCGCCTCGGGGACACCCAGATCAACTACACCGTCCGGAT
>NZ_JAZKTR010000118.1:0-7621 GCF_036625485.1 Natronomonas sp. | reverse complement strand
GACTCGACCCTTCGGGCCTCGTCGCCGTGAACCGCCTCGGGGGCGACCTTCGGACGCCCCCTCGGCGGATGCTCCCTCCGTGGTCCGTCGGGCGACGCTGTGCCCGTGGCCTGGCGGGCCACACTCGTCACGTGCCTCATGCCTGCCCCGCGGTCCCCGTGGGGCGCTTCATCCATTCGCGTCGAAACACACCGTTTACCCCACAGCGGCGCGTCTCCCCGGTAATGCGTAGCCTCGTCGAGGACGACTTTATCAGGGCGACGACGTTCTTCGCGCTCGCGTTCGTGTTGATGCTGCTCGGCGGGATTCTCGTCGGGGACGTGCGTGCTAGCGTGGAGTTCGGCCTCCCGCTGGCGGTCGCTATCGGCGTCTTCGCGTATCTCTTCGTCAAGCCGACGAGTGACGACCGGGAGACGGACGCGAAGAAACCGGCCAACGACGAGGAGTAGCCTCCGCTTATAAGCCCTCGCGGGTCGAAGGGTCGAGTATGAAGATCTACACCGGTCGAGGCGACGAGGGAATGACCGACCTCCGAGACATGTCGCGCGTCTCGAAGGCCAGCCCCCGCATCGAATCCTACGGGACCGTCGACGAACTCAACAGCGTCGTCGGGCGCATCCGGCCGTCGGGCTACGACGACATCGACGAGAAACTCGGCGCCGTGCAGAACCACCTCCACATCATCCAGGCCGATTTCGCCAACCCGGACCGCGACGACGAGGACGCTCCACGAGTGACCGACGAACACGTCGACGACCTCGAAGCGTGGATGGACGCCTACGACGACGAACTGGAGCCGCTGGAGAGTTTCATACTCCCGGGCGGCAGCGACGTCGGGTCGAAGATCCACCACGCGCGGTCGGTCTGCCGGCGAGCGGAGCGCCGCGCGGTGGCGCTGGCGGCGGACCAGCCCATCAACGAGGACGCCGTGGCGTATCTGAACCGCCTCTCGGACGCCCTCTTCGTGTGGGCCCGCGTCGTCAACCAGCGCGAAGGCGTCCCCGAAGAATCGCCTGAATACTGACCCGACCGCGCGTCTCGCGGTGGCCGTCCCCCGACGCCGGGTCAATTCTTTTAAGCCCTACGGGAACGCCGAGAAGTGTATGCAACAGGTAGACGTCGCCATCGTCGGGGGCGGCCCCGCCGGCAGTTCGGCCGGCCACGCGGCCGCCAGCGAGGGCGCGGACGCCGTCGTCATCGAGAAGGGCGTCCCCCGTGCCGACCGCGAGCACCTCGGTCCCGACTCGACGGACGCCGCCGGTATCCTCGATTACTGGGTCGACATCATGAACCTCGGCGAGCAGATCCCCGAGCACGTCAAACATCAGGAACTCGACGTCGCGGAGTTCGTCGCCCCCAACGAATCCGTGGAGTTGACGTCGACGGGTATCGACTCCTCCTACCCCAACTTCGGCTTCACCCTCCACCGCGCCCGCTTCGACGACTGGCTCCGCGAGCGCGCCGAAAACGCCGGCGCCGAATACCGCGTCGGCACCGCCGTCGGCAACGTCGAGACGGACCTGACCGGCACACCGACCCACACTCTCACGCTCCGGGACGGCACAGAGATCGAGGCCGACTACCTCGTGTTGGCCGACGGCCCCCAGCGAACCATCACCGGCACCGTCCTCGAAGACTGGCTCGCCGACGCGGCGATGTCGCGACTCGACTCCCGGAAGACCAACCACATCGCCTATCAGGAGTACCGCCGCCTCCCCGAGGAACTGTTCGAGGACGACCGCATCAAGTTCTGGTGGGGCTACATGCCCGGCCACACCGCCTACCCGTGGGTCTTCCCGAACGACGACCCCGTCGCCCGCGTCGGCCTGACGATGCCCATCGGCATGGACATCGACGACGTGGCGAACCGCGAGGAGTACTGCCTGCTCGAACCCGAGGACGAACGCGTCCCGCAGGGTGGCACCTACATCCGGCGCCTGCTCGAACGCGAGTATCCCGGCTACGACCTCGATGACTTCCCGCTCGTCGAGGACCGCGGCAAATCCGGCGGCACCGAAACCTACCCCATCTCTTCGACCCGCCCCATCGAGTCCCCGACCGACGCCAACGTCGCCGTCGTCGGCGGCGCGATGGGGGCGACCTCCGAGTTCCACGAGGGCGGCGACCACGTCGCCATCCGGACCGGCCAGCTCGCCGGCCGACTGGCCGCCCGCGGCACCCTCGACAGCTACAACGCGCTGTGGCACGACGCCATCGGCGACGAGGTCCGCCGCAACTGCGTCTTCGCCGACATGGTCCGCGGCTACGAACCCGACGACTGGGACACCATGTTCGGCCTCATCAGCGACGTGATGAGCGACGGCGGCTTCTCGGCCCACGAGGCCGTCTACGCCGGCTGGACGGGGGCGAAGCTCTTCGCGGAGTACAAATGGAAGAAGTTCGGGTTCCGAAACGGTGGCTACGCCCAGATCCGGGAATCCGAGTACAGCGTCCAGCGTTCCCGGTAACTTAAGCCGACGAACGACCTAGCCCTTCTCGCGCACCTTTAGTCCCCGACGGAGCCGCCCCCCACGGGCAGCGATGACGGACCGGAGAACCCGGGTGTGCGACATCACCGCTGGTCACGTTCGACCCGCCGCGTCGGGTGTTACCGGCGCAATTGGAGACGCGTAGCGTCTCTCGCCTCGACGGCTGACGCCGTCTCGGCAATTGGGGACACGACGTGTCCCCCGCGCTCGCGGCTACCGCCGCTCGCGCAACCGGCGGCCCTGACGGGCCGCCCGCCCGGCACGAGGGTTAGCCGACCGACCACGGCACGCCGCTTGGAGTGACGTCGGAAGTTAGTGTTCCGGGCGTACATTTCGATACGATGGACAGTTAGCGGAACGTCTGTTCGACCCTCGTCTCACCGTGGCCGTGGGGGCCGTCAGTCTTCCTGTACTTCCTCGATGGCCTCTCGCGGCGCATCGCAGTTCGGACACGAGTCCGGGATGTCGTCGTCGAGTTCGCCCATCTCGCCGCACTCGGTACAGCGCCACATCAGGTAGCCCCCGCCGAACTTCTGGCCGGGCAGTTCCTCCAGATCGACCTCGTCGAGGTCGGTCGTGTCGACCTCTTCGACTTCGAAGCCGACGTCGGTGAGGCTGCTGATGCGGCCCAGCAGTTCCCCGTCGTTGCTGTAGACCGGTTCGCCCGGAGCCGCCGATTCGTGACTGGCTTGGTCAGGCGCGTCCATTCGCGGAGGTTGCGTGCAGATATACTTCAACCCGTGGAGGGCCTAACGTATCCCGTAAGTTCATGGACAGTACCGCTATGGGGAACCGGGGCAGTAGCGGTTCAGGTAATCCACGTCATCCGAACCCAGATACCGAAGACGACGCCGAAGACCAGATGGAACAGGAGGAGACGCCGGAAGCCACCGAGTTCCTGTCCCTCGCCGACGAGCGAGGCGAGCGCCGACATTGCGAACATCAGGCCCGCCCACAGACCGGCTGCCGCGAACGCCTCGACGGCGGTCGGCGGAACCGAGAGCCAGTCGACGACGTACAGTTCGACGATCATGAAGCCGAGGCCAGCGATGGCCCCGTAGCCGAGCGTCGCCTGCAGGACCCGCCACCGAACCGTGGTGGTGTTCTCCTCGCCCGGCACCTCGAAGGGGCGGGGGCCACCGAGCACGTGGAGTGCGATCGCGGCCACGGCGCTCGCGATGATCCCACCGAGAACCCCATTTATAAGCGTCGTCACGCCAGGGATTCGCCGGGTGTACGTATAAATCCCGACCGACCCTGCCGGAGGTATCTTTTAGTCCGGTATGCGAGAGGCTATCGCTATGAGCAGCGACGAACGGGTCCCGAAACGCGACGGCATCGACGTCGGCGACATCCTCGACCAACTCGAGGAACTGGAGGGGTCGATCACCACTGCGGAGGGCCAAGAGGAGCTCAGACACACGAAGCGGATGCTGAAACATCTGCCCGTCAGCGAACACATCTCGAAGTACACGGGCCGGGACATGGGCGAGGCGTTCGTCGGGAGCATCATCTTCGGGCTCCCGCTTTTGGTCGAGGACGGTGTCTTCGTCATCGCGCAGTACTTCCTCGATTCGCGTTTCCTGGGTATCCCCGTCTTCCTCCTCGCCAACACCGCCTTCGTCATCGCGCTGGCGACAGGGCTCCTCTATGCAGTCGATTTCCGTGAGGTTCGGATCACGAATCCGATATTCGGACTGGTACCGCGGCGACTCGTCGGCGTCCTCACTATCTCGTTTCTGACCGCGGCCGGCCTGATGGTCATGTGGGGGCGGCTGTTCGCGGGCGGGCCGACGGCCGCCGAGATGATCGCTCGGGTCACGGTCATCTGGGCGGCGGCATCGATCGGGGCTTCGCTGGGAGATATCCTCCCCGGCGAAAGCAAGGGGACCGACCTCACGCTGGAGAACCTCGACGAACTGGTAGGATAGTCCGTCTCTGACCGATTTACTCGCCGACGACCAGTTCCGCGATACCGAGGTCCCGTTCGTGCATCTCCCGGATGACACGGAACGCGAAGGCGTAGCCGGCGATAGTGAGAATCACCGCGATGATGAGGTTGCCGACGAGGAGTCGGGCGACGACCTCGGGGGCGGCACTGAACGAGATCGTCGAGACGGTGACCTCGGGCGGCCCCATAAGCTGGACGCCGAGCCAGAAACTGGCGGCGTAGACGCCCCATTTGGCGACCGGGTTGAGGACGACGACGGAAGCGACCAACGCGAGTTTACTGACGCTCTCGGAGAGGGCGGCGATGACGGCGAAGACCAGGACGCCGACGCCGAAGGTCGGCAGTGCCGTGATGAATACCCCGGCCGCGAAACTGCGTGCGACCTGCTGTGGCGTGTGCTCGCCGACAAAGGCCTCCTCCAGCCGGGACCGAACCCGGCGTCGATACTCCGTGAGCCGTCGTCGCACCATTACTGGATGATGGATAGGAGAGGTAATGAACGTTTGGCGTCATGGAGATCGGCTGTCTCTTCGTCGGGGACGTCCCGACCGACACCGAATCGTCCAGCCGCCTTCCTCAGTCGGCGATGAGACTCGTCCGGACCGTCTCCGCGAGCCCCGAGAGGTGCGCCTGTCCGAACACGGCGACCAACACCGCTCCCAGCGAGTTGTACAGCAGATCCTTGACGGTGTCGTCGAGGCCGAACTGGGCCAGCGGCATATCCACGCCCGTAGCGTGAGCCACGACGTCGAGGCCGAACTCGAAGAGTTCCCAGACGACACCGAAGGCAAGCACGATGACCAGCACGTAGGCGAAATAGAAGCGCCGCGGCAGGTGGATCTCGTCGTTGTGAAGGTCGACGCCGCGGGCGAAGGTGTAGCCGACGCCGGCGACGAGCGTCGCCGACATCGCGTGGGTGATGTGGTCCCACCACGGGATCTGCTGGTAGAGGCCCGCCGACCCCATGGTGTGTAGAAAGACCGCCAGCGTGATCCAGAGGCCGAGCCACGGGTCCAGCGGAATGTCGTAGTTCCGCTCCAGAAGCGACGGGACGAACGTGATACCCAGCGCGATGACGCCGTTCGTGATGGCCTTCGGCGCGCCGGCGAGAAGGCCGTAGCCGATGATGCCGACCAGCGTGAGTTGCATCCCGCGAGTGAGTCGACGCTGGTTCCGCCACGATGGCCGCGGCAACAGCGTCATCGGCGAACCACACCCCAGAGTCGGCGGCTGAGTTGCCGACCGCGCCGTCTGAAGTACGCATCGAAGAGGAACCCCGCGACCAGTCCGGCAAGGGTGACGTAAAGCCACTCGACCATCAGACCGGCATTGGCGGCCTCCTGTGCGGTGTGGTCGGGCGGAAGCAGGGGCGCGCCCCGTGCTTCGAGGTGACCCAGCAGGTTCGTTCCGAAGGTTCGGTCCATACTCCAGCGGACGACCGTCCACGCGGCCGTCGAGGCCATCGTCGCCATACCGACGAAGAGCACGGCGAACCAGTGGGTCATCCGCAGTTGGGTGAACATGTGGAGTTCGACGGTGATCAGCAGTGCCAGCGCGGCGACCGACAGGTAGTAGGCGAACAGCCCGAGTTCCCCGCCGACGGTCGCACGGGCGAGGATCGGCAGCAACGCGAGCACGAGTAACTCCCACGGGAGCATGACCTCCCAGTCGCGGTGGGCGACCGGCGGAACGAGAACGATGACGGCGGTCGTGGCGACGAAGGCCATCCACAGTCGGTCGAAGTCCCAGACGCTCTCGACGAAGGTGACCACCAGCACCGCGACCAGTACCCACGCCAGTATGGCGTTCAGCCGGCTGTTCCGGAACACCTGCGAGAGGACGTCCTCGGTCGACGACCGGTTGGTTCTCGGGCCCTCGGAGCCATCCATATAGACAAACTGGAGGGAAGCACACACTAAAAGACGCCGGCCCACCGTCGGGCCGACGCGACGGGCAGAGACACTCTTTGGGGAGTGGCATAGGACAGTTCACACACGAGTTTCGAGCGCGGCGTTGAACGCTGCGGTATCAGCGCACGATATCCACTGACCGATCTTTCCGTCCCCCGTTAATCGAAGACGTATGCGCGAAACCCTCCGAATGTCGCCCATCACGGTGAGACGGGGTCGGAAGACGGAGTCGAGTGGTGGTGACAAACCACTTGGGAGTGATGCCCGTAGGTACTCACATGTACGAGGACCTTCTGCTCCCGTTCGATGGAAGCGATGGGGCGGCGGAGGCACTGCATCACGCTGCCGAGATCGCACACTGGGCCGACGCCACTATCCACGTTCTGTTCGTCGCGGATACGACACGCGAGAGCCTCACGGTCGTCGAAACCGAGGTCGTTGACGCACTCGTTCGGGAGGGCAAGGACATCGTCGAGGAAGCAGCGAAGACACTGGATACGCTCGGTGTAGATTACGATTCCGACGTCGTTCAAGGGACTCCGGCGCCGACGATCGTCGAGTACGCTGAGCAATACGATTACGACGTGATCGTGATGCCGACCCAAGGTAGAGAGGGAGTGTCACGATACTTTCTCGGAAGCGTCACGGAGAAGGTCGTTCGCCTGTCTTCGGTCCCTGTTCTGACGACGCGGATGCAGCCCGACGAACAACTGGTGTTCCCCTACGAGAACATCCTCCTTCCGACCGACGGGAGTGCTGGTGCGGTCCACGCTGCCGAACATGGCCTCTCCATTGCAGCGGCTCTCGATGCGACCGTTCACGTGCTATCTGTCGTAGACGATACCTCGCTGGGTCCGGACGTTCGCTCGACCATTTCGGAGCAGGCAAGCGAACAGGCTGCGACCGATGCCGTCGACGATCTCGTGTCCGAGGCGGAGACACGCGGCGTTTCGAACACGGTCCGGCACGTCGAACACGGATCCCCTGTCGAGGTGATACTCGACACCATCGAATCGAACGATATCCATGCCGTCGTGATGGGAACGACGGGGAGACGCGGAAGTGACCGTATATTACTCGGAAGCGTTGCCGAGAGGACCGTCCGCTCTGCACCAGTGCCCGTCATCACGGTTGGACGCGGAGAGTAGCGGTTCCGTGAGACGGCTCACGCCTGTCTAACTTCCTTGCTTATTTACTGCGAGATGTCAGTAACTGGGTACGATGACCCCACTCGAGCTCGGCCTCCGCTTGGTCGCTGGTGTGCTGCTCAT
>NZ_JAZKTR010000117.1:0-7695 GCF_036625485.1 Natronomonas sp. | reverse complement strand
ATTAGCAACGGAGCGCAGGCTACCGGAAGCGCCAGACGAGCGACCGGAGTTTGTAGCCCAGCGAGCCGTTCTGATACCCCGTCCACCCGCTCATGCCACCGAGCAACGTCGCCGCATCGTAGCCTTCCTCTCTGAGGATACTCGTCGCGTTCTTGGCGACGAAGCCCATCTTACAGACGACGACCACGTCCCGGTCGGTCGGCACGTCTCCTAACCGGTCACGCAGCGCCGACTCGTCGCCGCGGCGCAGATCGTTGTACACGGGAACGTTGTGGCTCCCGTCGATGGCTCCCGACTCGAACGCCGACTCCGGCCGGATGTCGAGGAGGAACGGCTCGTCTCCCGACGGTGACCCGAGGCGGTCGTCCAGTTCCTTCGGACGGATACTGCTCATTAGTGTAGTGTTGGCTTTATCAAACAAAACTGTAGCGCTCGGGACGTCGAGAAACCGCGCCAGCGCGCTCGCCTTCGAGGTGACCGGAGCGACGCCTCGTGGCCTGCTATTTATATACCATCCCGCGTCAGATTGGAACGAATGCCCTCCGACGAGTCGCCGGATAGTCCTGCTGAGGCCCCCCGCGCCAGCACGCGCGCCGTCCTCGCTGTCGGCATCCTCACCGGCATCGTCTCGCTGGCCTTCATGTGGCTCACTGCCCCCGAACAGGTGGGACTGGCCTCCAACGTCTATCTCCGGGCCGGCGAGGCGTTGCTGGCCGGCGAGAACGTCTACGAGGTGTCGCCGCCCGGCCTCGATTACTACTATCTCTATCCACCCATCGTGACGCTCCTGTTCGTCCCCCACGCACTCGTCGGGAGTTCGCTGGTCGCCTTCGCCATCCAGACGGTCCTCAACGTCGCCGCGAGCGTCGGGACGGCGGTGGTCATCTACCGTGCGCTCCGCCGCCGCGGCGTCGCGGTCGAACGACTCGACTTCGCCCTGCTCGTCGGGTTCGTCCTCACCTCGGCCTACGCGGCGATACCGCTTATAAACGGTCAGGTGACACATTGGCTGACGCTGGCCTTCGCGGTCGGCTTCGACGCCCTCGACCGACGGCGCGAGTCGCTCGCTGGCGCCCTCTTCGCGGGCGCGGCGCTTATAAAGGTCTTTCCGGCCGCGATCGGCCTGTGGCTACTCCGTCGCCGGGCGTGGCGGGCCGTCGGCGTCGCCGTCCTGACGGGTCTCGGTGGCCTCCTACTCGGTGCGGTCCTCTTCGGACCGGACCTCACGGTCACGTACTTCTCGGACGTGCTCGTCGGCCGGTATACGGGCAGCAGTTTCGACGGGACACCGACGGCCTCGCGGAACGTCGACGGAATCCGCCGCCAGCTGGCGGCGCTACTCGACGTGAGTCGGCCGGTTCGAACCGTCCTCTCCGCGGCGATTCTCGCGCCGTTCCTCGCCGTTCTTTATAACCGAGTCGACACCGATGGCCGGCGGCAGGCGGCCGCGCTCGGAACGGTCGTGGCGACGTTGCTGTTCCTGCCGCTGCAGCCGATGTACTCCCTGCTTTTCGCCTTTCCCTTGTCGGTGCTGCTCTATCGGCTTCCGACGGGGCGTCCGCGGACCGTCCTCCTCGTCGGGGTTCTGTTCTCCTTCCTCGTGGTCGGCTACGAGGAGGTCGAGATCTCGTTGGGTGCGATTCCATTGCCGGAGGGCGTTTCAGGCCCGCTGCTTGCCGCCGCCGAGACGGCCTTTACGGTCGTCCTCCCGCCGACGGTCGGTCTCTGGCTGATCCTGGTGGCCTGTGTCCTCGTCGCCCGCGACTCACAGCTGGAGGTGTGAGGTCGAACTCGGGCCGCCGTCGTCGTCGATGCTGCCCCCGTGTCGGAATTCGAGGTCGTCGTCGGTGAGGTAGATCTGACCGTGTCGGACCGAGATATCGACCTCCACGAGCGTCGAACCGGCGGCCTTGCCGTTGTCGCAGTAGCCCGATTCGGCGTCGAACATGGAGCCGTGTTTCGGGCAGATTATCTCGCCGTTCCGCATCGCGGCGCCGTTGCCGCGGTCGAGCCGCTGGTCGGTCTCGTGCTGGCAGAAGTTCTTCCACGCCGAGACGCCATCCGCGAGGGCTACGAGGATGACCTCTTCGAGGCTGCCGTCGGCCTCCTCGACGGTGAAGAGATACGAGCCGTTCTCGGGAATCTCGTCGGTGCTCGCGATGAGAGTCGCCATCGGCGGCCATATAACGGCCGATGACTTGACCGCTTGGGGACGGTCGAGAGGTCGGCGAGGCGTCCTCGGCGACTCGGCGCTCGAACAGACCAGAAGGTTCAGGGAAATGCGTACTAAAGGGGAGGGTAACCAATCGCCCCGTCCGCGGACTGAATCGTTCGCTCGCGGGCGATTCGACCAACTAAACCGATGACTGGCGCCGATATCTCTAATGTGGTCCTCGTGACCGTCGACTCGCTCCGAGCGGATGCAACGGCTGCCTACGACGAGAGCCGGCATACGCCGGTTATCGAGGAGTTGGCCGAGGGGGGAACCGTCTTCGAACACGCCTTCGCGACGGGCAACTGGACGCCGTTTTCCTTCCCCGGCATCCTCGCGTCCCGCCCCGTCTTCGCGGATTCGGGCGATATCGGTGTCGAAAACACCGAAACGCTCGCGGAGACCCTCTCGGAGGCCGGCTTCGAGACGGGCGGCTTCAACGCCGCCAACGGTTTCCTGACGAGTTTCTGGGGCTACGACGACGGCTTCGACGAGTTCGACCCCTTCGTCGCCGGCAGTTCCCGCTTTTATAGCCGGTATCTCGCCGCTCACCCGACAGTCGAGGCGTGGCTCCAGTTGGCGGCCTCGCCGTTCCGCCGTCTCGCCTCGAAGATCCGCCACGACGTCGAGGACAAGCCCTTCTTCGACGCCTCCCGCGGCCTCGACGTCGAGCGCGCGGCGACCGGCTTCATCGAGGACACCGACGAACCGTTCTTCCTGTGGGTCCACTACATGGACACCCACACGCCGTACGTGCCTGCCCCACGGTACATCCGGGAGGTCTCGGACTCCCGACTCGGCACCCACCGGATGCTCTCGGCCCACACCCGGACGGGACTCGGCTGGGAGGTGGGCGAACGGACCCTCGGCGACCTCCGGACGCTCTATCAGGGCGGCGCCCGACAGGTCGACGCCAGCATCGGCCGCATCCGCGAGGCGCTGTCGGCCGCCGGCGTCGACGACGAGACCGCTCTGGTCATCGCGGGCGACCACGGCGAGGAGTTCCAGGAACACGGTCACCTCGCCCACTACCCCAAGCTCTACGACGAACTCATCCACGTCCCGTTCATCGTCGACGTGCCCGGTGCCGACGGCGGGCGAGTAAACGAGGCGGTCGGCCTCGACGCCATCCCCCCGACCATCTGCGGCCTGCTCGGCGTCGATGCGGCCGAGCAGTGGGTCGGCGAGGACCTCACGTCGACGCTGCTGGACGGCGAGACGCCCTCCGGCGACCCCATCGTGTCGGTGACCTCCCGTGGCGAGGAGGTGACCTCCCAGCCCATCCCCCGCAGTCTGGAGGAGGGCGACCTGCTGGTCAGCGCGCGATCGACCGACTGGACCTACATCCAGAATACCGTCTCCGGCGAGGAGGAACTCTACTACCGGCCCGACGACCCGACCCAGCAGGTCGACCTTTCGGAGACGCCAGACGAGGCGGCCGAAGCAGCTATCGAGGAGCTGCGACCGGTCGCCGAACAACACGCGGCTTCCCTCTCGACGGAGGGTCCGACGGCGGACGGCGAGGTGGACGAGGACCTCGAACGACGGCTCTCGGCGCTCGGCTACCGATAGATGGTACGGGAGCTACTCCGACAGCTCGTCGAGGGACCGCTCGCAGTTCGGCTGCGCCGGTTCGTCGCCGTCGGAACACTTGCCGCGGGCATCCAGCTCGTTCTGCTGTGGCTGCTCGTCGATAGGGGCGGCCTCAACTACATCGTGGCAGCGTTTCTGGCCATCGAGACCACCATCATCCTTCAGTACGTCATCAACAACGCGTGGACGTTCCACGCCGACCGCAAGACCAACCGCTGGCCGTACGTCTACGGGCTGGTGAAGACGAACATCGTCCGGGGGTCGGCGATTCCCATCCAGCTTCTCGTCCTTTATGTCCTCGTCAACTTCGGGGCGCTGCAATATCTGGTGGCCAACGCCCTCGCCATCGGAGCGACCGGTATCTACCGCTACGTCCTTGATGCGCGATGGACGTGGTCGTAGGCCAGTCCCGCCCTTTTTATATCTCGCCGATAGGCTCGTCGACGCCGTCGAAGTACCGCTCGGCGACGTGCTCGGCCGTCCGCAGGGCCAGCGCCTGTCCCGTATGCGTCGGGTTCGCGCCCCCGACGCCGTTCGATAGCGCGGAGTGGTCGGCGACGAACAGTCGCCCCACGTCCCTGGCCTCGCCGCCGGTATCCAGCACCTTTCCCATCGCCATCGTCGACTGCATGTGCAGGAGGATGGGTGCGGCGTCGGTGCGGTGGATGTGTTCGGCGCCGGCCTCCTCCAGGATCTCGGCGGCTCTGACGGCCAGTTCGTCCCGGCGTTCGTCGTCCTCGGAGTGGGCCTCCCATTCGACGAGGGGAACGGGGCCGTGTTCGTCCTCGGTCGATTCGTCGACGGAGACGCCGTTCTCCTGTCGCGGCCGGTCGTCGGTGTGGCAGATGAGCGTCAGCGTCCGCCGGTAGTCGGCCATCCGCGCTTTCAGTTCGCGGCCGGACAGCCGCCCCGCCGTATCCCACGGCTTGCCGTCGGCCTCGCGGTCGAAGGCCCACTCGCCCTGCCCGGCGGCGTAGACGGCCATCGCCGTGATGCCGGGCGCGAAGGTGTTGACCGCGATACCGCCCGTTCCCGGTACGTCGACCCGCGAGCCGGCGGCCTGTCCCTGGTGGGGTTCGGTCCGGCGCTGACCGATGAGGTCCTCCAGTGTATCGGGATCGAAGACACCTGCGACGAAATCGAAGTGATGGGTGGTCATCCCTTTGCCGACCCAGCCGTTGTCGGGCAGGCCGCTGTTGAGCCACAGTCGCGGCGTCTCGACACAGCCCGCGGCCAGCACGACGACGTCGGCGCGGACGCGCTCGGTCGTCCCCGCCCACGTGTCCCGGAACTCGACGCCGGTCGCCTCGATGGAGCCGCCTCCGCCCTCGGTCAGCACCGTCGTCGCGAAGGCGTTCGGTCGAATCTCCACGTTGCCGGTATCCAGCGCTCGTGGGACGAGCGAGATGCTTGCCGACCGTTTGGCACGCTCTCGATACGGCGCGCCACGCGGCTGTGGCCCGCCCTGATGTTCGTGCATGGCGAGGGTGTCGCCCTCGTAGTCGGGATAGCGGTAGGCGTCGTCCGCGGCGTTCTCACCGCCAGCCCCCTCGCCGCCGTCGCGCATCAGCCGCTCGTCCGGGTGTGTGATGGCGTTCGGGAACGGACGATACCCCTCCCCAGTGACGTTCAGCCCTTCGTTCAACTCGTAGCCAGCGCGGCGGGCGCCCTCGAAGAACACCTCACCCTTCGGCGTCGTCGGTGCCGGCTTGACCGGGTGGGTCTCTTCCAACAGTTGATAGTAGGGCACGAGGTCGGCGTAGTCGATTGGCCAGTGTGGCTGGTCGTCGATGCTCTCGACGAACGCCCGCGGGTGGTTGGCGTAGTAGTGCTGTGTCGTCCCGCCGACGCCCGAAAGCTGGGAGATGAGCGCCTGCTGTGGGACGGTCCGCTGCCACGGCGGGCGATCGGCATCCGCCGGCCCCCACCGGAGCTTTCCGGTGACGGGGTCGTTCATGTCGCCTTCCTTCGCGGTGAACTGCTCGTCGAGTAACTCCCCGGAGAAGTCGGCGGAATCCGCCGAGACCTCGCCGCCGGGCGCGTCGTTCGGCGCCTGCCACTTCTCGTTGCCGTAGAAGGGGCCGGCCTCCAGCATCGTCACGTCGATTCCGAGTTGGCCGAGTCGCCACGCCAAAGCGGGGGCGTCCCCGCCAGCGCCGACCACGACGACGTCGGTTTCGCGTTCGTACATCAGTAGTCGTTCTCCTCGAACTCCTCGATCTCGTAGCCCATCCCGACCACATAGCCCTCTGCCGGACCGGGATAGCCCGTCTGTTCCCAGCCGAGCGACCCGTCGCCGTCCTCGCCCGTGAGTTCGGAGTAGTAGACGAACTCGATGAGGATGGGCAGGGAACTGGCGAGGAACTGCACGGCCCCCAGCGCGGCGGAATCGTAGCGGTCGGCCAGCCTCGCCACGACCCCCTCGTCTTCGAGCAGGCGGAGTGCGCGCAGACGGTCCGCTCGGGAGAGCCGCGAGAAGACGCCGCGCGAAAAGCCACCCCCGGGCGTGTCGAGGCCGTCTTCGGTGCGCCGCCGGACCAGCAACTCGATGGCGGCGATATCGAGCAGGGTCGCCACGATGGGCGCGAGCGGCACGGCATCGCTCACTGCCGCGGCTGCCCCATGGGTTTCGAGGAAGTTGTTGACCCGATCGACGACGGCCACCTCCAGGTCGACTGCGAGGCCGCCGGGAACGTGTTCCTCCCCCCGGTCGGCCAGCTCGGGCGTCTCGGGGACGACGGCATCGACCAGCGCCGCGAACGTGCCGCGTGTGTAGCTCACGGCCGGTACACCTCCAACGTGCGTGTGAGTGCCATACACTTGGATTCAGCGGCGTCCCCGTCAACGTTTGGCCGTCCATGACTGGGAACAGGACCCTTTTGTCTATCTTTGGATGTGACAGGTTCCACCCGATGCGTCCGGAACCACGTGGATAGCCGTATATAATGTCTGACGCAATACTTGGCGGCCAACAATTGTCTCCACCGACGGGTACAACTGTTCTATCGGCCATTCGAGTATTGATAAGGGGTCTGATAACTTGTCTTAAATCTTAAGATAGTTTTATTTACCAACCCTGGGTACGGAAGACTGTCATGTCCGAAGACAACAACGCGGTTACGAACTGGCTCGCAGAA
Source organism: Natronomonas sp. (assembly GCF_036625485.1). GTDB lineage: Archaea > Halobacteriota > Halobacteria > Halobacteriales > Haloarculaceae > Natronomonas. The sequence continues at coordinate 753 of NZ_JAZKTR010000117.1, read as the reverse complement.
CACCCGAAGATGACCGGCGTCCTGTTTACGATGATGCTGCTGCTGACGCAGGCAGGTTCAGTGGCGGCCTCGAACGTTGGCGCTACGGCTGGTCCGTAAATCTCAGAGCAACAGATCGTTAATCGTGGTTCAGGTGTACGACTGTAGTCGTTCGCGGAGCGTACTGGCGGATATTTCGTCGGACCAGTAGAGATTCTTGGCTCCGACAATCGGATATGTTGAGGTGTCCAGAAACTCGTCCAGACTGGCGTTGTCGACGACCCACGTATCCATCTCGCCGGGAACGACGTAGTGGCAATCGCACGCGTCGATGTACGGTCGGACCATCGATCCCACGTCGTAGTTCCAACTCGCGAACGACTCAACGTGCAGGTCGAATCGCCCATCACCACGTAGCGCAACTCTGACGACGTTCGGGACCGGGACGTTGGACTGAGCCAGCGTTGCGTTCGAGTCACCCACGACAGCGTAACTCGACCCGGTGAACATGATCTCCCGAATGAGACTTGTCGCACTTTCCACAGGGAAGCCGTAATTGAGCAGACGTGCGACGTTTTTGCCGATTTTCGTCGCTACTGAACTGATGACCTCTTCTAACGTGACGACGCCCGCGATGGCTCCCTGGTCGACGAGTCGCTGCCCCTGCTCGTAGGAGGCACAGGCGTTGAGGACGAACGTGTCGGCACCGACGTCTCCGAGTTGGTTCGCGTCCAGGTAGCCGTCCGAGCAGTTGAACCCCTCCGGTTCGACGTG
>NZ_JAZKTR010000116.1:0-7703 GCF_036625485.1 Natronomonas sp. | reverse complement strand
ACGCGCTCGTCGAGTTCGTCGAGGAACACCCCGAAATCGGCGACGACGCGATGGTCTGAGGCTTCGGTTCCCGGGACTGTTTTGGCGCTGTGGCAACACGCTATCAACGAGTCCGATGCCCTCCACGCCTTCCGACAGCGACGACCGCGTAACACGGAGACGTGTCCTTACCGGATGCGCGGCGGCCGTCTCCGGAGCTATCGCAGGTTGTAGCGGCCGGGTTCCGGGAACGGGGCCGACACGTCTCGATACCGAGACCACCGTAGAGAACGACCGTACCCCGCGTCTTCTCTGGCGGTATCCACCGCGTGACGGCGATACGGACGGAATCGGATACGCAGCGGTCGAGGTCGACCGCATAATCCGGCGAGATGACCGCCCGCTGGCGATACATCTGGCGTTCAATTCGACCATCGGAGGTATCGCATCCGACGAGCCGTACGAGGGCTATCGTCTCGATTGGTTCCGGTTTCGTATCTGGCCGCCGGCTACGTACGATGGTCGGATTAACCACCACGTGCGCATCGAACCACCGGGTCAGTGGGAGGACTTCTCCACCCACTACGATACTCGAGGGGGGACTCGCCGGACGACAGTGGAACTCCGAAACGCCGACACGCAAGGAACGATCATCGTTCCGGCCGTGTTCGAATCGGGAACCGATTCGCTTCCCGACAGCCTCCATTGCTCGGTTACCGTACAGGCGTCCCGTCCGGGCGTCTTCGGGAGGACGGTTCGCGTCGCTGGTCGAGGGTCCCTGCCGATTCCACAACGATAGGATCGTCCTACGCTGTCTGCAGGGCGTACTGCAGGATCGCCAGCGCCGAGCGGCCGTCCCGCAACTCGTCGGCAAGCGCGCGCTCTTTTAAATCGGTGAAGGACGCGGTATCGACCTGGATCGACTCGTTGTGGTCGAGGTCCTGTTCGGCGGTCGGCGTACAGCCGTGGGCGACGACGTAGTGGAACACGGAATCGAAGAGGCCGTTCGCCGGTTCGTAGGTGGCGAGGTGTTCGATCGCGGCGGCCTCGTAGCCGGTCTCCTCGGCGAGTTCCCGCTTGGCGGCGGCATCGATATCGACGTCCTCGGATTCCAGCCCACCGGCAGGCAGGCCGTAGTTGACGCGGTCGACGGCCTGTCGCCACTCCTCGATGACGACCACGTCGCCGTCCTCGGTGAAGGGGAGGATGACGACCGACGGCGGCTCCGAGACGTAGTGGAACTCCGTGTCGGTGCCGTCCGGCAGGCGCACCTCGTCGCGGACCACGTCGAACCCCGGGCAGGTGTAGTCGGTCTCCTCGGCGAGCGTCTCCCATGTGAGGTCCGCGTCCGCATCGTCGCTGTCGTCCATACTGTCAGTCCGTCGGCGACCATCAAAAACACCGGCCGTCCCCGGCCGGAGTCGGGCCGCCTATCGCCGGTCAGGCATCTCCGCGACGCCCTCGAAGTAGAGGTGGTAGTGGTTCTCGCAGGCGGGATTGAACGGTGTTTCGCAGGCGGGGCAGGCGTCGACGCCCATGTACTCCTGGACGGCGAGTTCGGTCCCGCAGGCGCCACAGAGGACGGCCGGTTCGTCGCGGCGTTCGACCGGCCACTTCTCGATGTCGTGGTCGGCCACCTCCTCGTGGCATCGAAAACAGGGATAGTACGTCTCGCAGCAGGCGAACTTGATCGCGACGACGTCGCGCTCGGTACCGTAGTGGGCACACCGCGTCTCCGAGTCGACGCCGACGCCGCGGACCTCGTGGCCGTGGACCTGCACGTATGCAGGTGTGGCTGCCAGTCGCTTATACGATTCGCCGCCGGTAACGAGGCGTTTCCGCCGTGAACCGCCGAAACGGTTTTGAGGGACCCGATTGGGCTTTTCCCTGGGTGCGATAGCGTCCGTGACACACCGCGCGGATGCTGCACCCGTCCCCACCCCCGAAGTTTCCGGACCTTTGACATTCCCGTCCCTCCTTCGACCGGTTCGTTTCATCCTGCTCCGTTCCGGCCACGTTGTCCCGTCTGACGCCCGTCAGACGCCCCGCAAGGGATATGTGTGGTGGCTTCGCACGGGGACGCAAGGGGGACGATGGTGGACGAACCGATAGTGTTGTTCGCAGACGACCAGCCGGCGCTGGCCGACGGCCACGCGGCGCGATTACCCGATTCCTACACGACCGAAACGGCCTACGATGGCCAAGAGGCGTTGGAGGCAATCGACGAGGACGTCGACGTCGCGGTGCTGGACCGCCGGATGCCGAAACTGACAGGCGATGCCGTCCTCGAACGGATTCAGGACGGCGACTACGACTGCCGCGTCGTGATGTTGACCGGCGTCGAACCCAGCGAAGATATCGTCGAGATGGGTTTCGACGCCTACCTCGTCAAGCCGGTCGACGGCGACGAACTCCGCGAGACGGTCGCGGACCTGCTCGACCCGTCGCCGCCCGACAACGACGTCCTCGACGCGCTCGGCGACCCGAAGACCCGCCACTGCTTGCACGTTCTCGCCCGCGGCGAGTACAGCGCGCGGGAGTTGGCCGACGTGACCGACTATTCGCTGACGACGATCTATCGACGGCTCAACGCGCTCCAGCAGGCCGGCCTCGTCGATGCCCACGAGACGCTGAACCCCGACGGCGACCACTACAAGCGCTACGCCGCCGCCGTCGCCAGCGTGGAGGTCGCCATCGACCGCGGCATCAGCGTCGAGATGGAGCCACACGGCGAAGGGACGGCCTGAGAAGGGACGGCCTACTTACGGACAGACGAACACCGGGACGGGGCTGTGTCGCAGGATGGCGTCGGTCGTACTCCCCAGCAGCACGCGTTTGTACTCCGACCGCCCTCGCCGACCGACCACGATCACGTCCACTCCGTTTTCCTCGGTGTACGTCAGCACCTCCTCGAAGGGGACGCCCTCGAGGAGCATCGTCTCCACGTCGATATCGAACGGTCCGGCGGTCTCGACGACGGCTTGGAGTGCGGCCTCCCCGCGCGTCCGGAGTTCCGAACTGAGCGTCTCCGCATCGACGACGTCCATGTCGGCGTTTTCGGTATCCATCACGTACACCGCGTCCAACGTCGCATCGTGGCGATTCGCGAGATCGCACGCGTGTGCCGCGGCGTCGGTCGCGTGTTCGCTCCCGTCAGTCGCGACGAGTACGCGTTCATACTCCATGCTCGTGTCTAGGCGGACGCGGACGGAAAGCGTATCGATGGGAGCTTACAGCTCTCCCCCGTCACCGCTCGGTGCCTGACCGCGACGATTCGATCAGCAGCGCGACGGTCGCGAGCGGAAAACCGATGTGTTCGATCGTGGGTGCGCCTCGAGACAGATCACCCTCGCACTCCAGCGGGACCAGAAGACACCTGCTTTGGCGTGTTCTGCAGCCGCCCCTGACGTGGGTGCTTGGCCGCGAACGCTACTGAAGTGGCGGCCGTACCGTTCGCGTCGACAAACGGATGTCTACTGGCGGGCTCTCCGATTTAGCAGGGGGGCACTTACCCCCCAGTTGGGGAACCCCACGCCTTTAGCCGTGGGAAGATGTCAGTCCTCGGGCCACTCCTCGGCGCCGAGCGGTTCGCCATCGAGAAACGCCCCGATGCCCTCGCGGGCGTTGTCGGTCGTACAGAGTTCGGCGAACTGCTCGTTCGAGTACTCGATGGCCTCGTGGTAGGGGAGTTCGGCCATCGCGGTGATGGCCTGCTTGCCCATCTGGATGCCGACGGGGCTCTTCTCGACCATGGGTTCGGCGAGTTCGATGGCTCTATCGACGTGTTCGCCCTCGGGGACGACCCGGTTGATCAGGCCCCAATCCAGAGCCGTCTCGGCGTCGATGAGTTCGCCCGTCAACAGCATTTCGTTGTATCGCTTGCGCGTAATCGATGACATCAGCGGCACGGCCGGGCCCATGCAGAACAGTCCCACTTTCGGCGCCGTGGCTCCGAACTTGGTCCCTTCGGCGGCGACGGCGAGGTCACAGGCCGCTACGAGCCCGAGCCCGTTGGCGGCCGCGTGGCCATGAACTGCGGCGACGACCGGCGTGCGCATCTCGACGACGGTATGGAACGGCTCTTCCATCTGGGCGACCCACTCCCGGTAGGCCTCTTTCGACTCGTGGTCGGCGTGCTCGGAGACGTCGATGCCCGCCGAGAAGACGTCACCGGCCCCGTCGACGACGATGGCCCGGACGTCCGGGTCCTCGTCTAACTCGACGAGCGCGTCGTCGAGTTCCCGGGCCAGTTTCGTGCTGAAGGTGTTCATCGCGTCGGGTCGCGAGAGGGTGATCCGGCCGACGTAGCCGGTCCGGTCCGTCTCGATGGTCTCTCGGGTCGAGGTAGCTGGTGTATCCGAACTCATACCGTAGGGTTCGACGTGTCTTGTCATAAGCTCTGGTGAGGCAGCGATACTGGCTTGTCGGAGATGGACGGTCGGCGGCCTGCTCAGGTACGGTTCTACAGCTCGATTCGTTCCAGGTCCAACTCCAGGTCTGCGACGTGGTCGTTGTAGGCCTCGACGAACCCGCCGAACGCCGGGGCGTACTCGCGGATGTCGGCCGCCGACGGCGGGCCGTACTGCGAGACGAGATAGACGCCGCCGGAGCCGCCGACGCGGAGATACGACGCGCCGTCGAGGTCCCACTTCAGTTCCCAGCGCGTCGACGCGACCCGTGCGGAATAGGTACCGTATTCGGTCCCTTCGTAACGCTGGAGTTCGCCAGCCATCGTGTTGCAGGCCTCCTCGACGCGGCCGACGATGCGGTCCCGTTCGTCGACGACGGTATCGGTCGATTCGACCGGCGGGAACCCGTCGTCGACGTCGTCGAGCATGCCATCCAGTGAGTCGACGTAGTCGTTGTAGGACTCGACGAACGCCTCGTAATCGGCGAGCGCTCGCGCGAGCGGTTCCGGTTCGGCCGGTTGTTGGGTCGAGACGACGTAGGTTTCGCCGCCGCCCTGTGGCTTGTATCGGAGGTATTCGAGGTCACCGGCCTCGTATTTGACCGTCCACTCGCCCCGCTCCGTCGAGAAGGACCGCTGGCCGTAATCGCCGCCCTGCAGTCGCGCGAGATTGTAGGCCACGCGGCCGGCGTGCTCCCGCACCGCGGCGAGCACCTCGTCTCGTCTGGCCGCGACGGCATCTACGTCCGAGATATCGACATCGAGATCGCTCAGCGGAGCCATACTGTGTCGAGAGGGTCGGACATGATAACGTGCGTGGCTTCGGGACGCACTGCTCGCTACAGCGAGGCCGTGTCGACCCGGGGGTCGAGCAGGGAGTTCAGGAGGTCCTGCAGGAGGTTGCCGACGACGCCCAGCGTGACGAACACCATCGCACTGCCCATGACGATCGGGAGGTCCTGTGTCCAGATCGCGTTGTAGAACAGCGAGCCGATGCCGTCGATGGCGAAGACGGCCTCGATGACGAACACCGACAGCGCGATCAGCGCGAGCGTCTCGGTGAACAGGATGGAGACGAGCGGTATGGCGGCGTTGCGAACCACGTGCTTGGCGATGGTCACGCGCCCGCCACCCTTCGCCTTGACGAGTTTCGTGATGTCGTCGGCGTAGTACTGCTTAGAATACGCCCGGGCGTAACTGGCGACCGCCGCGAGCAACGTCGTCGCGACCAGCAGCGTCGGCAGGACGTACGAGTACAGGGCGGGCCACTCCGTCACCGCGATCTCCGGCTGGCCCGACATCCCGGTCAGGAAGACGGGCCGATAGATGACGGCGGCGCTGGCCGACAGCGTGAGCAACACCGCACCGACCCAGAAGTTCGGAATCCCCATCCCGGCGTACGTGACGGTTCGGGTCGTGCTATCGCTCAACGAGCCGTCGTTCATCGCGGTGAAGAGACCGACTGCGAGGCCGACGATGACTGCAAGCAGGATCGCCGGCAGGACGTACGCGGCGGTTCTGGCCGTCCCGCTCAGCACCATCGGCAGCGCGTCGACGCCGTGGTCGAACGACTGGCCCCACTGGAAGGTGAACATGTTGGCCATCCAGTCGACGTAGAGTTCGTGTAACTCACCATCCAGCCCTCGTTCGGCCAGATACTCCTGTTTCACGGCCTCGACGTCTTCCGCGTCCGTCGTGGGACTCCGTGCAACCCGAGCGAGAATGGTCCCGAGATACCAATTCTCCGTGCCGACGAACAGCAAGAAGATTCCCGAGAGGACCGCCCAGATGGTGACGAGGGCGAGCGCCAGCCGCTCGACGATGAGCCGCGCGAGGCTCATGGTGAACCACCACCGGCCTGTGTGGTACTGGAGGGCATGCCGTCGTAGATGTTCCCCGTAGCGGTATTTCAAATGTTCGGTAGCGCGGAGTCCCCTTCCTCAAGGAGCGACCGGAGGGAGCGAGTAGGGAGGGGAGGAGCGCGTTCGCATCGAAGTTTTCGTCCGATGTCGGCCCCCTACGCGAATCCAGCGTCTCACCCGGTCTCGACGGGGTCGGCGACGTTCATGTGGGGTGACATACCATAACACTTAACGGATGATACGGTGCTATCAGTAACGATTAGCGCCCTCCATGACAGACGCCAGTCGAGACGAGGCTTCGAGTCGTGACGCCAACCGAGACCTACCCCCGAGTAGCGATACCACCAACACGGAGGGGACCGCCGCCTTCGAGGCGATCGACTGGAGCGAGGTCGACCGCTCGAAAGGGTTGCTGACAGCCCAGCGCATCGCCCTCGTCGCCGGTCTCCTCCTGACTGCCGTGGCGTACGTCTACTTCCATACCCAGCGCAACTCGACGCTGTTCCTGCGGTGGAGCATCGGCAACGAGGACTGGCTCCTCATGCTCGCGACGACCGCCATCGCCGCCTACGGGCTCGTCCCGCTCGCGAGGAACGGCCGAACTCGAAGTCGGCTGTTCGGCCGTCTCAAGCGGAACCTCCCGACGCTTCTCAGCGCGGTGTTCATCCTCGGGGTGTTGGCCGTCTCGCTGTGGGCGACCATGACCGGGTTCAAGCCCTCGATATGGTCGCCGACCCAGGGCGTTGTCGAGGAGTTCCAGCGGCCGGTCGGCTTCGGCGGGTCGTGGGCCCACCCGCTCGGGACCGACAAGTGGGGCTACGACGTGGTCGACCTGCTGGTCGTCGGCGCTCGTCCGTTCGCCTATCTCTCGGTCGTCACGCTCGGCCTCATCGTCCCGCTTGCCACCATCGTCGGCATGGTCGCCGGCTACTACGGGGGACGGCTCGACGACGCGCTGATGGCCTACGTCGACGCACAGATCAGCATTCCCGCGATTCTCATATATATGGTGGCCTACATGTTCTTCCTCAACTCGATGGCGATGTTGCTGGTCGCGTTCGGCCTGCTGTCGTGGGGCGGTATCGCCCGCATCGTCCGCAGCGAGACGCTCCAGCGCCGCGAGGAAGGCTACGTCCTCTCCGCCCGTGCCATCGGCGCCCGTGACCGATACGTCCTCATGCGTCACCTCCTCCCGAACGTCACCAACACCGTCGTTCCGGCGGCGTTCCATCTGATCGCGATCCTCGTCCTCACCGAGGCCGGACTCGCCTTCATCGGGTTCCACGCCTCCTTCCAATCGTGGGGGATGACAATCGCCGAAGGGGTCTTCTACGGCTCGACGACCGCGTGGTGGATATCGGCGTTTCCCGCCCTCACACTCGGCGTGACGGTCATCGCACTCAAGCGGGCGGGTGACGGGTTCCGAGACGTACTCGACCCGCGTGGTGGCTCAT
>NZ_JAZKTR010000115.1:0-7755 GCF_036625485.1 Natronomonas sp. | reverse complement strand
CGCCAGCGGGCTGAGGGCTTTCCGGCTGTTTGCGGTCTAGATGTCGCCAAGCCTAGCTTATAAGCAAACGACGGGAAATCCGGCCTGAAAACCGGGCTCCGTGTACCATGACCCACCTAGCTGCCCCTTTCGAAACGCCTAACGGCCGCCAAGCCGTTTAAATATGTAATGAGTAAGCAGCTGCCGGACGTACAGGCATCCAGCCCCGACGTGAGCGTCGGACTCACCCGGGTGGGTGTGACGGGCGTCGAGAAACTCGTGAAACTTCACCGGCCGGACCAGCGGCCCATCGTTCTGATGGCAGAGTTCGACGTCTTCGTCGACCTTCCGAGTTGGCGGAAGGGCGCCGACATGAGCCGGAACATGGAGGTCGTCGACGAGATGCTCGAAGAGGCGGTCTCCGAGCCCGCGCTTCGCGTCGAGGACATCTGCGGCGACGTCGCCGAGCGCCTGCTGGAGAAACACGAGTACACGACGCAGGCCGAGGTCCGCATGGAAGCCGAGTACATGATTCGCGACGAGACGCCGGCCTCGAAGATGCCGACACAGGCGACGGCCGATATCATCGCTTCGGCGACGGCGAGCGAAGACGGGACCCGCGAGGAGATCGGTTGTCACGTCGTCGGGATGACGGTCTGTCCGTGCTCGCAGGGCATGAGCGAATCGCGGGCCCGGGACGTCCTGCAGGGCCTCGAGGTCGACCGCGAGACCATCGACGAGTTCCTCGACGAGGTCCCCCAGCCGGGCCACTCCCAGCGTGGCCACGCGACGCTGACCGTCGAGACAACGGGTGACCCGAGCGTCGACCTGCGGGAACTCATCGACATCGCGCGGGATTCGATGAGCGCGCGCATCTACAACCTCGCAAAGCGACCCGACGAGGACCACATGACCTACGAGTCACACGCGGACGCGAAGTTCGTCGAGGACTGCGTGCGCGCGATGGCCGAAGGGCTCGTCGAGTCGTACCCCGACCTCGCCGAGGATGCGATCGTCTACATGGAACAGTCCAACGACGAGTCGATCCACCAGCACAACGCCCACGCCGAGCGCGTCGCGGAGTTCAGCCAGTTGAAGCAGGAAGTAAACGGCGACAGCTAATCGGCCCGTGGAAGTCGGACGGTGACTCGGTTGCCGCCGTCGCCGACCGGTTCGAACTGCAGGGAGCCATCCGAGAAGTCGACGATCCAGTAGACGACCCACAGGCCGAGGCCGGTGCCGTGGAACAGATCGGAGAGCTCCGCCGTGCCGAAAAGCGGCTCGACCTCGTAGTCCGGAATCTGGGGGCCGTTATCGACGAAGACGATCTCGACGTTCTCGCCGGCGGTCCGGACGCGAATAGATATCTCGGGGGCCGAGTCGGCGTGTTTCGCGGCGTTTTCGAGTAGTTCGTACAGCGCACGTTCGATCTCCGGGAGGGCGACGGCGGTCGCTGATTCGGGTGCCTCGACGTCGATGTGGGCGTCGGGAAACGTCGAGCGTGCCATCTCGACGGTTTCGCGGACGATCTGACACATATCGAGACGTTGGGGTGACTCGATGTCGATGAGGGTGTCGACGATCTCCCGTTCCTTTTCGGCGGTTGTCAGGAGATCGGTACCGGTCTCGAGTATCGTGTCCATGTTCTTGGCGACCGATGGGCCACCTTCCTCGCGGGCTAACTCCGCGTGGCCCATGATGACGCTGAGGTCGTTTCGGAGGTTGTGCCGGAGGAGGTTGTCCATCACCCGAAGTTGTTGCTCGCGGCGCCGGCGGTCGGTGATATCGCGTGAGAAACCGACGATGCGGGTGACCTCGCCGTCTTCGATGATCGGTTGGGCCTGTACCCACACCCAGCGCTGGTAGTTCCGTCCGGGATGGACGCGGTATTCGGTTTCGATGGCTTCGCCGGCCGAAACCCTGGCCATGACCTCGGCGGCTGCTTCGCGGTCGTCGGGGTGGATGGCTTCGAGAAAGCCCGACGGGTCCGCTTCGACGTGGTCGACCGATTGCCCGTAGACGTCCTCGTAGGCATCGTTGACGAACAGCACTTCCTCCCAGTCGGCCGTGAACATCCAGAGCACGTCCTTGGCGTTGGCGGCGAGTTCCTGCAGGCGTCGTTTCGTCTCCCGGTGGGCGGCCTCGGCTTCCTTCCGGTCGCTGATGTCCCGGGAACTGACGACGTAGCCGTCGAGGGTGGTGTCCTTCCGGTTCAGCATCCTGCTTTCCAACCACACCCACGAGCCGTCCTTGGCTCGATGTCGATACTCGATGGTGTCGGTCCTGTCCTTCTCGGCGACGATGAGCCGTCTGAACGCTTCCAGTACCGTCTCGGTGTCCTCGGGATGGATATGCTCGAAGGCGTTCAGGCCGACGAACTCCTCGGGGGTGTATCCGAGTAATCGTTCGACGGCCGCGTTGGCGTATTTATAAGACCCGCTCTCGTCGATGAGGACGATCTTGTCCTGGGTGAGATCGAGAAGCGTCGACAGGCGCTCGCTGTCTTCCATCGGAGGGGTGACTACCATGTTCGACGGCGAGCATTATGTTGCTTGTGGCTACTTCACACAATAAAGCTCCTGCCAGGAAGGAATGCGGCGCTGAACGGCGGGCTTAAAAGGAGAGCGTCTGGGCTTTCTCCCAGCGGGGCTCGAACTCGGTGCGGACGTTCCCCGCGAACTCGCGGTCCTTGAGGTCTATCATGGCGAAGACCTCCTGACTCTTGAGGGGGTGGGGTACCTCGATGACGACCTCGTTGCGGTCGATGAGCGTGAACGTACCGGAGACGTTCTCGCTGGTGCGAACGGAGAAGTCGTCGTGTTCCATCAGCGAGGTGCGGTAGCGCTCGCCGATGGATTCCGGCAGGACGGGAACGAGGTCGGGTCGCATCAGGAGTTGGACCTCGACGCCGCGTTCGAGGGCGTCGCTCAACTCGTCGAGGATGAGCGTCCCGACGGTGTCGATGTCGAAGAACTGCTCGGTGTAGGTCGAAAGCACCATGACGATGCGGGAATCGGCCGCAGAGAGCCGCTCGACCAGCAGGTCGATTGTTTCGTCGGGGCCGACGGCGGCGGTCCAGAAGGTGTCCTCGACGGGTTCGGCCGTTTCGAGTTCGCCGGTGAGTTCGTCGACGATGTCCTCGTACTGGTTGGCCTTCTCGCTGAGTTCCTGCTTTTTGTCCTCCAGCAGGCGGTCCAGCGCCGTCGTCGGTTCGACGGCGACGTACTTCTTCGGCCGCGAGGCCGACTGGGAACGGATGAGGTTGTACTGCTCGATGCTGTTGAGCACGTCGTAGATGCGGCCCATCGGCACGTCGCTGACGCGCGACAACTCTTTGGCCGTTGTGGGACCGGTTTTTAAAAGTGCACGGTACGCGCGAGCCTCGTACTCCGAAAGCCCGAGATCTCTGAGGCTTGCCATTGTGACTGCTCTCACGCCCGGGGGATATAAACACACCGGGGGTTTTCCAATCGGTGAGTTGTTGATTCGCGACGCGTATCAGAAAGTCGTTATACCGACCCGTATCAGGGCGCCGGCCCGTCGGCGGCCCGTTCGAGCAGTTCGTCGGGGGTTTCGGCAGGTGCGCTCTCCTCGCCCGAGCGGACGACGACGGCGTCGTCACGCTCGCCGGGGACGACGACCTTCTCGTGGTCGGCGATACGGAGCGCGGCCCGATGGAGGTCCGTCCCCGCCGGCGGCGTCCGGACGACGAGCGGGTCGTAGTGGGCGCGAGCGCAGGTGGCGGCGTAGCCGGCCACCTCGACGCCCATGCGGTCGTAGGCGCCTGCAAAGGCCGCCAGCGCATCCGTCGCGGTCTCCATGTATCGGTCCTCGCCGGCCAGCGCCCAGAGGTCGATGAGCGCGTCGGCCATCTCGGCGTTCGTCTCCAGCGGCCGCAGCGGGCGGTCCAGCAGGCCGGCACCGGTCGGGTCGCCGTCGAGGAAGGAATCGTCGGCGGCGACGAGACGGGCGATAGCCTCGTCGGCGATCTCCCGGGCAGGTTCGAGCCAGCCGTCGGGACCGGTCACCTGTGCGGCGGTCGTCAATCCGCCGAGCAGGCGGGCGTGGTCGGCGAGCAGGCCCATCTCGCTGTTCTCGGCGTCGAAGTGGGCAACGTGGCCCTCGGCGACGAGCGTATCGAGGACGTGTTCCAGCGCGCGCTCGGCGTAGCGGGTCGCGCCCTCGTGGTCGGTGACGGCGGCAAAGGAGAGGAGTGCCTCGGCCACCATGCCGTTGCGGTCGGCGAAGACGGTCTCGTCGACGTGTGGCGGGTCGGCCTCCTCGCGGTCCGAGGGGTTCATCGTGTAGTAGTCGTCGTCAGCGGCCTGACTGCCGGCGAAGGCCTCGCCGGTCCAGAGGTTCGTCGTCAGGTAGTCGACCGCTCGCTCGGCGGTGTTCTCGTAGGCGTCCTCGCCGGTGTACAGGTAGCCGGTGGTAAAGGCACGCACGAGGCCGGCGTTCTCGTCGGCCAACTTCTCGCGGTGGGGGTCGCCCCAGTTGCGACTCTCGGCGAACCGATAGAAGCCGCCGTCGTAGGTGTCCTGCAGGTGGGTCCGGACCGCCTCCAGCGTCCGGGTCGCGCGGTCGCGGTCCCGCTTGAGGGCGAACTCGATGGTCCGCGGGAGGGGGAACTTCCCGCCGCTGCCCCAGCCGCCGTACTCGTCGTCGAAGGAGGCCGCGACCTGTTCGACCATGTGGGCCTCGATGTCGGCGGTCACCTCGCCGCTCGGCGGGTTGCTATCGGAGAGGTTCCGCGGGATGCTGCCGGCGGCGGTGCCCTTGGCGTTCCACGACTCGCGGACGCTATCGAGGACGCCGCGCATCGTATCGGGGGCGAGATACGTGGCGCCGGTCAGCACCTCGCCGTCGGGCGTCAGGAAGACGGTCGTCGGAAAGCCGCCCATGTTGTACCGTTCGCGGACGCGAGGGTTGCGGTCGACGTCCACGCGGACGGGGACGAAGCTCTCGCCGATGTTGGCGGCGAGTTTCGGGTCCGAATACGTCTCCTCGTCCATCCGCTCACACCAGTCACACCACGGCGCGGTCAGGCAGGCCAACACGGGCTTTCCGGCCCGATCAGCGACGTCGAAGGCCTCCTGGCCCCACGGCCGCCAGTCGACCAGCGTCCCGTCTCGAAAGGTCATACGACTCCTTTCGCGAGCAGGGCCGAAAGGGCTTCGAAGGCGGCGCCGCGAGAAGAGCGGACGGAAAAACCGATCCGTTATCTGTCGCCCAACACGAGGATGCGCAGGATGTCACCGTAGGCCGGCCGGGTGATGAGCACCCCGATGAGGACGCCGACGATAGTGACGATGGCGAAGCCCTGCAGGTCACCCAACGAGAGGACCGCCAGCGGCGACATGGCGATGATGGTCGTCGCCGCCGCGGCCCCGATGACCCAGAAGGCCTTCCGGAATCGGGACTCGAAGACCTTGGAGGTCCTTACCTCCCCCTGTTGCATGATCTCGTCCGCGATTATCACGAGGTCGTCGACCCCTGTCCCGATGACCGCGATGAAGCCGGCGATGTGCGACAGATCCAACGACAGGCCGACGGCGGCGGCGAAGCCGAGGAGGATGTAGACCTCGGCCGCGGCGGTCACCAGCATCGGCGCGGCGACCTCGGGCTTGCGGTACCGGAGGAAGACGACGAAGGCGACCGCGAGAACGGCGGCGAAGCCGGTCGCGATCGAGAGGGGCTTGAACTGCTGGGCGAGACTCGGCTGGAGGTAGAACGACGTCCCGCGCCCGTCGATGTCCAGCGTCGTTCGGAGGGCGCCCTCACGCATGTTGATCTCGAGCTGGCGGGCCTCCTCCAGCGAGGAGGCGGTCGTCCGGTAGCGGGGGTCCTCGGCCCACGAACCGGAGCGGAACGCGCTCGCGAGGTTATCGTTGACGCCTGCGGCGAAGACGACCTCGCCGTCCAGCGTCGTCAGCAGACAGCGGTCGCCTTCGAGTTCGGGTTTGTTCTCCTCGAGCGAGCGGTTGAGGTCGTAGTTCCGACAGTGGGTGCCGCCCTGCTGGTCGAAGCCGTACTCCTGCATCGACGACTGGAACTCGGGGGCGGCGCTTTCGGAGACCCGAAGCGGGACGTAGGGCGTCCCCTGCTGGTCCTGTTGGGCCGTCCCGATCTCCGAGAAGTCGCTCTGGTCGAGCAGCGAGACGGCGCGATAGGTGCCGTTCTCGGGGTACAGCGCGACGACTTCGACCTGACCGCGGTCGCCGATGATGTCGATGACTTCGGTGCGGTTCGCGCCGGGGACTCGGACCAGCATGAACTGCTGGCCGGGCGAGGAGACCTGCGTCGCCTGCCCACCGCTGAGACCCTGTCCGCTGAGGCGGTTGTTGAGAACGTCCTCGACGCCATCGCGCGTGTCGGCGGTGACGCCCATCCGGACGTCCTCTTCGGTCACGTCGAGGCCGGCTTCCTGCAGGGCGGCCGCGTACTCGGCCTGCGTGATGTTGCCCTCGTAGCGATCCTTGAACAGTTCGACCGTGTTGCTGTCGGCGCTTGCACGCACGTCGCCGGCGCTGACGTTGAGTTCCTGTTGAACGGATCGCTCGATGGCCTGTTCCTCGTCGCGGGTGATCTCCGCTTCGGCGGTCATCCCGACGAGCGGCGCACGGACCTGCGTCCCGCCGGAGAGTTCGAGGCCGAACTGGAGGTTGGTGTACTCGGAGGCAGTCGCCTGGGAGGTCCCGTTTTCGATGTCCTCGCCGCCGCCGCCGAGCAGTTCCCCGAACGGGAAGAGCGCGACGGTACTCACGACGACGAACAGCGCGAGCAGCCAGATACGCCAGTGTTTCTTGATATGCAGTTTCATTTCGCGATCGCCTCGTATTTGTAGTAGCGAAGCAGGCTCACGTTGAGCAGGTAGGTGTTCATCAGGTCAGCCAGCAGGCCGAACGTGAGAACGAGACCGACCTCGGGCAACAGCGGAATCCCGAAGAGGCTGGCGACGAGGGTCATCACGATCATCGCGGAAATGGAGGTGACCGTCATCGTCACACCGGTCCGCATCGCCCGGAACGTCGAGGTGTAGAAATCGCCGTGCCGCCGGAGGATGTGGTTGTTCAAAAGCAGGTCCGAGTCCACGCTGTAACCGATGAGCATCAGGAGCGCGGCGACGGTCCCCAGCGTCAACTCGATGTTGAACAGCCGCATCAGCGCCAGCGGAATCATGATGTCGGAGAAGGCCGATGCCACGACGGCGATGGAGGGGACGAACGTCCGGAACATGAGGAAGACCAACGCCGCCATCCCGGCGAAGGCGATGGCGAGGCCGAGGACGGCCTGCGACTGGGAGTCGGAGGCGAAACTCGCGCTCCGTTCGCCCTGCTGTTGGACGTCGTAACCGGCGTCTTCGGCCTGTGTCACGAGGTCATCGAGGTCCTCGTAGTTCTGCGATTGGAACTCGACGATGTAGGTGTTGCTGGTCGGCGACCCGACCTGTGTGACCCCTTCGACCGGTTCGTCGAACGAGGCTTCGATCTCTTCGGGGGAGTCGTCCGTCTGTATCTGTATTTCCGCACCGCCGGTGAACTCCATGCCGAGTTCGACCGGCGTCCCCGTCACGACGGTAGCGACGGCGAGAATCACCAACGCGGCCGCCAGTAGCCCGAGCGGTATCGCGACCAACTGGCGGTTGGTGTAGTCGGAATAATCGACAGTCGGTACCGACAAGTCCATGCGTTGCGGTGTGGGGGCCCCGCGAATAAGGGTTATCGTTCGTGCGTCGAAGGGGTCGGCCGCGAAACCGCCACAGAGCCCCCGTTT
>NZ_JAZKTR010000114.1:0-7772 GCF_036625485.1 Natronomonas sp. | reverse complement strand
GTACAGCAGGTGCATCACGGCGTGTTCGATGCCGCCGACGTACTGGTCGACGGGCATCCAGTCGTTGGCCCGTTCGAGGTCGAAGGGCGCCTCGTCGAGGTCCGGTGAGACGTAGCGCAGGAAGTACCACGAGGAGTCGACGAAGGTGTCCATCGTGTCCGTCTCGCGCGTGGCCTCGGCCCCACAGTCGGGACAGGTGGTCTGCTTCCACTCCTCGGCCGCATCGAGGGGGTTGCCGGTGGTGTTGATGAACTCGGGCAGTTCGACGGGCAACTCGTCTTCGGGCACCAGCACGGGGCCGCAGTCCTCACAGTGGACGACCGGAATCGGCGTCCCCCAGTAGCGCTGCCGGGAGATGCCCCAGTCGCGCAGGCGGTACTGGGTGGCCTCCTCGGCGCTTTCGATGTCCTCGGTCAGGCGTTCCCGGGCGGTCTCGCTGTCGAGGCCGCTGTACTCGCCGGAGTTGACCAGCACGCCGTCCTCGGTGTAGGCCTCCTCGCTGACGTCGGGCACCTCGTCCTCGCTCGGCGCGATGACGGGGTCGATGTCGACGCCCATCTTGGAGGCGAAAGCGTGGTCGCGGTCGTCGTGGCCGGGCACGCCCATCAGCGCGCCGGTGCCGACGTCCGAGAGGACGAAGTCGGCGACGAAGACCGGAATCTCCTCGCCCGTAACCGGGTTCGTGGCGGTCAGGTCCGTCTCGACGCCGTTGGGTTCGTCGCCATCGGGGTCGGCCTCATGGTGGACGAACTCGTGGACGGCCTCGTCTTCCTGCACCAACTGCTGGCTGATGGGGTGGTCCGGCGCCAGCGCGAAGAACGTCGCGCCGAAGATGGTGTCGACCCGCGTCGTGAAGGCCTCGACGGACCCGTGGTCCTCGATGTCGAACTCCAATCGGGTTCCGTACTGCCGGCCGATCCAGTTGCGCTGCATCTGCCGGACGGAGTCGGGCCAGCCGTCGAGTTCGTCGATGTCGTCGACCAACTCGTCCGCGTAGTCGGTGATCTTCAGGAACCACTGTTCGAGTTCGCGCTGTTCGACGGGCGTGTCACAGCGCCAGCAGAGTTCGGCCTCGCCTTCGACCTGTTCGTCGGCCAGCACCGTCTCACAGGAGGGACACCAGTTGACCTCGGCGTCCCTGCGCTCGGCGAGGTCCTCCTCGACGAACCGGCGGAAGAGCCACTGGTTCCACTTGTAGTAGCGGGGCTTGCAGGTGGTTACCTCTCGCTCCCAGTCGTAACCGAAGCCCATCGACTCCATCTGGCCGCGCATCGTGTCGATGCAGTCGAATGTCCAGTCGCGGGGGTTCGTATCGCGTTCCTTGGCGGCGTTTTCGGCGGGCAGGCCGAAGGCGTCCCATCCCATCGGATGGAGGACATCGTCGCCGCGCATCCGCCGATAGCGGGCGTAGGCGTCCGTGATAGTGTAGTTGCGGACGTGGCCCATGTGGAGCTGTCCGGAGGGATAGGGATACATGCCGAGGACGTACGTCGGGTCGGAGACGTCGTCGGGCGTTCGATACACCGAGGCGTCGTCCCACGCCTCCTGCCACCGTCGTTCGACCGCCGTGTGGTCGTAGCCGTCGTCGTGCATAGAGAGGAAGTTACCGAAGCTACCGCCGGTTCGGCCCTTAAACTTTCCATCCGACGGACTCGGCTGTTGGAATCACGAGAAGGCTCATATTGGGGGCGGTCCAAGCATCACTATGATTGAGGGAACCGTTTCGACCGGACAGTACACGCTCCGGGACCGGGTGTCACGCGACGGGGAAACGAGCAACCTCTGGCTCGCTGCCGGCGCCGGCCTGCTGTTGTTGCTCGTCCCCCTCCTCCCGTTCCTGCTCGTGGTCTGGATGATCTCGCGCACGCTGAAGGGTATCCGGAAGGACGTCTCCTGGGAGTAAGACGAGCCGTCAGCCGTCCAGTACCCACGCGTCCGTCGGGTCGAAGCCGACCGTAAGCGACCCCGACTCTGGCGGGTCATCGAGCGCGGCGACCACGCGTCTGCCCGCCCAGTCCAGCCACACCCGCGTCGTCTCCCCCAGGAACTCGCTGTCGACCACCTCGCCGGTGAGTCGGTTCTCTCCCTCCTCGATTTCGAAGGCCGCGGGCCGGACACAGAATGTTAACCGGCCGTTCGGCGGCATCTCCACCTGAGACAACTCGAAACTCGCGTCCCCGACCCGAACCGTCGACCCCTCCGTTTCACCTGCAGTTCGTTCGTTGCCACGTGACGTGGTAACAACTTCCGCATCGAAGACGTTGTTCTCGCCGAGGAACTCCGCGACGAACCGGGTCGACGGGCGGCGGTAGAGGTCCCGTGGCTCGCCGATCTGTTCGAGGCGGCCGTCGTGCATGACGGCCACGCGGTCGGAGACGGCCATCGCCTCCGCCTGGTCGTGGGTGACGTAGACGGTGGTGACGCCGAGTTCGCCCTGAATCTCCCGGACGTCCCGGCGGAGTCGTTCCCGGAGGCGGGCATCCAGCGCGCTCATCGGTTCGTCAAGCAGGAGCAGGTCGGGACTGGGCGCCAGCGCCCGCGCCAGCGCGACGCGCTGTTGTTGCCCGCCGGAGAGTTCCGTGGGGTCGCGGTCCTCGAAGCCCTCCAGCCCCACGAGTTCGAGCAGTTCCGTGATGCGCTCCTCGCTCGAGACGCCGCCCGGCGGGTCGGCAAATCGCAACCCATAGCCGACGTTCTCGGCGACGCTCATGTGCGGAAACAGCGCGTAGTTCTGGAAGACGATGCCGATGTCGCGGTCCTCCGGGGGCCGCCCGGCCACGTCGGTGCCGTCGAAGCGTACCGCGCCGTCGGTCGGTTCCTCGAAGCCCGCCAGCAGGCGGAGCGTCGTCGTCTTGCCACAGCCAGATGGCCCCACGAGCGTGAAGAACTCGCCGTCCTCGATGGCCAGCGATACGTCTTCCAGCGCCGTCGTCGCGCCGTAGCGCTTGGCGACGCTCTCCAGCGTTACCCGCATCCGTGCCACCTCGTCATCGCTCGAATCCTCCGTATCCGCCGACGCGTTCGATGACCACGAAACTGACGCCCGTGACGACCAGCAGGACCGACCCCATCGCGGTCGCCGGTCCCAGTGTCCGCTCGGCGAGGTACCGCTCGACGGCCACGGGCATGGTGTAGGCGCCGCCGCCCTCGACGAGGACGATGGTGGCGTTGAACTCGCCGATGCTGATGGCGAAGGCGAAGGCCGCCCCGGCGGCGACGGCGGGCGCGACCAGCGGGAGTTCGATATCGAGTAGCGCGCGCGTCCGCGAGGCGCCGAGTGCGCGGGCGGATTCGACGAGCCCCTCGTCCATCGACGACAGCGCGGGCGCGACGGTGCGGACGACGAAGGGGTAGGCGCCGACGGCGTGGGCGGCGACGATGGCGACGGCGCCGGTGACCTGTATCCGGAGGCCGCCCACCTCGACGCCGAAGACGACCGTCTGGAGGAGGCCGAAGCCGACGATGATGCCCGAGACGGCGAAGGGCAGCATCGCGAGGGTGCCGACGACGCGAGCGGTCAGCGTATCACGGGCGGTCGCCAGCGAGACGACGACGCCCATCGGCACCGCGAGCGCCACCGCGCCGACGGCGAAGATAAGGGAGTTGCGGATGGCCACGTCGGGTTGGGTGCCGACGACGACGTCCCGGCGGGCCAGCAGGAACTCGTAGTACCGGAGGGAAAGCGACCCGTCGAGGTCGGTGACGCTCGCCAGGAGCATCGAGACGATGGGACCGACGAAGACGACGGCGATGACGACGGCGTACCCGGCGATGGCGAGCCGTTTGGCGTCGAGCGTGCCGAACAGGCGTTCGCGGGCACGGGGTCGTGGCGCGACGCCTTGGCTCGCCGCCTGTGCCGTCTCGTAGTGGAGGTAGGCGTAGGTCAGGCCAAGGGTGATGACGGCTTCGAGGACTGCCAAGGCGGCGGCCTCCTGCAACCGAAGCGTCCGGATGCGGTCGTAGAGCCACACCTCGACGGTCGCGAGTTCGAGGCCGCCCAGCGCCAGCACGATGGGAAACGACATGAACGTGAAGATGAACACGAGGAGGGCGCTGGTCAGGACCGCCGGCGCGAGTTGGGGGACGACCACGTCGCGGAACGCCCGGCGGGGTGAGGCGCCGAGACTCCGGGCGGTTTCGACGGTACGAGCGTCGACGCCCTGCCACGCTGCGGCGACGATGCGGGCCACCAACGGCGCGTTGTAGAAGGCGTGTGCGAGGACGATTATCTTCAGCGTGAACATCAGTTCTAGTTTCGGCAGGCCAAGACTCGATAGCGCCTGATTCAGCGGGCCGTTCGTCCCGAACATCGCGGCGAAGCCGACGGCGACCATGATGGACGGCAGGACGAAGGGCACGAGCGTCAGCGACTGGGCCGTCCGGCGGCCGGGGAACTCGTAGCGCGCGAGGACGTAGGCGCCCGGGAGTCCGAGGAGGAGGCTCAGAAGCGTCGAGAGGATGGCCTGATAGGCGGTGAAGCCGAACAGGTCCCAGTAGAAGGGGTCGGTGAGGACGCCGAGAAGCGGGTCGAGCGTCGGGCGGCCGTCCTCGAAGAGGGCTTCGACGAGGACGCTGGCGACCGGATAGTACAGCAGGACGACGAGCAACGCCGCCGTGACTGCCCCGGCGACCAGAAACGGCGTCTCGGGGCGTCCTCCTCGGCCGGCCATTGCTTACTGGGCGACCTGTCGGGCCCAGTCCTCGACCCACTCGTCGAGGTTGCCCGCCAGTTCGTCGTACGTGAAGGTGACCGGTTCCGGCGGGACGTGGGCGAACTGCGCGAACTCCTCGTCGAGGTCGGCGTCGTCGACCGCGGGGAACTGGACGTTCCGCTGGGCGATCTCGGCCTGCACCTCGGGGGTCAGCATGAACTCCATGAGGTCGACGGTCGCCTCGGGGTCGCCGGCCTCGGCGAAGCGAGCCATCCCCTCGGGGTTGGCGTAACCCTGGTCGTTCAGGAAACCGACCTGATGGCGCGGGGTGTCGCCGTAGTAGACCTGGTCGGTCGAGTAGGAGACGACCATCGGGGCCTCCTCTTCGAGATAGGCGTTGTAAGCGTCGCTCCACGACCCGAGGACGCGCACGTCGTTGTCCTGCAGGTCCGCCCAGTAGTCGAGGTAGCCGTCCTCGCTGAACTCGTGGATCGTCCACAGCAGGAAGGCCCGACCGGGGTCGGACTGCTGGGCGTTCTGGACGATGAGGTTTCCGCGGTTCCGCTCGGCGGTCAGGTCCTCGAACGTCTCGGGTTCGACCTCCTCTTCGTCGTAGACGAGACTGATGTAGCCGGTGTCGTAGGGAATCGCCCGGCCGTCGGGGTCGAAGCGGAGTTCGTCGAGGATGCGGTCGTCCCGTTCGAGATTGCCCGAAAGGCTGTCGAAGAGCGGCGCGTCGAGTTCCTCGTCGATACGGATGAGTTCGTCGACGTTGAGGCCGACGTAGAGGTCGGCCTCGATGGGTGCGTCCTGCTGTGCGCGCTGGATGTACTGGTTGACGCCCGCCTCGGGCACCTGGAACTCGATCTCAACGTCGTCGTCCCGCTGCTCTTCGAAGGCCTCCTTCAGCCACGGGCCGACGGGTTCCTCGCCGTCGACGAAGGAGTCGTAGGTCGCGACGGTGACGACGCCGTCGCCCGATTCCTGCTGATAGCCGAGACAACCCGCCGTCGCCGCGACACCGGTACCGACGCCGGCGATGAATGTCCGTCGCTTCATTACTGGGTGGTATTTCGCCGTGTACTTAAGTAGCGCGTTCGCCGTCCGGGAAACGGTTTTGGCGTCGCACGCTGAAGGAGGGTTCGTGTCTTCGCTTCGCCGCCGCCGGTACGTCCTCGCCGGGCTGCTCGCCGCCATCGGCCTCATCGCCGTCGGCATCCTCTGGGCGGTCGTCGAAACCGTCTTCTTCACGGTGACGGTCGCCTACGTCCTCTATCCCCTCCGGCAGCGCCTCGTCGGTCGTGGCGTCCCCCGTCGCATCGCGAGCGGGCTCGTCACCACGTTCGCGTTTCTGGTCGTCGTCATCCTCATCTCGCCGCTCGTCTGGACGCTGTTCCGGCGACGCGATGCCATCATCGAACTGCTAGGGAACCTCCCAGACGAACTGCCTATCGAGGCGTTCGGGGTCACCTACAACGTCGACGTCGGGGGTCTCGTCACCAGTACGTCCAACGCGCTTCGGGACCTCGCGTTCTCGGTTGCGGCGGATTCGGTTTTCATCCTTCTTCAGTTGACGCTGTTTACCATCCTCCTGTATGGGCTGTTGTTGCGCCCCAGCGCCGTCGGCCGGGCCGTCTTCGAGATCACGCCGCCGAGCTATCACGACGTCATCCGGGCGCTCCACCGCCGCATCGGCGGCACCCTCTATGCGCTCTACGTCATCCAGGCGGCGACGGCCGTCCTCACCTTCCCCGTCGCCTTCCTCGTCTTCTTCGCACTCGGCTACGAGGACGTCTTCGTGCTGTCGGTGCTTTCGGGTATCCTCCAGTTCTTCCCCATCGTCGGCCCCGGGATGTTGGCGGTCGGAATCGCGGGCCATGACTTCCTCCTCGGACAGACGGACCGGGCGCTGGCCATCCTCATACTGGGTCCCACCATCATCGGCGTGGTCCCCGACGTCCTCATCCGCCCGAAGTTGGCGACCCGGCAGGCACATCTGCCGGCGAGTCTCTACTTCGTCGGCTTCGTCGGCGGCGTCCTGACCGTCGGCGTCATCGGTATCATCGCCGGCCCGCTTATCGTCGCGCTGCTGGCCGAGATGGTCGACCTCCTGAGTGACGGAAAAATGCCCGAAGAGGGCTGAATCGTCAGGTCTCGGCCTGCCGCTCCAGCTTCCGCAGTTCCTCGATGCGCTTTTCGGTCGGGGGGTGGGTCCGGGCGATCTTGCCGATGAAGCCCTTCGAGATGGGGATGATGAAGAACGCGTTCATCTCGGCCTGCTCGCGGAGGTCCTCCTCGGGTACCTTGTCCATCCGCCCCGAGATCTTCATGAGCGCCGAGGCCAGCGCCGATGGGTTGCCCGTGATCGCGGCGGCCCCGCGGTCGGCGGCGAACTCCCGATATCGCGAGAGCGCACGGATGAGGAGGAAGGAGATCACCCACACCAGAAGCGAGACGATGATGGCGACGAAAAGCGGCGCCTGATTCCGGCCGCGGCCGCCGAAGAGCCATCCCCACCGGACGATGAGGAAGGCGATGGTCGAGAGGAAGGAGGCGATGGTCATCACTGCGACGTCGCGGTTCTTGATGTGTGCGAGTTCGTGGGCGAGCACGCCTTCGAGTTCGTCGTCGTCGAGGGTGTCCAGGAGGGCCGTCGTCACGCAGACGACGCCGCTTTTCGGCGACCGGCCAGTCGCGAAGGCGTTGGGGGTCCGGCTATCCGCGACGGCGACAGTGGGTTTCGGCAGGTCAGCCTGCTGGGAGAGCCGCGAGACCTGCGCGTGCAGGCGTGGGTATTCGTCTTCGCTGACCGTCTTGGCGCCCATCGAGCGCAAGGCGAGTTTGTCGCTGAAGAAGAACTGCACCAGCGAGAAGGCCCCGAGCATGACCGCGGCGAACAGGAGGTTGCCGAAGTAGGCGGTCAGGACGGCGATGAAGACCAGATAGAGCGCGAACAGCAGGAACATCGTCACGCCCATCCGGGCCCGGAGATTCCAGTCGGTCTGCCATTCCATACCCGACTCTTCGGGACGCGTCGGTTAAAAGTTCGCGCGAGGCGGCGATTGCCGGGCCCGTGTCCGCTCCATCCTCGCGGCTACCAGACCGCTGCGGTGCCGTCCT
>NZ_JAZKTR010000113.1:0-7885 GCF_036625485.1 Natronomonas sp. | reverse complement strand
TCGTCCATACCTGTGGTCCGGCCAACGGCCCCTAAGCGGTTGCGAAGCATAGCGGCAACCCGTCAGGCCTTTCTCTTGGCCCCGTCAGGACGTAGACATGGACAGAAAGCGGGCGATGACGAGCGTCGACCTCGCCGCGCTGGTCGGCGAGTTACGGGATTACACCGGCGCTGTCGTCGACAAGGCCTATCTCTACGGTGAGGACAAGGTGCGGCTGAAGATGCGGGATTACGACCGCGGCCGCATCGAACTCATCATCGAGGTGGGCGACCCCAAACGCGCACACGTGGCGACGCCGGAGCACGTTCCCGACGCGCCCGGACGACCGCCGAACTTCGCGATGATGATGCGGAACCGGATTGCGGGTGCGAACCTGGAAGGCGTCGAACAGCATGGCTTCGACCGCATCCTCACCTTCCGCTTCGAGCGAGAGGACCAGACGACGCTCGTCGTCGCGGAACTGTTCGGCGACGGCAACGTCGCCGTGATGAACGAGGACCGCGAGGTCATCGACTGTCTCGACACCGTCCGCCTGCGTTCTCGGACGGTCGCGCCGGGCTCGCAGTACGGCTACCCCGACGAGCGGTTCAACCCGATGGAGGTCGATTACGACGCTTTCGAGGCGAAGATGGAGCAGTCCGACACCGACCTCGTGCGGACGCTGGCGACCCAGCTGAACTTCGGCGGCCTCTACGGCGAGGAACTCTGTACCCGTGCGGGCGTCGAGAAGACGACGGACATCGCCGAGGCGACGGAGGAGCAGTACGAGGCGCTTTTCGGCGCTCTGGAACGGCTTCGGGAGCCGATTTTGGAGGGTCGGACCGACCCCCGACTCTACGAGGACGACGAGGGGCAGGTCGTCGACGCGACGCCGCTCCCGCTCGAAGAACACCAGGCCGAGGGATTCAACGAGACGGTCTTCGAGAACTTCAACGGCGCCATCGACGAGTACTTCTACCGACTCGAACAGGAAGACGAGGAGATTACGGAGGAACCCGGCAGCCAGCGGCCCGATTTCGAGCAGGAGATCGAGAAGTACGAGCGCATCATCGAACAGCAGGAGGGTGCCATCGAGGAGTACGAACAGCAGGCCGAGCGGGAACAACAGAAGGCGGAACTGCTCTACGGCAACTACGACCTCGTCGACGACATCTGCTCGACGGTTCAGAACGCCCGCGAGGAGGGCATCGGATGGGAGGAGATCGAGGAGAAATTCGAACAGGGCGCCGAGCAAGGCATCGAGGCCGCCGAAGCGGTCCTCGGCGTCAACGAGGCCGAAGGCACCGTCACCATCGAGATCGACGACACGGAGATAGAGATCGACCCCGCGATGGGCGTCGAGAAGAACGCCGACCGCCTTTATACGGAGTCCAAACGCGTTCGCGAGAAGATGGAGGGTGCCGAGGCCGCGATCGAGGACACTCGCGAGGACCTCGAAGAAGCCAAACAGCGCCGCGATGAGTGGGAAGCAGGCGACGAGGAGGAAGACGAGGAGGATGAGGGCGAATGGGCAGAGAAGGATTACCTCTCGATGGGCTCGGTTCCGGTTCGCTACGACGAGAAGTGGTACGAGCGGTTCCGCTGGTTCCGCACGAGCGACGGCTTCCTCGTGTTGGGCGGCCGCAACGCCGACCAGAACGAGGACCTGGTCAAGAAGTACATGGAGCCGTCGGACTGCTTCTTCCACGCGCAGGCCCACGGCGCGCCCGTGACGGTTCTGAAAGCCACAGAGCCGGACGAACCCGCCCGCGAGATCGACATTCCCGACTCCAGCAAGCAGGAGGCCGCCAAGTTCGCCGTCTCCTACTCGTCGGTCTGGAAGGACGGCAAGTTCGAGGGCGACGTCTACGAGGTCGACCCCGACCAGGTCTCGAAGACGCCCGAAAGCGGCGAGTACATCGAGAAGGGGAGTTTCGTCATCCGCGGCGACCGGGAGTACTACCGCGACGTGCCGGTCGGCGTCGCCGTCGGCATCAAATGCGAACCCGACACGCGGGTCATCGGTGGCCCGCCGTCGGCCATCGAGGACCGGGTCGAAACCTCGGTTCGTCTCGAACCGGGCCAGTACGCCCAGAACGACATTGCAAAGCGGATCTACCGAACCTTCCGGGAGCGCTTCGAGGACACGAGTTTCGTCCGCAAAATCGCCAGCGCGGACAAGATTCAGGAGTTCTGCCCACCGGGCGGTAGTACGATGGTCAACGAATAGGTCGGCCGCACGGCCAACCGAATAGCAGGGCACTTACCGCCGCCGCTCGGAGGTAGCCGTATGCGAATCGCCGACCGCCAGAGCGTCGAGGGGCGGGCCGAACGGATTACGGTCGTTCCCGAGAGCCTCGACGACCTGTGGCATCTCACGTATATTCTGGAGCCGGGCGACCTCGTTTCGGGCGATACTACTCGCCGAATCCAGCGCGACGACGACAAGATGCGGGACACGGGCGGCCAGCGGGAGCCGATGTGGCTCCGCATCGAGGTCGAAAGCGTCGAGTTCGCCAAGTTCGCCAACCGCCTCCGTGTCGGCGGCGAAATCGTCGACTGCTCGCGAGAGGACCAGTTGGGCTTCCACCACACGTTCAACGTCGAGGAACACGACGAACTCGAGATCGAGAAGGTCTGGCAGGTCGACCAACTGGAGCGCCTCCAGGAGGCCGTCGAAGCCGCCGAACAGCCGGACGTCGCCATCGCCACCGTCGAAGAGGGTGAGGCCCACGTCCACACCGTCGCCCAGTACGGCGTCGAGGAACGCGCCACGGTGACCGGGACGACGGGTAAAGGCGAGTACGCCCGCGGCCGGGACGAACTCTTCGCGGAGTTGGCCGAGGTACTCAAGCGTCTCGACGCGCCGGCCATCATCCTCGCTGGCCCCGGTTTCACGAAACAGGACGCGCTGGATTACATCGAGGAGGAGACCCCCGACGTCGCCGAGAAGATACAGATCGTCGACACCGCCGCCGTCGGTGACCGCGGCGTTCACGAGGTCCTCAAACGCGGTGCCGTCGACCGGATTCAGACGGAGACACGCATCTCCGAGGAGGCCGAACTAATCGACGAACTGATGCAGCGCATCGGGGAAGGCGCGAAAGCCGCTTACGGCATCGAGGAGGTCAAGAAGGCCGCCGACTACGGCGCCGTCGAGACGCTGCTCATCCTCGACAAGCGCCTCCGCGAGGAACGCGCCGGCGAAGGCGACTGGGACGTCGACGCGAACGAACTCATCGATACAGTCGAACGGCAGGGCGGCGACGTGACCGTCTTCTCCCACGAATTCGACCCCGGCAAACAACTCTCGAATCTGGGTGGCGTGGCGGCGCTGCTGCGATATCGGCTTGATTAACGGCGGTTATTACGCCGTTTCGGTATTCGCTCGGTAGAAGGCGTATTAATCAGTCCGACAGCCACATCAGCGGCGTCTCTCGACTGTGGCGTTTCTTCTCTGATATCACTTCGTAAGTTCGCATCCATGAAGTGACAATCCAATTATCAAAGCATAACAATACCTGTCATCAGGTTAGTTATCTTAAATGAAGCATAAATTATAACAAGAGGTGACTATATTCTATTGGGCAGTATAAATAAATGAATCAAAACGGTGGGGGTTCTCAACGGGGCAGTTGATGGTGATCACTGCGCTGCTTTTGGCCGTATTATTCGTCGGCCTCGCGATCGTTCTTAATTCTGCTATTTATACGGAGAACCTCTCGACGCGGTCAACCGACAACACTGATGACGCCATTTCTGTAGCATCGACGACATTCGAGACTGTCGATACCCTACAGGGGAGAGCAAATGCTCAGCATAATGACTCGTACGATGAGTTGACGCGGAACTACACGCGATTGACTACTAGCTTTCAGGATTCCTATGGGACCGAGTATGCGAAACAAGGGATGTCGTTCGATATAACGACGATCAATCAGACGAACGAAACGCATCTTCGACGGACGAATCAGTCACGAGCTTTCACTAACGCGAGCGGGGACTCGAGCGACTGGCAGGTCGCTGGAGGTGTCGGTGGTGTCAGCGACTATACGATGGTGGTCAATCGTGACGACCTCTACACCGACGGTGGCGGCAGCGATCTTCTGGGGAACTCCTCTACCGTCCATATCACCGACGGAAACGGAACTGTCTGGGAGCTACACATCTACGAGAACACGGACAACGATGTGACCGTAAAGCCGGTCGTGGATGGGACCGAGAAGGCACCCTGTGAGGTCGACGCCGCCGAAGTCGAGATCGACCTCGTTGCGGGGACAGTGGGTGGAAGGCAGTGTTCGACGCTCGTGTTCGCGGAGGGGCTTGCGGGAACGCTCGACATCGAGTACCACAATCCCGACGAGATCGGCGGGACCTATTCGTTGCGCGTCGACGTGATCATCGACCCAGCAGCGAACGACCACTACGAGGCGTTCGGTTCCGGGTCGCCAACAGCGACGCCGAACATCTATGGGACGACCGCTCGAATGACGTATGCTAGCTCTGACGTTTCGTTGACGGCGACTCGGCGGGTCGTCGCTGGCGAGCCAGCCTACGCGAAATAAATCCTACCAGTAACGACTGCTAATCGCGCTTCGAGAGGTCGATCGTCATCCCGTCGCGAGCCATCCGAACGTCGCCGTCGAAGCCCTCCTCGACGGCCTGAATCATCTCGTCGTGTTTGCCTTGCGTGTGGGGGTAGAGATGGGTCAGATAGACGCGCCCGATATCGTGGCCGGCGAGTGTCTTCCCGAGTTTCGTCGGCGTCGGATGGTTGTCGACGTCGACCTCGTCGGGGAACGAACAGTCGTGGAGGAGGATCGCCGAATCGTCGGCGAGGTCCGCGATTGCGTCGCTGGCTTCCGTATCGGCAGAGAACGTGAAGACCGCATCCTCCGTCTCGAAGCGGTAGGCCAGACAGTACATCGAGTGGATCGTCTCGGCCGCCTCGATATCGTACCCGGCGACGGTGTGGGTTCCGGGTCCGAGTTCGCGGAACGTGAGGTCGAAGCGCCCCTGCATGTAGTCGTGGACCGAAAGGAGGTCCTCGACGAGTGCCCGTGTCCCGTCGGGGCCGACGATTTCGAGGTCGGTCTCGCCAGCCAGCCAGCGGGCTTTCAGGAGGACCATCAGGTCCGAGACGTGGTCGAGGTGGTGGTGGGTCAGGAGGACGGTGCCGATACCGTCGTAGCCCACGTCGGTTTCGGCGAGTCGATGAAGGGCGCCGCTGCCGCAATCGACCAGCAGGGGGTCGGCGTCCCCGTTCGGGTCCTCCAGCAGGAGGCCGGTCTGGACTCGGTCGCCGGTCGGCATCGCCGCACCCGTTCCGAGAAAGGTTACGCGCATGGTCGGAGCGTCGGCGGCCGACGGCAAGTGCCCTGTGGTGCGGCGCGACAAAACCCACTTGCCCGTTCGGCCCCACGTGATTCGTAGATGGGGAACGACGGTGCTGAAGCCGACGCCCGTCGGCTGCTGGAGAGCTACGACTTCGCCTACGACGCCCAGTCCGTACCGATAGACGACGCCGAGGCGTTCGGCCGTCTCGACCCGGCCGTCCAGGAGTGGTGGGTCGAACAGTTCGGCGAATTCGTCCCCGACAACGGCGGCTTCTTCACGCCGCCACAGAAGGGCGCGATCCCCCGCATCGACGACGGGACGAACACGCTGGTCTGTGCGCCGACGGGGTCCGGAAAGACGCTGGCCTCCTTCACCGCGATTATCAACGACCTCTTCGACCGCGCCGAAGTCAACGAGGACGGCCTCGACAACAGCGTCTACTGTCTCTACATCTCGCCACTCAAGTCGCTGGCCAACGACATCCACCGCAACCTCGGGGAGCCGCTGGACGGCATCACCGAGAAACTCGACGACCGCGGCGAATCGGTCGACATACGCCACGCCATCCGCCACGGTGACACGAGCGATAGTGACCGCCAGAAGATGCTGCGGGAGACGCCGCACATCCTCAACACGACGCCGGAGACGCTGGCCATACTGCTCAACAGCCCGAAGTTCAAGGAGAAACTGGAGACGGTCGAATACGTCATCGTCGACGAGATTCACTCGCTGGCGGAGAACAAACGCGGCACGCACCTCTCGGTATCGTTGGAACGACTGGAACGCCTCTGTTCGACCTCGCCGACCCGAATCGGCTGTTCGGCGACGGTCGAACCGCTCGATACGATGGGCGAGTTCCTCGTCGGCGGCACCTACGACGAGGCCTCGGGCGAGTGGACGCCCCGCGAGTACGATATCGTCGACGCACGATTCGTCCGCGATTTCGATATCGAGTTGAGTTGCCCGACGGACGACCTCATCAATACGCCCCGAGATGTCGTTTCCGAGCGGTTCTACGGGCAGCTGGACGACCTCGTTTCCGATCACACGAATACGCTCGTATTCACGAATACGCGGTCAGGTGCCGAGCGCGTCCTCCATAACCTCCGGGAGCGCGGCGGCTACGACGAGTCGAACTCCGGGTGTCACCACGGGTCGCTCTCGAAGGACGAACGGAAGCGCATCGAGGAGGGGCTCAAAAGCGGCGAGTTGGACGTCGTGACCACCTCCACGTCCCTGGAACTGGGCATCGACATGCCATATGTCGACCTCGTTGTCCAGGTCGGGTCGCCGAAATCCGTCGCCGCGATGCTCCAGCGCGTGGGCCGGGCCGGCCACCAACTCGGACAGACGGTCAAGGGCCGGGTCATCGCGCTAGACCGCGACGAACTCGTCGAGTGTGCGGTCATGCTCAAGAAGGCCGAGGAGGGCTTCGTCGACCGGGTGTTCGTCCCCGAGAACGCACAGGACGTTGCCGCCCAGCAGGTCTACGGCATGGCTATCAACGGCCCGCTTCCGGAGGCCGAAATCAGGTC
This sequence comes from Natronomonas sp., assembly GCF_036625485.1. Lineage (GTDB taxonomy): Archaea > Halobacteriota > Halobacteria > Halobacteriales > Haloarculaceae > Natronomonas. Next base: position 1,034 of record NZ_JAZKTR010000113.1, on the reverse strand, counting down.
CGTCCTCCGGAGCGCCTACCCCTATCGGGCCTACGACGATGCGGAATACGAGTCGCTGTTCCGCTACCTGACGGCCGATTACGACGGCATGGAAGACAAGAACGTCTACCCGAAGGTCTGGCGCGACGACAACGACCCGCCGGGCGGGGAGTACCACTACGACGAGTTCGCTCCCGGCACGCCGCTTGTCGGCAAGCGCGGCCGTCTCGCGCGGGTCATCTACATGACCAACATCGGCACGATTCCGGACTCGTTCAGTTGCGACGTCATCGTCCGGTCGGGCGACGAGTGGGTCGGCCAACTCGACGAGGAGTATCTCGACACCCTCGAGAAGGGCGACGTGTTCGTCCTCGGCGGGTCGAACTACGAATACAGCTATCGCCGCGGGTCGAACGTCTACGTCGACCGCACGAGCGCCCGTGCGACCGTTCCCTCGTGGTTCTCCGAGCGGTTGCCCCTCTCGTATGACCTCGGCCGCGAGATTCTGACCTTCCAGCGCGAACTGCTGGAGCGGCTGGAAGACGGAGGCCCGCCCGACGTCCGTCGGTGGCTCCGGGAGTTCCCGCTGGACGAGAACACCGTCCGCGCAATCACGCGGATGGTAGAGGCACAGGTCGAATATGCCGGTATCGGGAGCGTCTCGACGGACCAGCGACTGTCCCTCGAGGTCGAACTCGACCGCGAGGAATACCGGCGCAACTACTACGTCCACGCCAACTACGGCCGGCGGTTCAACGACGGCCTCTCGCGCCTGCTGGCCTACCGCTGTGCCCAGCAGGCCAACACGAACGTCAAGGTTGCCGTCGCCGACCACGGATTCACGCTGTCGATGCCCCTCAATCGGAAGGTCGATATCGACGGCATCATCGCCGATATCGACCCCGAGGACGTCCGCTCCGACCTCCGGGCCGCCCTCGATGGGACCGACCTGCTCAAGCGCTACTTCCGCATCAACGCCACCCGCTCGTTGATGATCCTGAAACGGTACAAGGGCCACGAGAAGTCCGCGAGCCAACAGCAGGTCTCCAGCGAGA
>NZ_JAZKTR010000112.1:0-8052 GCF_036625485.1 Natronomonas sp. | reverse complement strand
TCGGCGTCGTTGGCCTGCTCGCCGCCGACGACGAGGTAGACCTCCTCTTGGCCGTCTGCTTCATGCGAGTGGTGTTTGCCCTTCCCGCCGGGTTCCAGTTCCAGTAGCGTGATGCCGAGGTTCTCGCAGTCGAGCGGGCCGCGGAAGAACCACATACCGCCGTACTCCTCGGGGACGACGCTGTCGATGTCGTCGGTACTCGCGGTCGAATAATCCATGCGCATGGATTCCGCACGATAGGACTTAAATATCCGTTGCGGCCGTGACGGCCGCTATTTATAAGCGGCGTGCGAGCGGACCTCCGGGCATGGGACAAGCCTACTCCACGCGAACCGGCACGGCACATCCGAAGTTCAGGGAGGTCGGCCTGCCGGCAGCGGCGCTCATCGGGCTCAACGTACTGTTGATGGCCGTCGTCGCGATGACGCCGCTGGCGGCGATAAACGACCTCCTGTTCGGGGTCGCACCTATCGTCGGTCTGCTGGTGTTCGGTATCGTCCTGACCGCGGGGAACTACCTCGCCGAGAAGGGCCTCGAATCGGGCGATATGGGCAGGGCCTACGCCGGTATCGCGCTGTTGCAGGCCGCCTACGGCGTCTTCGGCGGCGGCATCGTCGCCACAGTCAGCTCCCAGAGCGCTCGTGCGCTGCTCGGCGTCACTCTCGCTATCACCGTCGCGATGACGGTCGGAATCGCGGCCTACGTCTACGTCCGCGACAAGGATTACAGCCACTGGAACACGTGGTCGCTGGGGGCGTTCGTCATTGGCGCCGTGCTGGTGTTCGTCGGGACCTTCGTCACGCCCGTCCTCATCGGCGGCTTCCTGTTCATCTTCGCCGGCTTCACGCTCCGTCTCGGCTACGAGATCTGGCGCGTCCGGGACGGCTATCGCGGCGACCAGCCGCTCATCCACTCGCTGGGCATCTACGTGGCGTTCACGGGTGTGTTCGTCCACGTCCTGCAGATCGTCCGGCAGTTCGTCCTCGAACGGTAACCGACGGCGTTGGCGACCGTTTTTCTACTCGTCTCGGTTCCGCGCTTCGAGCGCGGCCGCGATGCGCTCGTGTGCTCGGATGAATCGCCACAGCAGATACAATCCCAGTAGCCAGACGACGACTGAGGCACCGAGCAGGAGTTGCTGGGCGACGAGGACGCTGTAGGCGAGGATGACGATGCCGGCGATGGCGAGGCCGACGAGGAGTTGCTCGTCGTCGGGGTCGGAGGGCATGCATCCGCCGACAGCGCCGCCGGCAATAAATCCTTTCGCACCGCTTGCGCCGGATTCGTCGCGTTTCGGCCGCCGTCCGGTTGGCCGTTGACGGAACCTTTTACCTACTGCCGGGCAGATTCGGTAGCAACGAATGCGCCAGTATCACGACCTCGTCTCGAACGTCCTCTCGGGTGGGACCTACAAGCCGAACCGGACCGGCGTCGATACGGTCGCCTCCTTCTCGCACCACTACGAGGTGGACCTCGCCGAGGGCTTTCCCCTGCTGACGACGAAGCGGATGGACGGCTACCGCTGGAACTCACTCATCCACGAACTCCTGTGGTATCTCTCCGGGGAGGAACACATCCGCAATCTCCGCGAGGAGACGAAGATCTGGGACGCGTGGGCCGACGGGGACGGCATGCTCGATACCGCCTACGGCCGCTTCTGGCGGCGCTTCCCGGTCCCCGACGACACGAGTCGGCTGCCCGGTGAGAGTTGGCCCGACGAGACCCACCGCTGGACCGACACCGAGACGGCACCGAACGGCGAGGAACGACAGGTCTTCGACCAGATCCAGTACGTCCTCGATACGCTCGAAGAGAACCCCAACTCCCGGCGGATGGTCGTCAACGCGTGGCATCCGGCCAACGCCGCGGTCTCGACGTTGCCGCCCTGTCACTACACCTTCGTGTTCAACGTGCAGGGCGACCGCCTGAACGTCCATCTCACCCAGCGCTCGGGCGACATCGCCTTGGGCGTCCCCTTCAACCTCGCGGCCTACTCGATTCTCGCCCACGCCGTCGCCAACCGCACCGACTTCGAGGTGGGGTCGTTCGGCCACACCATCGTCGACGCTCACGTCTACTGCGGGCAGGGCGACCGCGGCGAATGGTACGGCGAACACCTCCAGGAACTCCAAGAGCGGCTGGCGAACGTCGACGAGCGCGCGGAGTACGCCGATGTCCGCGGGTGGCTCGAAGAGACGGCGCCGGCCGAAGCCGAGGGCGAGGAGAACTACGACCACGTGCCGAACCTGCTCACCCAGTTGACCCGAGAGCCACGCGAGCGGCCGACCCTCGAGGTGGCGAACGAGCCGCTGGACGAACTCGAATACGAGGACGTTCGGCTCGAAGAGTACGACCCCGCGCCGGGGCTTGATTTCGCGGTCGCCGAATGAAGCTCTCGCTTATCGCTGCGGTCGCGGAGAACGGCGTCATCGGCGTCGACGGCGACATGCCGTGGCACTACTCGGAGGACCTCCAGCACTTCAAGGCGACGACGATGGGCCATCCCGTCGTCATGGGCCGAACCACCTACGAGTCCATCGCCTCGCGCCTCGGTGGGCCGCTGCCGGGTCGAACGAATATCGTCCTCTCGGGTCAGGAGTCGCTCGATTTACCGGCAGGGGCCGTCCACGCTTCGGAGACCGACGAGGCCCTCGAACTCGCCCGTGGGGCTCTCGACGAAGGCCAGGAGACCGTCTACGTCGTCGGCGGTGCGACGGTCTACGAGCAGTTCATCGACGAGGCGGACGAACTGGTGATTACGGAGGTGCCGGAGTCGCCCGAGGGGGACACCTACTTCCCCGAAATCGGCGAGGAATGGACCGAAACGGCCCGCGAGGACGGCGACGAGGTCACCTTCGTCACCTACGAGCGAGACTGACGGCTCGTTGCGGCGGTTCCGTCCCCGACTACCGGGGTTTTAGACGCCGGGGCCAGTAGGCAACGTATGGCCACGGAGGGTGGAGACGAGCGGATCCGCGTCGACCCGGCCGCGGACGACCGCGCCGACTACGACTACACCGGGGGGTCGGTCGACCGGTCCGGATTGGTCGCCGACCTCGAAGCGCTCATCGACGGCGAGGTCCGCTTCGACGAGTTCACACGCACGCTGTATGCGACCGACGCCTCGGCCTACGAGGTGACGCCGATCGGCGTCGTGTTCCCGACCGACACTGCCGACGTCGTCGCGGTGATGAACTACTGCGAGGAGCGTGCCATTCCGGTGCTTCCCCGTGGCGGCGGCACGTCGCTGGCCGGTCAGACGGTCAACGAGGCCGTCGTGCTGGATTTCACCCACCACATGGACGGCCTCGTCGAGGTCGATGCCGACACGCGGGAGGCGACCGCCCAACCCGGCGTCCGACTCGGCGACCTCAACGCCGAACTCGCCGACGAGGGCCTGAAGTTCGCGCCGGACCCGGCGTGGGGCGACAAGAGCGCCCTCGGTGGCGCAATCGGTAACAACTCGACGGGCAGCCACTCGCTGGTCTACGGCAAGACCGACGCCTACATCGAGGAGTTGGAGGTCGTCCTCGGCAACGGTACCGTCCACCGGTTCGGCGAGATAACTATCGAGGAGTGGCGCCGCCGCGCCGACCCCGACACGTTTCTCGGGCGGGTCTACGCCGAACTGCTCGACATCGCCGAGGAGAAAGCCGAGACGATACGCTCGGCGTATCCGGAACTGAAGCGGAACGTCTCCGGGTACAACCTCGACCGCCTCGTCGAGGAGTACCGCGCCGTCCAGCAGGGCGACCGCGAGACGGTCAACCTCGCGCGGGTCTTCGCCGGCAGTGAGGGCACCCTCGGCATCGTCACCGAGGCCACCGTCTCCCTGGAGCCGATCCCCGAGACGAAGGCGATGGCACTGCTCGCGTACGACGACCTCATCACCGCGCTGGAAGACGTCTCCGCTATCCTCGAGTTCGACCCCGCCGCCGTCGAGGTGCTGGACGACGTGCTCTTGGACCTCGCCCGGGAGACCTCCGAGTTCGGGGAACTCGTCGAGGAGACGCTCCCGGAGGGAACGGGAAGCGTCCTGCTCGTGGAGTTCTACGCCGACTCGGATGCCGAGGGCCGACAGCGGGTCGCGGAGTTGCTCGCCGACCGTCAGCCGGAGACGGACGTCGAGGCGGACGCCGACGGTATCGAGGACGCCGAGGCGACCGACGCGCCCGTTCGAGCCTTCTACGCCGCGGAGGCTCACGCGGAGGCCGACCGCGAGCGCTTCTGGAAGCTCCGGAAGTCGGGGCTCCCGATTCTGCTCGGCCGGACGACCGACGAGAAACACATCAGCTTCATCGAGGACACCGCCGTCCCGCCGGAACACCTCCCGGAGTACGTCGCGGATTTCAAGGAGGTACTGGCGGAGAACGACACGTTCGCGAGTTTCTACGCCCACTCTGGGCCGGGCTGTCTGCACATCCGGCCGCTGGTGAACACGAAAACCGTCGACGGCGTCGAGCGGATGCGGGCCATCGCGGAGGGGGCGACGGACCTCGTGCTCGAATACGACGGCAGCGTCTCGGGCGAGCACGGCGACGGTCGAGCCCGCACCGAGTGGAACAGGAAACTCTACGGCGATGAGGTCTTCGAGGTCTTCCGGAGCCTCAAGAACACGCTGGACCCGTGGTGGCTCCTCAACCCGGGTCAGGTCTGCGGGGACGTCGAGATGACCGAGAACCTCCGGTTCGACCCGGACTACGAGTTCGACCCCGGTTTCGACCCCGTCCTGCAGTGGGACAACGACAACGGCTTTCAGGGGATGGCCGAGTTGTGTCACGGCTGCGGCGGCTGTCGCGGCCCACAGGAGACGACCGGCGGCGTCATGTGTCCGACCTATCGGGCGGCCGACGAGGAGATACAGAGCACGCGCGGCCGGGCGAACGCCCTCCGTGCGGCGATGAGCGGCGACCTCGACGTCGAGGCGACCGACCCCGAGTTCGTCGCGGAGGTGATGGACCTCTGTGTCGGCTGTAAGGGCTGTGCCAACGACTGCCCGAGCGAGGTCGACATGGCGAAACTGAAAGCCGAAGTCGAGTACGCCAACAACAAGCGACACGGCACGTCCCTTCGCGAACGGCTCTTCGCCGAGATCGACTGGACCGCCAAATGGGGCAGTCGCCTCGCGCCGCTGGCCAACCGCGTCGACGCGATTCCCGGGGCACGGACGCTACTCGAGAAGACCGTCGGCATCGCACGGGAGCGTGCGCTGCCGACCTTCCGTCGGGAGTCCTTCGTCGACTGGTTCGAGGCGCGTGGCCCTGCAGTCCCGGTCGAGGAGGCCGACCGGCGTGCCCTCCTGTTGCCGGATACCTTCACGAACTACACGAACCCCGAGGTGGCGAAGGCGGCGGTACGAGTCCTCGAAGCCGCCGACGTACACGTCGAAGTGCCGGCTGTGGGGTCGAGCGGTCGGGCGGCCTACTCGAAGGGCTTTCTGGGGGCGGCGGCCGAACGCGCCGAGGAGGTCGTCACCACGCTCGCGCCGCGCATCGAGGACGGGTGGGACGTCGTCGTCTGTGAGCCCTCCGACGCCGTCATGATTCAGGACGATTACGCGTCGCTCGTCTCAGGTGCTGCCGTCGACCTCGTCGGCGAGTACACCTACAGCGTCTGTGAGTATCTCGATACCCACCGCCTCGACGAGGCCTTCGATATCGACCCCGACGCCGAGGCGGCGCCCGACGAGGCGCTCGTCTATCACGGCCACTGTCACCAGAAGGCGACCAAGCGCGACCACCACGCCGTCGGCGTGTTGCGACGGGTCGGATACGAGGTCGAACCGCTGGATTCGACCTGCTGTGGGATGGCCGGGTCGTTCGGCTACGAGGCCGAACACTACTCGATGAGTCAGGCCATCGGCGAGAACCTCTTCGAGCAGGTCGATGCCGTCGACGCCGACCCCGTCGCGCCGGGGGCTTCCTGCCGCACCCAACTCGGCGACCGCGAGGACGCCGAGACGCCCGACCACCCGATCCAGCGCATCGCGGCCGCTATCGAGGGCTGACGACCCGGGTCAGGCCGTTATCTGGCGCAACCGCTCGGCGAGCCGTTCGGCCTGGTCGTGGTCCAGTGTTCTGCGGGGCAATGCCAGCGAGACGTCGTCGCCTTCCCATCGTGGCAACAGGTGAACGTGTGCGTGGTCGATGGTCCCGATGAGCGGCCCGGTGGTGTGGATGGTGCTGAACCCGTCGACCCCGAGATCGGCCTGGAGCGCCTCGGCGACCGTCCCGACCGTCGCGAAGACGGCCTCTCCGACGCCGGTAGTGAGGACGCCCGTGACGTGTCGCTTCGGGATGACGATGACGTGCCCCTTGACGGCCGGGTTGGCATCCAGAAACGCAACGGTCTCCTCGTCCTCATACACGCGGTGGTCGTCGGTATCGCCCGCGGCGATGCGGCAGAACTCGCAGTTGGGTGCGTCGTCGGGCATGCCCCGACCAAGCGCCGGGACCGACTTAGTCACGATGGGTGCTAGCATGACACGTTGCGAGCGGAAGCCCACCCCTTCAGGGGTGGGTGTAAGCGACAGCATGACTCGGCAATCCACGCGCTATTGCTCGTCTGGATGTTCCACCGCTTCCAACCCCGCTTCGATAATCTCCCGATAGGCTTCTTCAAGGGGTACATCCTGCTGTTCGGCGTAGTCTTTCACGCGCCCGTTCAACGTGTGCGAGATGTCGATGTTCGGTCGCATCGGCTGTGTCCAAAAGACATTTAGACATAGGAATATAAATGTCTGTTGTCGTGAGGCGAACCAACACGTTCGCGGTACGCCCGCTCTCCGCCGAGGACGAGCAACTGCTCCGCGACCTGTTGGACGCCTCTGCCAGCCTGTGGAACGAACTCACCTACGAACGTCGCCAGAACTTCTTCGATGGCGAATCGGTGTGGGACACCGACGACTACCGCAAACAGTACGTCGGCGTCCTCGGCTCCGCCACCGCCCAACAAGTCATCCGTAAGAATAGTGAAGCGTGGCGATCGTTTTTCGCTGCCCGAAAAGATGGCGAGGACACCGCCCTGCCGGGCTACTGGGGCAACGAGGACGACGGCAGGGAGTTGCGGACGTATATCCGCAACGACCAGTACACTCTCGAGATCGGCGAGCGGAGTCGCCTCGAAATCCCCGTCGGCCAAGACCTGAAAGACGAGTACGGCCTTGGCTACCACGACCGTCTGCGCCTCGAAGTCACTGGCGACCCGAAGTGGGACGGCGAACCGGGGCGGTTGGAACTGTACTACGACGAGGTGGACGACACGTTCAGAGCCATTCAACCCGTCACCGTGCCTGATTCTCGACGGGATTCACCATTAGCCGAGGAATCGGCTGCGCTGGACGTGGGTGCGAACAACCTCGTCGCCTGTACCACCACGACCGGCCAGCAGTACCTCTACGAGGGACGCGACCTGTTCGCCCGCTTCCACAACACCACCGAGGAAATCGCCCGCTTGCAGTCGAAACTCCACGAAGGTCGGTACAGCAGTCACCGGATTCGACGACTGTACCGCACGCGGACACGACGACGCGACCACGCACAGGACGCGCTCGTCCGCGACTTGATGGAACGACTGTACGGCGAAGGCGTTGCCACCGTGTACGTGGGCGACCTCACCGACGTCCTCTCGAAACACTGGTCGGCACGGGTGAGCGAGAAAACGCACCAGTTCTGGGCGTATCGCTCGTTCATCAACCGTCTCGCTACGACTGCCGAGGAGTACGGCATCGCGGTCGAAGTCGAGTCAGAAGCGTACACGACCGCGGAGTGCCCGGTGTGTGGCGAGCGCGACGAGACAGACCGGAACGGCGACGTGTTCCGGTGTTCGTGTGGCTACGAGGGCCACGCCGACCTCGGCGCTTCGCGGACGTTCCTCGAACGACAGGCTGGCAAAGACGTCGGGTCGATGGCACGGCCCGTGCGCCTCAAGTGGGACGACCACAACTGGTCGGAGTCACCACGCTCTCCCGAGAGGGTCAGTCCCAACGAGGAGCGCACAAACCGGAGTACCGGCGACGGGAAACTTGCCTCCGTGGGTACGGCATAGCCAACA
>NZ_JAZKTR010000111.1:0-8149 GCF_036625485.1 Natronomonas sp. | reverse complement strand
ATGAACCGTCGGAACGTCCTGAGAACGGTAGGTGTGATGGGTGCCATCGGCACGTTCGGGTTGCCCGCATTCAGCGGCGGCGTCGCTGCCAGTTCGCACACGACCGAAACGCTCTATCTCACGGATTCCGGTGGTGATAATTCCGGAAACTTCCTCGGCAAGCTCTACTCGGTCGACCTCGATAGCTCCGTCTCGCCGCCGCGAGCTAATCTCGTGCTACTGGAAGATCTGACTGACTCCGACTTCGGGCAAGTCGATGCGATTGCTGCGTCGGTCGACGGCGCGACCATCTACATGGTCGATAAGAATAGCAAACACCTGGGTACCTACGACGTGGGCAACGACTTGTTCAAAGACGAAGGCCTCATCAGCGGGCTCCCCGGCGGCGTCGTTCTGGCGTCCTACTCTCCGGCGGGCACGCTGTACGTCGCAAGCCAAGACGATAACACGCTCTATACCATCGATCCTACCGGCCCCACCGCGACGTCGTTCGTCACGGTAACCGGCGCAGACATCCAAGGGGCGGACATCGCATTCGACGCCGATGGAGTGCTGTACCTCTACTCCAGTGGCGATCAGGAGTTGTACACCGTCGACTACGATCAAAGCAGCGGGACGTTCGGCGAAGCGACGTCGGTCGGTGTGACCGGCGACTTCTTCACCGGGCTGGCGGTTCGGGACGCCGGAGCCGGCGATCTGGTCGGATCGAACACCACGCGCGACGAGATCGTCGTCGTCGACAAGGCTAACGGTGCCCAGGGCACCGCCTACGAGATGTATCTCGATGGCTCTCGATACGCCTACGGCTTCGGTGACATGACCGTGGGTGCCCTCGACGTCTGCGACGAGTGCACGAGTGAGGACCTCCTCGCGAAGTACGAGTTCGCCTGTATCGAAGAAAACGACAACGGCGAATGTGTCGACTACGACTTCGTCTTCGAGAAGGGCGACGACACCCTCGTGACCTACGAACCGGGTAGCTTCATGAGCAAGGACGACGAGGCATTCGAGCCCGTCTCCGCGACCTTCGGCACGGACTACTGCACCGTTTACGCGGTGGTCAAGGCCGGACAGGAACTCGAGGTCCAGGAACTGGTCGCCGATGACGGAGAGGTCACCGCCGAGTACGTGGACCCCCACGCCATCAGCTTCGTGGCGTTTTACTGCACGGAAGAGGCAGCACAGGACGCCGCGGATGCCTTCCCCTCGAATGGGAAGGGCAAGGGCAACTAACAGCGGTCCCGAGACGCACTCCGGTCGAGCGCTCTCGTTCGTTTTTATGCGGTACCGTCGTTCATAACAGCTGCTAGCTCTGTTTTGAGAGATTCGTACCGCTCGGCTACGGAATACGGCCTGAAGCAGTTTCGTCCGCACAATCGTGTCGGTCGATTTCCTGATACGGACCGTTGTAACGATTTACCGTCATCGCCGACCTGTACTGGCGATGACCGGTAAAAGACTACAACGGTCCGTATGAACGAAGGAGTCGAACGACTAACGTCTTTTAAATGAACAGCCCGATGAGCAACAGCAGTACGAGTACCAGCGCCACGGCGGCGCCCGCCGCGAGGTGTGGATTCTCCAGCGGTTTGCGGTAGAAGGGCATCGCCTCGTACTCCTCGCGGAACGTCTCGCGGTTCGATTCGTCGAAGAAGTACTTCGTGGCGAAGAAGAACTCCCCCGTGACCGCACAGCCGGTACAGACCGGCTCGCCGGTGAGGCGTTCCTCCTTGGTGTGGGCCTCACAACTGATGCTGCCGCAGTTCTCGCAGTAGGTGTAGGTGGCGGCCTCGGCGCCGGCGGTGTCACAGTGGACACAGCGACGAACCCCGTCCTCGCGGGCCACATAGCGGTTGCCGGCGGCGGCGTACGCGTAGCGGTGGGCGTACTCGCCCAACTCGACGCCGGCGTCGACGCGGGGGACGTAGAGCGGGTCGGTCCGGCGGACAGCCACGTCGCTCGGAGCTGGACGGCAGTCCCTGTGATAGGTGACGTTGTTGTCGCCGGTGTAGGTGACCGTCGTCTCCAGCAGGTCACAGAGCCGTTCGGTCGCCCACTCGCGGTATTCGGTCTCGGTCCGGTCGAAGCGTTCGGCCTCGCCGCCGTGGCGCCGCTGGGCGGCTTCGAGGGACGCCGTTTCGACACCCGTCAAGTCGACGAGGTCCGAGGCGAGTCGGGGGCCGCCGCGGTCGGCCTCGACGACGAGGTGGTCCCGGCGGTCGATGCGGTGGATGACGCCGACGCTGGTCTCGAAGGTGGCGCGGGTGACTGCCTCGATATCGACGACGGGCCGGTAGACCACGTCGTAGTCGGGTGCCGGGAGGTCGCTTCGTGAGGGGGCGTTGTCGACGTCCTCGAAGACGTCCACGAGGACCGTCTCGGGGTCGCCGACGGGGAGGGTCTCCTCGCAGACGATCTCGATGCGACCGTTGTAGAGGTCCATTCCCGCCGCCTCGCCGAGGTCGCGGAGGTCACTTCCGTCGACGAGGTCGATAGGGTGTGGGTCCCCGCGGCGTTCGAGGCGTTCGGCGTACTCCTCGGCGGGGTCGGTAAAGCGGCCCGAGGTGACGACCATGCCGCGTTTCGGGCCGTCGTGGTCGAAGGTGGCGACGGCCGAATGGAGCTTCTGGACGACCGGCCGGGAGACGGCCCCGGTGTGCTTGCACTCGACGACGTAGGCGGTGTCGCCGTCGTACATCGTGATATCGCGTCCCTCGTCGGCGACGCGAGTGGCGACCCGCACGTCGTCGTAGTCGTGGGCTCGGAACAGCGAGGCGACTGCGTCCTCGAACTCGTAGCCCGAAAGCTCGTCCAGCAGCGTCACGACCGGCGTTCGAACGGCGGGGACCAAAAGACCGCCGGCCGACTCGCGGTTCGTTACGCGCCGGTCGTCACGTCGACCTGTATGGCCTCGCCGTCGGCGGGTTCCCACGCCGTCGGATCGACGAGGACATCGTCGACGGAGAAGGCGAAGTCAGTGCCGGCCTCACGCTGGTCGTAGGTGGTTCCGTCGATGGTGAGGACGTGGAAGCCCTCATCACGGTCGTAGGCGAACTGTGGCAGCAGGTCGAGTCCCTCGCCGACGGTGACCCGTTCGTCGCCCTCCATGTACCACTTGCCGTCGCCGTCGTGGAGATGGAACGCTATGGACTCGTCGGCGTGTTCGGACTGGAAGCGGTCCGCGGTGAGGTCGAACGGGTCGCCGTCGATGCGGATACCGAGGTCGCCGCTCGCCGAGACGTGGTCGCCCTCGACGGCGGGCTGTTGGCTCCCGGTCGTCGTGACGGCGACGAGCAACGCGTCGCCGTCCTGCAGTCGGTAGGCGCTCGGGTCGACGACGCTGCCGTCGACGAAGGCGGCGAGTTCCGTGCCGGCCGACGACGCGTCGTAGCTGGCGTCGTCGATTTCGAGGCGGCGATAGCCATCCTCGCGGCCGTAGGCGAAATTCGGGAGTAGATCGAGGCCGTCGGCGACGGTGACGCGCTCGTCGCCCTCCATGTACCAGTCGTCGTCGCCCTCGTGGAGGTGGAACGCGATGGACTCGTCGGCGTTTTCGGACTGGAAGCGGTCGGCCGTGAGGTCGAGGGCCTCCCCGTCGATACGGACGGCGATGTCGCCGGACGCCGAGACCCGGTCGTCGTTCACCGACCGCATGCTGCATCCGGCAACGGCGCCAGCGAGGCCGGCCGTTCCCGCGAGGAACGCACGGCGTTGCATATCCGGCCGCAGGGGCGACCGACGCAAAACGGTATCGTTCGTTCGCGAGGCGGCGTTCGTGAGAACCGTTTTGCTCACGCACGCGTTAGCGACGCCTATGGACCGGCGAACGTTCCTCCGAACCGGCCTCGCTGCCGGCGTGGCCGCGACCGCGGGGTGTTTCGGCGGCGACCGACCGGAGGCCGCCAACGAATACGGTTACGAGACGACGAGCACCGACGACGGCGTCGAGGTCCCGCTGGTGCCCCTCGACGATGCCATCGAGTGGTACCGCGAGGACGACGGGACGGTCTTCGCCGACGCTCGAAGCCCGACCGCCTACCAACGGGCCCACATCGCCGAGGCCGTCCTCAGTCCCGCGCCGGACGGCCAAGACGGCGAGGACCCGCTTGCGGACCGCTCAACCGATACCCGCATCGTCACTTACTGTGGCTGTCCGCACCATCTCTCGGCGATGCGCGGCGGCACGCTCATCGAGAACGGCTACGTCCACACCTACGCCATCGACGAGGGCTTCAACGCGTGGATCGACGCCGGCTACCCGCTGGCGGGACAGGCGGTCGAACAGCGGCCCGACGTCTACGAGATTCGCGGGCGAACCGACGCCACCCACGCTGGCGAGTACGCGTGGGCGCGCCACGACCCGACGGGCCAGCGCGAGGCGGTACCCATCAACGAGAACGGAACCTTCGACCTCGAAATCCGGTTCTACGACGTCACTCGTGACTCCGACATCCGGCTGACGACGCCCGCCGCCGAGACGGTGCAACCGCTCGGGCAACTACTCGGAAGCGTCGTTCGTTTATAAAAAGGACAGGTCGCGTTCGGAGTCGGGTCGCGGTTACAGGCCGATGTTGACCGCGTAGGGCCACGTCGCGCCCGCGAGTGCGAGAAACGCCAGCGCGGCGCCGGCGCCGTAGACGTTCTTGAGGAATCCGGTCATCTCGTTTTGGGCCTCCTCGCCCTCCTGATTCCAGAAGTCGTGCATCGTGATCGCCGAGACGACGAGGAACAGAGCGATAGCGCCCGCGCCGATGGCCGGGAGAACGCCCGTGATGAGCGAGAGGCCACCGAAGACCAGTAGTCCGCCGCTTCCGAGGACCGAGGCCTTCGGCGCCGGCAGCCCCTTGAACTGGGCGTAGCCGGTCATGTCCTCGGCGTTCAGGAAGTGGTTGAGCCCCATGAACGCGAGGATGCCGCCGAAGAGGACGCGCGCGATGAGGAACGCGATGTCGGCCCCTGCGGTCTCGAACATCAGGCGACCACCTCGGTCGGCGTGGCGCGGTCGGCAGGCGATACAGCAGTCATTTCGATAGCTGGTTTCATTACGTTACTTGGTTGGAGATAGAACCTATATATTCGTTCGCCGACATGAGCACAACCAGGTAACACCGATGTCCGCGAGAGACGGTAGCACAGAGATCGAACCCGAAAACCGCTATACGCGGTCGCCGAAGAGCCCGCCTTCGAGCGTGAATCCGCCGCCCTCGCCACCCTCACCGCCTTCCTCGTCGACCTCGTCGTAGTCCCCGCGACGCGCTCGGATCCACCACTCCACAGCCCCAGCGCCAGCGAGAACAGCCGCCAGTAGGGGCAACACGACCACGAGCAAGGAGACCACGAGTTCGGACCCATCGGCGACCAGCGGCTGGAGGTACGCGAGGTCGACCAGCAGGTAGGCGGCGAGTCCGAAAAGCGGCGCAACGAGGCCGAACCGCCGATTCAGCGCGACGGGCACGCCGACGAGCACGAGCGCGATGCCGAGGACGTACCACAGGGTGAGCAGGAGATCGACGGATTCCGGGAGCGCCGACGGTGCGCCGGTCTCGATGCGCCACAGCGGGAGGACCGCCCGAAGCATGAACACGCCGAAGTAGACGACGGCCGCCATCACGCCGACCGAAAGCGCACGGAAAGCCGCCTCCGAGGGCGGATTCCACAGGCGACCGAACCGGGCCCGGACGAGCAGTTCGGCGAGGCTGGCCACCACGACGAACGGACCCATGACGAAGATTCCGACCAGCAGTTCGCCGCCGTGCCAGCCGAGCGCGCCGGGAAGGACGGCGAAAACCCCGACGAGCAACAGCGGTGCCGCGACGCCGTGGCGGGCAGCGAGATAGGCCGTCCCGCCGCCGACGGCGAAGGGGACGACCGCGACCGCCGCAGCCACCAGTATCGACCCGTAGGCCACGCCGGGCGTCGGCGGAACACCGACGAGGTCGAGGACGAACGCGTACGCGAGCGCCAGCGCGGCGGCGAGGACGCCGACACCCCCACCGACCAGTAAGGCCCTATCGCGGTCCATGCCGGCACTCCGGCGGGCGAGTATATAAAAGTCGGACGCGGACTGGCTATCGGGCAGGGGTCGTCGCGCCGCAGACCTGACAGACGCTGGCGGGACGGCCATCGACCAGTTCCGCGCGCAGTTCGTCCCCACCGCAGTCGGGGCATTCGGGCGTCCGCTCGGCGTCGCAGTCCGGACAGACCAGTCGCTCACCTCCGTCGGCGAATTCGAGCGCCATCGTCTCGGCCTCGCAGTCGTGACAGCCGACCGGCACCCGGAGTTCGTCGGTGTCGGCGGGCGCGCCGACCGCGAGGACGACGAGTCGCTCGTCGGCTTGGTTCGTGCAGGACTGGAACTCGCCGGGCGCGAAGCGGACTGCCTCATCCTCCGTGACCGATCGTTTCCCGTCCAGCCTCTCGAAGGTCGCCTCGCCCGACAACACGACGAACACCTCCTCCTGATCCGGATGTGCGTGCAGGCCCGCGATGCGCTCGCCCGGCGCGACGACGTAGTGGTTGAGAGCCACCGCTTCGGCCCCCAGCACCTTCCCGAGACCCCGCCGCTCGATACCGGCGTACGACGCCACGTCACACGTGTCGAGGCTGACCTGCTCCATCGGGGATTGTTCCCGCCGCCGTATATATAAATCATCGCCAGCGAGGGAGAGAGGCCGCAACTGGCAGGACTCTACTTCCGCTGTGCTTGGCCAGCGGTTAATATTCGCCCTCCGGAGACGCCGCGTATGGAGACGACCCGCCACTTCACGGCGACCGTCTACGTCGTCAACGACGGCGCCACCGCCCTCCACGAACACAAGCGCCACGGCATCCGCATCCCACCCGGCGGCCACGTCGACCGGGGTGAACTCCCCCACGAAGCCGGGTTGCGAGAGGTGCGCGAAGAGACCGGCCTCCAGCCGACGCTACTCGACGACAGGCCCGGAGTTCCCGGGTCCGAGGGTGAAGCCCTGCCGAACCCCCGCCACACGCTTCTCTACGACATCAACGAACACGACGGCGTCGTCGGCCACCAGCACATCGACCTCATCTACTACGCCGAAACCCCGAGCAGGGATATCGACCCCGCGGGCGACGAAGCCAGCCCCGAGGCGTGGGCGTGGTACACCCCCGAGGAACTCCGAGCGTCGGGTATCGCCGAAGACGTCGCCAGCATCGGCATCGACGCCATCGAAACCGCCGACCGATAGGCCCCGTGGCGTCCGTCTTCAGTGGTTCTCTTGGCGTTCTAAGACCGCCGCTCGCGGGTCACTTCGTTCCCCGCTCGCAATCGTGGTCCTCCCTACAGTCGGACCACGCCCCCGACGCCCTTTTCATACCTCCCCATCTACCCTGAATCGATGAAGGCGCTCACGCTCGGTCCCGAAGGCACGTACTCCCATCGCGCGACGCAGGCGGTCGCCGACGAGATAGATTTCGTCGAGTCGGTGACCAGCATCGTCGAGGGCGTCGCCGGCGGCGAGTACGAACGCGGTGTCGTCCCCATCGAGAACAGCATCGAGGGGTCCGTCACCGAATCGCTGGACGCGCTGGCGGACCGCAACGTCGCCGTCGTTCGCGAGATCGTCACGCCGATCAAACACGCCCTGCTCGCCCAGAACAGCGAGTTCGAGATCGTCGCCAGCCACCCACAGGCGCTGGCGCAGTGTCGTGAATACCTCGCCGAAGAGTACCCGAGCGCCAAAACCGAAGCCGTCGCCTCGACGGCCCGCGGCGTCGAGCGCGCACGCGAAGACCCTACGGTCGCGGCCATCGGCCACCCCGAAAACGCAGGTGACGATCTGCAGGTCCTCGCGCAGGGCATTCAGGACAGCACCTCCAACGCCACGCGCTTCGTCGTGCTGGCGCCCGAGACCGAACGCTCCGACGCCGGCGGCAAGTCCACGGTCATCGTCTATCCGAACACCAACTACCCCGGCCTGCTCCTGGAGATGCTCGAACCGTTCGCCGAGCGGGACATCAACCTCTCGCGCGTCGAGTCCCGCCCCAGCGGCGAACGCCTCGGCGACTACATCTTCCACTTCGACTTCGCGGCCGGCCTCTACGAGGAACGGGCACAGGAAGCCATCGAGGAGTTGCGCGGACTCGCCGAGAACGGCTGGGTGCGCGTGCTGGGCTCCTACGACACCGA
>NZ_JAZKTR010000110.1:0-8500 GCF_036625485.1 Natronomonas sp. | reverse complement strand
TACCGCGTCGTCGAGGAGACGGGCGAACTCCTGTTGCACGGCGTCGCGGTCAAACCCGGCAAGCCGATGCTCGTCGGCCGACTGAAGGGGTCGGCCTACGTCGGCCTTCCGGGCTATCCCGTCTCGGCGCTGACCATCTTCCGGACGTTCGTCGCACCCGCGATTCGGGAGGCCGCCGGCTTGCCCGACCCCAAGACAGCGACCATCGAGGGCGCGATGGCGGTTCGCGAGCGGTACAGCGAGGGTCGCCTGCGCTACATGCCCGCCGGTCTCGTAGAGGACGGTGAGGGGAACACGCTCGTCTACCCCGTCGACAAGGGCAGCGGCGCGACGACGAGTCTCGTGGAAGCCGACGGCGTCGTCGCCGTCCCGCCGGACGTGGAGTATCTCGACAAGGGCGAACGCGTCGAGGTGCAGTTGTTCTCGACGGAGGTGCGCGCGCCCGCGGTCTTCGGCGCCGGCGAGGACGACCCCGCGCTCTCACGGGTGCTCGATAGCGTCGACCGACCACGGTATCTCTCGGTCGGCGCGCGGCAGGGGCTTCGCCGGCTCCGTGACGGCGTGACGGACGTTGCCGTCACGACCGGTGAGACGGAACCCGACGGCGCGGTCGAACTCGGCGGCTGGAGCCGCGAGTGGGGGCTGGTCGTGCCCGCCGACAACCCGCAGGACGTCGACGGCCTCGCCGACCTCGTAGACGAGGACGTTCGGTTCGTCAACCGGACGGCCGACGCCGGTCTGCGGACGACGCTCGGCAACGCCGTCGCCGATCTCGCCGACGAACGGGGCGTCGACCGCCACGACATCGTCGAGGCCATCGACGGCTTCGATTTCGCGGTGCGGGCCCACGAATCGCCCGCTCGGAAGGTACTCGCGGGGAAGGCCGACGCCGGTCTCGGCCTTCGGGCGACCGCCGAGGGGCTCGGGATGGGCTTCGTGTCCTGCGGCGAGGAGGCCGTCCGCGTTTTCGCTGCCGAAGACCGGGCCGACAAACCCGGCGTTCGGTCGCTTGCCGACGCCGTGGAAGGCGCTGGGTCCGTCCTCGCTGACCTGCCGGGGTACGAAGCCCGATAGCCGATACCCGTCCCGGCCTGAGGGACGCGCCCTATACTTTTAACGCGCTTCGGCGTGACCGTCTTATCATGTCCTGTGACCACGACCTCGACGTGGAGTACCTGCACCCGGGCGACGCCGATATCCTCGAATTCCACGAGGCGGATGGTGACGTCCACGTCAAACTGGCGTTGCCGTGTCCGGACTGTAGCGAGGCGCTCGAACTCGATGCGAAAGTCGAAAGCGTCGAGGAGGGCGACTTCGAACTCCCGCTTTCGGACGAACTCTACGACTGATACTTCATACGAACCTCAGGCCCACCCGAGGGCGACCACGACGACGTAGGCCCAGAGGTTGTTTGCGAGATGCAGTAGCCACGCGCCCGCTAGATTGTCGAATTTGAGGCGCAACAGCGTCGGAAAGACCGCCCACGTCGCGATGGCGAGGACGCCCGCCGGTCCCAGCGAGACGATGTGTATCGCCGCAAAGAGCAGCACCGACGCCGCGCCGGCCGAAAGCGGCGAGAGCCCACGGTCGAGCAGACTTCCCAACAACAGGCCCCGAAAGAGCAGTTCCTCGACCAGCGGCGCGACGACGACGCCACCGAAGACGACCGCCCCGAGCGTGAGCGTATCCGAAAGCGAATAACCGACGCCGGAGAGTTCGAAGCCGAGCAGTTCACCGGCCATACTACCGACGAGAAAGGCGCCGATAGCGAGCGGTAAACAGGCGAGCGTCCAGCCAAGTTCGCTCCGTGACGGCGCCTCGAAAGGCATGGCCGCACGCCATTCGGCGTCGGTCAAGGTGACGAAAACGCCGCCGATGACAGCCAATGCGGAGACGCCATAGGACGTGTCGACAACCAGTCGAGAGACCTCCGTCCCGGGGCCGTTGACGCCGACGTAGCCGGCGATGAGCAGGCTGGTCAGTACGATCGGCGAAACCGAAGCGATAGCGGCGAGAACGACGCGGTCCGAAAGCGGTTCGACCGTCGAGTATAGCGACTCCGCCGTCAGATCGGGTGTGGAGGGCATAGCGGGGGGAACCGAGCGCAGTCCCCTAAAAATTTCGTCAGGATCCGGAAACGAGTTCGTCGACGCGTTCGAGGCGGTGGTCGCCGACGACGCACATACCGCGCCGTTCGTGGCCGTGGCGCTCGATGTGTGCACCGTCGAGGCCAGCGTTCCACGCGGCGCCCACGTCCTGTGGGCCGTCGCCGAGGAGGACGCCGTCGCCGTCGTCGGCGCCGGCGGCGTGAAGCGCCATGTTGACCGGCTCTGGGTCGGGTTTCCAGCCGGTTTCCTCGGTACAGCAGACGATGGCGTCGAACCAATCGCGGATGTCGAGCGTATCGAGGACCGGGTCGGTGAGGTACTCCTGACAATGGGTGACGAGTACCGTCGGCCCCTCGAGGTCGCCCACGACGGCCGCGTCGTCGTAGAGGTAGGTCGCCTCGGCGCGGGCCCGTGGGTCCTCCTCGGCGTGGAAGGCGTCCCAGAACGCCTCGGTGTCGACGCCCCACGCCTCCAGTTGGTCGTTCCGGAAACCGCCGAGGCCGTGCCAGATCGCGTGGGCCTGCTCGTCGGTGAAGCCGTAGCCGATGCGGTCGCCGACGCGGTCGAAGACGTCGTAGACGTAGTCGGGTTCCACGTCGATGAGCGTGCCGTCGAGGTCGAACGCCCAGTAGTCGTATGGCGATGCGGTCATAGGGGACATAAATAGGCGATTGGTTGTTAAGTGCTTTCGGGAACGTTGAAAGACAGTCATCGATTAGTCGATGACTTCTGCGGCGGCGTGGGTGTACCCCACACCAGCCGGATGCCCTCTTCTTCGGCGACGATGTAGTCGTCGCTTCGTGATTCGGTTCGGAGTGCTGGTAATCCCTGTTTAATCGGGTCGGCGTCGCCGACGCGACGGGCAAACCGCCTTAGACCTACTCCC
Source organism: Natronomonas sp. (assembly GCF_036625485.1). Taxonomy (GTDB): domain Archaea; phylum Halobacteriota; class Halobacteria; order Halobacteriales; family Haloarculaceae; genus Natronomonas. Next base: position 5,506 of record NZ_JAZKTR010000110.1, on the reverse strand, counting down.
GGACGTGGACGCGCGAGCCGAGGTACTTCTTGACGACTTCCGCCGCATCGTCGGCCTTGAAGGCGTCGAGGTGGTCGCCGATTTCGTCCTGAAGCGCCTCGTAGTAGGCCTCGCTGGCCCGCAACTCGCGGAACTCGATGGAGCGGACCTCCATGCCGAGGGCTTCCTCGGCCAGTCGGCGGGTGTGGTCGTAGTTGTTGATCTCGCCGCGCCAGAGGTTGTCCCGGAAGAACATCCAGCCGTCCTCGCCCGGTTCGGCAGCGGCCTTGTGCATCGTCGTTTCGGTGATAGCGGGGTCGAGCCACACGTCCGGGGCCTCGGCGTCGAGATACAGTTGAACCTTGAAGAGGTACTCCGCGTCCGGGCCGGAGTCGCCGTCCGCGTCGGTGTCGCTGGCCATCAGTCCGCGAGTTCGTTGAACCGTTCGGCGAGGTCGATGTCTTTCTCGGTGATTCCACCGGCGTCGTGGGTCGTCAGTCGTACCTCGACTTCCTGCCAGCCGATGGTCATCTCGGGGTGGTGGAAGGCCTCTTCGGCGAGGCCGCCCGCGCCGGCGGCGAAGCCGACGCCCTCCAGATACGAGTCGAAGCCGAAGGTGCGGACGATCTCCTCGTCTTCGCGGTGCCAGCCGTCGGGGAGCTGTGCCTCGAGTTCGTCGTCGGATAGCAGGTCGCTCATACGTGAACGGTCGCGCGCCTGCCCGATAAAACCACGCGCGGACCGATTTATAAGGGTCGCGCCGAAACGGCCGGTATGACGATGAACGAACTGCCCGACATCGACCCCGGCGCGGGCGAGGTGGAGACCGCCGAACTCGTCGTCGAGGACGACGTGCTCGTGAAACTGTTCGCTCTGGGCCCCGGCGGGGCCTTCGACCCGCACGTCCACGACGACTGCGAGAACGTCTTCCACCTGCTGGAAGGCGAAGTCGTCGTCACGCAGGACGGCTCCGAGGAGACCGTCTCGGCGCCCGCGGTCGTCCACAACACCCGCGGCGTCGAACACGGCGCGCGAAACGAAAGCGACGAGCGCGCCCTTCTGACGGCGAGTCTCTGTCCCCTGCCCTGACGCGATAGCGAGCGAGTAGCCCCTCGAAACGGACCGTTCAAACGACTCTTTGAGCTTCGAGATAGCTTATGCCGTCCCGGCCGAACGGTCGGATATGAACCGCCGAACCCTCCTTGCCGGCGCCGGGACCGCGCTGTCCGCCCCGCTCGTGGGTCGGCTCCCGATTCCGGCGGATGCCACTCACGAGCGAACCGACGATGGCGCCGACAGCCCCGACCTCGACTCCTTCGACCCGACGGAGGTACGGACGGAACTCGTCGTCGGGAGCCGTGAAGGGGTCGCCGACCCGGAGGACAACCGACCGCACGGCGTGTCGGTGTGGAACGCGATGCCGGAGGCATCTGCCGTCGAGGTTCGCATCGTCGACGTGGCCGACGACCGGACCGTCCTCGAACTCACCACGCAACTGGCGGCCGACGCCGCCGTCGAGTTCTCGCTGCTGGAGCCGTCGACGTACCGGCTCGATATTCGAGTGCCGCCGATGGATGCGAGCGAGACGGTCGAGGTTTCGCGGTCGTGGTTCGACTGTAACGGTTCCTCGACACAGGTCGGCGTCTTCGAGGACGGCCACATCGACTCCCGGACCGTCACGACGCTACTCGCGTGTGCAGACGTGACGGTTTCGGGGACGCCGACGGAGTAGTATTCGAAAGACGGCGCCGTGTGGCCGTTCTCACCCCGGCAGGAAGAGATTGATCAGGGCGACGACCAGTCCGGCAAGGCCCATCCGTGCGGCGGCGACGTACCACCGCTGGCCCGAGATCGAGCCCATATACGCGCCGAATGTCCCCAGCACGCCGATTCCCAGTAAAACCGCGATGACTGCGGCCATCTCCATCGTGAGGAGGGTGCCTTCGAAGGCGAACGGCGTCAGGGGAACGATGACGCCGATGATGGGACCGAGGCCGCTCAGGGTCGCGTGCAGGAGCCGGGCACCGGTCTGTTCCCGCTGGACACGGGTGTCGTCGAGGTCCACCAGCATCGCCCGTTCGATGCGTTCGATCTGGGCGCGGGTCTCGGCTCGCTCGATCTCCCAGACGCTCCAGACCGCCGACGTGCCGAGTCCGACGGCGGCACCGAGGCCGATCTTGATGACGGTGAGACCGTCGGGGATACCGGAGAGTACGGCGCCGACGATGACGCCGATGCTCGTGAGGGTACCGTCGAACCCGTTGGAGATGAAGTATCGTCGCGAAATCGCGAGGACGTCCTCCTTGCCGAGGAGTCGCCGCAGTCGCCGCCGGATCGATGCCACGGGATTCAGTCCTGGAAGGTGACGCGGTCGGTGACGATGTGCTCTCCGGAACTCACCTGATCGATGGAGTGGACCGCCCCGCCGAGGTTCTCGACGGCCTCCTCGATGGCCTCGAAATCCACGTCGGCGCCCTCGAAGGTCAGTTTGACGTTCTGGACCTCCCTGTCGAGTTCGATGAGCGAGGCCGTCACCGCCTCGACGCTCTCGATTTCGGTGACGTGGTCGGTGAAATCGATCAGCGGCGGGTCGTGCGGTTTCAGTACGTCGATGACGAGACGCCGGACGGGTGCCATACGTCGATATGTGTCGGGATCCCCTAAAAACGTCCGTCGGTCTCAACTGGCGGCGTTTCCAGTGGTCGCACCGATGGGAACGAACCGTTCGATCGCAAGGACGACAGCGAGATAGCCGGGAAGCGCGACGAGGAGAACGGCACCGAGAAGCCCCCAGTCGGCGAGGCCGAGCGGTACCGTCCCGAAGTACTCTGCCACCGGCGTGTAGAGGATTGCGAGTTGGAGCAGAAGCGATGTCCCGACCGCGATCGCGAGCCACGGGTTCGAGAACGTCGGGGTCTCACGGAACCAGCGGATGACGTACAGTTTCTCGAACTCGAGTACCACGAAACCGGTGAACACCATCGTCATGGCGTACGGCGTGACGGCCGCCGCGCCACCGAGGGTGTAGAACATCAATCCGAGCATGACGGCGGTCGAGACCGTCCCGGTGCCGCCGATAAGCGAGAGCATTCGTCGGTCGATGATTCCCCGATCCGGGTCCCGCGGGGGTCGTTCCATCACGTCGCCGCTCTGTGGGTCGGCACCGAGCGCCAGCGCCGGCAACCCGTCGGTGAGCAGGTTGATCCACAGCAGTTGGACGGCCGGCAACACGAGGTAGCCGAACAGCGACGCCAGAAAGACGATGGCTACCTCGGCGATGTTCGCACTGAGCAGGTAGGCGACGAACTTCCAGACGTTGTCGAAGATGGCCCGGCCGCGCTCGACGGCTCGCTCGATGGTCGAGTAGTTGTCATCGAGGAGTATCACGTCGCTGGCGTGTTTCGCCACGTCGGTTCCGCGCATGCCCATCGCGACGCCGATGTCGGCGTTCTTCAGCGCCGGGGCGTCGTTGACCCCGTCGCCCGTCATCGCGACGACGTGGTCGTTCGCCTGCAGAGCACGCAGGATTCGCACCTTGTGTTCCGGTGAGGTGCGGGCGAACACGTCGACGGATTCGACGTGCTCCCGGAGGGTGTCCTCGTCCATTTCCTCGATCTCGCGGCCCTCCATCACCTCATGGTCCATCCCGAGCGACGACGCGATAGCCGCGGCGGTGCGGACGTTGTCACCGGTCACCATCTTCACGTCGATGCCGGCGCGTCCGGTCGCCGCGAGGGCGTCTGCAACTTCCGCTCGCGGGGGGTCGATCATCCCGACCAGTCCGACGAACACGAGGTCGCTTTCGATGTCTTCTGGGTCCTCGGCATAGGCGATTGCCAGAACCCGGAGCGCGTCGTCCGCGAACGTTCCGACCTGCTGGTCGATGCGCTCGGCCATCTCCGAGGTGAGGTCTACCGGCCCGTCGGCCGTCAGTACGCGCGAGGAATTCGAGAGGACGACCTCCGGAGCTCCCTTGACGTACCCAACGTCGTCGTGGACGGTTCCCATCCACTTCCGCTCCGAGGAGAAGGGAATCTCGTCGGTTCGGGGGTTGTCCTCGCGCAACGCCTCGATATCGAAGCCGTAGTCGTCGGCCGCCGCGACGATGGCTTGCTCGGTCGGGTCGCCTTCTTCGAGAGTCGCATCGTTACAGAGCGCGCCGGCCCGGAACAGCAACTCGACCCGTTCGTCTGCCGACTCTGTCTCGCTTTCCTCGCCGCCGACGTCGACGACGGCGTCGTTGACCCACACCTTGCTGACAGTCATCTGTCCCTCGGTGAGCGTCCCCGTCTTGTCGGTACAGATGACGTCGACGGAGCCCAGCGCCTCTACGGCGGGCAGGCGGCGGACGAGCGCGTTCTCGTCCGCCATCTTCCGTACCCCGAGCGCGAGCGTCAGGGTCACCACGGCCGGAAGGCCCTCGGGGACGGCGGCGACCGCCAGCGATACCGCCGTCAGACCGGCCTGAATTAGGGGCGTACCCCGGAGCAACAGCAGTGGAACGACGAGTGCGGCCAACACGACCACGCCGAGACCGAGTCGGCGGCCGAGTACGTCCAGTTCCCGCTGGAGGGGCGTTTCGGTCTCCTCGGTGGCCGCCAGTTCCGCCGCGATTGCCCCGACCTCGGTCTCCATCGCTGTCGACGAGGCGACGGCGACGCCGCTTCCCCGGGAGACGTTCGTCCCTTTATAAACCATGCTCGTGTGTTCCGCCAGCGGTGTGTCCGCATCGACCGGTTCCGGGGACTTCGAGACCGGTTCGCTCTCGCCCGTGAGCGAGGCCTCGTCGACCTCGAGGTCCGTCTCCGCGAGCAGTCGGCCATCCGCGGGGACGACGTCGCCGCTTTCGAGTTCGAAGACGTCGCCGGGAACGACCTCCGTCGCATCGACGTCGACCGATTCACCGTCCCGACGGACGGTCGCCGTCGGCGCGGCCATCTCCCGAAGCGCCTCGAGACTCTGCTCGGCGCGGTAATCCTGCACGAACCCGAATATTCCGTTGGCGACGACGATGACGGCGATGAGACCGGCGTCGATGAGGTAGCCGGCCGACACCGAGACGGCCGCCGCAGCCAGCAGCACCCAGATGAGGACGCTGTCGAACTGCGCGAGGAAGATGCTCAGCGCCGTGCGCTCGCTGGCCCGGGTTACCTCGTTTTTCCCGTATTCGTCGAGACGCTGTCGTGCCTCCTCCGACGACAGTCCCGAGTCGGTCGTCTCGTAGGCAGTCAGGACCGAATCGGCTGACTGGCTCTGTGGATCTTCGACCACGACTCGGTTCTCGCGCTCCCACCTAATGGTAGTTCGGTGGGCCGGAGGGGTAGTGTTCAGATAAGCTGATTCCATGCGAAGGAGAATGCTCGAAGCCAATCATCAGCAGTTCCTGCCTCGGCGTTGCTGAAACAGTTTGAGAAACTGGTAGTTCTGCGTTTTATCTCTCGAAAGAGACGTTCTGCGCTATTCCGATTTCCGTGTTTTTCGTATCTGAAATCGAGGCCGTGACGACGGCAGGCGTCTTTCAACGAGT
>NZ_JAZKTR010000109.1:0-8511 GCF_036625485.1 Natronomonas sp. | reverse complement strand
GGTAGTATCCACCCCCGCCATCGTCGCTATCGGTTTCCGTCTCCGTGGATTCGTCACCCTCCGTTTCGGTCTCGGCCGTTCCGCCCTCGGTCTCCACCCCGAGTTCCTCGCGGGCGCGGTCGTTCAGGTCACGAATCGCGTCGGCCGCGGCCTCGGGCAGGTCCGACCCGTCCGGTTCGGTGAGTCCGTTGGCGTCCGAACCGGCGTCGCCGACGAGGATCGACCCGACCATCCCGACGCTCTCGTGGGGCTTACAATGATAGTCGTAGACGCCTTCGGTCTCGAAGGTGGGCGTCTCCCGTTCGCCTTCCTCCATCGGGACGTCGAATACCTCGGTGCCGTTCGGGACGCGATGTTGACGGTCGTTGTCTGTGTGGTAGGCCGTCACGGTGTGAGAGCCGCTTTCGACGACGAACTCGACGGTCGTACCGGCCTCGATGGTGGCGAAATCCGGCTGGAATGCGTTGGAGACCAGCGTAACCGTCGTCTCGGAGTGGTCCCCTGTTGGCGTCGACTCGTCGGACTCGGTCGCTGTCGGTTCGTCAGTATCCGTCGGGGACGACCCCTCGTCGTCAGCACCCGTGTCGTCGCCGATACAGCCGGCGACGCTCCCGACGATGGCGGCACTCCCCAGTCCGCGCAGGACGGTGCGTCGTTTGTGGGCCATTGTCCGTGGTTACGGATAGGGGTAGCATCAACGGTTTCCGAATTTCCTCCGAACTTCGCGGGAATCGGCGGCGGTCTCCCGTGCCGTTTTTCCCGACGCCAACCGAACCCTCACCCATGTACGACGGCCCGATTCTCGACAACCACCTCCATCTGGACCCCGTCAACGGCCGCGGCGCCGAGGCAGCCGAGGAGTTCGCCAACGTCGGCGGCACGCACCTGAACGTCCTCAACAAGCCCTCGTGGCACCTCGTCGGCGACGTCGAGGGCGCCGAGGGGTTCCGTGAGACGTTCGACATCACCGTCGAGGTGACCGAGGAGGCCGACGAGATACTACCGGGCCGCGCGTGGCCCGTCCTCGGCGTCCACCCCGGTCTGATCTCGCAGTTGACCGACCGCGGCTTCGACGCCGAGGCAGCTGCCGAGTTGATGAAAACCGGCATCGAGGTGGCCGCCGAGTACGTCGCCGATGGGCCGGCGCTGGCCATCAAATCCGGCCGCCCACACTACGACGTCAGCGACGCGGTCTGGGAGGCCTCCAACGAGGTGATGTCCTACGCCTTCGAACGTGCCGCGGAGGTCGGCTGTGCCGTCCAGTTGCACACCGAAGGCGGCGAGGACTTCACGGATGTCGCCCAACTGGCCGAGGCCGAGGGACTGCCCCGAGAGCGGGTGGTCAAACACTACGCGAACGGCCACATCGAGGGGCCGATTCCGAGCGTTATCTGCGACAAGGACGAACTCGAACGCGCCTGCGGCGGCGACTGGCCGTTCTTCATGGAGACGGACTTCATCGACGACCCCGACCGACCGGGCGCGGTGTTCGGCCCGAAGACCGTCCCCAACCGGACGAAGTGGCTCGCCGAGGACGGCTACGAGGACTCGCTCTACCGCGCCCACGTCGAGACGCCGGCGCGGGTCTACGGCGTCGATACCGAAGCGACGCTGGAGTGAGCATCCGAGGCGTTCGACCGGCCTCCGGCTTCCGGGGACCGTCGGACGCCGGTCAGACGAACGGCCGGAACTATCTTTTAAGTCGCCCGTGAAGGGCCGGATGATATGTCAGCAAGCGTCGATACGGATGACTTGCCGTTCGGAGTAGGAGCGGTAGCGGGCGTGGTCGCGTGGCTGCTCGGCTACGTCGTGACCTATCTCATCGCCGCAACCGACATCGAGAATTCGGCATTGAACCGTATCGTCGAGGGCTTCGAGGGCGAATCCGCGACCTACGAACTCGTCGGCTGGGTCTTCTATAACGCTCACTTCGTCGACATCAGCTACGAGAACGTGGGATTCTTCCAGCCGCCGCCCAACTTCGTCGGCGGCGAGGACGGCTTCACCGCCGCACTGTACCTCCTGCCGCCAGCCCTTCTCATCATCGCTGGACTGGCGATCTCCCGGTATCAGGGCATCAGCGACCTCAGCGACGGTGCCGTCGCCGGCGCGCTCGTGACTCCGGGCTATCTCGTGTTGTCGATCCTCGGGGTCTTCCTCTTCGAGGTGACAGTCGGCGACGCCGCCGGCGCGCCGGACATGCTTCCGGCCATCGTCGTCACCGGAATCCTCTATCCGGTCGTATTCGGCGCCATCGGCGGGGCCATCGGGGGACAAACCGCAGGATAGATCGAAGCCACGACGGCCCGCGTTTTCGCGGAGTTACAGCGTCCGAGAAACTATCTCTCCCCACGGCTCGAAGCCGTGTCGTTCGTAGAACGCGTAGGCCCGCTCGTTATCCTGGTCGACGTCGAGCAGTAGCCGGTCCAGCGGCAGGTCCTGCTCGCGAGCGACGGCGACGGCGGCGTCCATGAGCGCGTCGGCGACCCCCTCACCCCGCCAGTCGGGGGTGACGTAGAGTTCGTTGATGACCGCCGCATCCCAGATGAAGGCGAGGCGTTCGGGGAGGAGGAACAGGTAGCCGACGACGCCGTCGGTGCGGTCGAGTCCGGCATCCGCGTCGGCCTCCGCGAGCAGGAGACACCGTTCCTCGCCGTCGACACAGCGGTCGACCCACGACAGCCAGCGGCGACGGTAGGCGTCGTCAAGTTTCGACTCGTATTTCGCGGCCTTCTCGTCGGTTCCCGTTCCGGTACCGAGGCCGGTCTCGAAAGCGATCTTGAGGTCCCACAGCGCCTGTCGGTCGGCATCGTCGCCGGGGTCGTAGGGGCGAAGCGTGATCTCCTCGGGGTGTTCACTCATCGTTCGACTCGGAGACGCCGGGGGATTGAAACCGCTTCGCTACGGCGACGAAGGCGCCGGCGACGATGAGGTAGAGTTGCCACCCCTGTACCGCGATAGGGAGGCGGCGGTCGACGGGTTCGTCGGGCGAGGGGTCCGCCGAGGGCTGGGCTGGGTTCGAAACGTGGGTCTCCTGTCGGCTCCCGCCGCCGCCGACGTCGACGGACTGCTGGCCCGTGTCGGGGTCCTCGAACACCTCGACGAACGTCTGGACGAACCCCTCGGCCGTCGAGTAGTAGGCCTCGCCCCCCAGTTGGAAGAACTGGTCGCGGAGCGGCCACAGCATGTTGACGCCCTCCAGGTGCGTCCAGTCGAGGAAGACGTGGGCGAAGAGGTGGACGAAGGCGCCGACCCACAGGAGCCGCGTTCCGTAGTTGCCGACCCGATGCCGTATCCACGATACCTCCCGAACGTGGGTCTCCCAGTAGAGGACCGCCATGCCGACCACCGGCAAGACGGCGTTGTGCAACAGCGTCCGGTGGGCGCCGTTCATCACCAACCCGACGAGGGTATCGGCATCCGGCAGCAGGACCGCCACGAGGAGGAAGACGGCCGCCCGACGGTCGTAGTACCGACCGAGGAGGCCGACCCCGACCAGGAACGCGAGGCCGACCTGAACGACCGTCGACGGCATCAGTGCCGCCCCCCTTCGGCGGCGAACTTGGCCGGGATGGCGGCGATGGCTCCGATCACGACGACGAGTTGCCACGCCGAATCCACGAAACGGACGACGCGGTCGGCGTCCGACGGGTTGCCGGTGCCGGCCGTCGGATTGACCCACGTCGCGATGTGACGGCTCTCGGTCGTGCCGACGGTCCGGACCGACAGGATGCTGTTGCCGAACTCGACGTAGGTCTGGATGACCCCCTCCTGGGTCGAGAGGACGAACTTGCCGACGATGGCGTAGTAGTCGTTCGAAAGCGGGTAGAGGACGGCGACGCTCTCGATGTTGAAGAGGTCGAGGCCGATGCCGGCGACGGCGTAGGCGGCGACGGCGACCCACGCGATTCGGACGCCATACCAGCCGTACCGAGAACGGAGCCACGATTCCTCGCGGCGTTCGGTATCCCAGTAGAGGAGGCTGGCGACCACAAGCGGGACGAATACCGAGTGGAGGGCGGCGTTCGTCGCGCCGTCGATGACGAGGCTGAGGGCGGCGTCGAGATCCGGCAGGGCGGCCGCGACGGCGACGACTGCCAGCGACCGGCGGTCGAAGGCCGCGCCCAGGAGGGCGACCCCGAGAAGGACGCCGACGGCGACGTTGACGAGGGTCGGCGGCATTAGCGGCTTGTTCGTCCGAACCCGCTTAAATTCGCGGGCGGGCATGTGGCGCGTCTGAAGTGGCCCCCGCGACAGCGACGGCGCCACGAAGGCACGCTTATACCCGTCGGCACGCTGGCTTGGAGTATGCGCGACCCCCGCGAGGAACTCGCCGAGCGAATCGCTGGCGAGGTCACTCTCTCCGCAGACCCCGGTGCGACGCTACGGAAGTGGCGCGAGGAGTTCGACGTCGCCCAGACGACGCTGGCCGAGCAGCTGGACGTCTCGGCCTCGGTCGTCTCCGATTACGAGAGCGGCCGGCGCGAGAACCCCGGCGTTCGCGTCGTCCGGCGCGTCGTCGAGGGACTGCTCGCGGTCGACGAACGTCGGGGCGGCGACCGCGTCCGCCAACACGCCCGCGTCATCTCCGCCGGATTCGAATCCGACGTGGTCTACGACCTTCGTGAATACTCCGCGACCGTCCCGATTACCCGCTTTCACCGGACCATCGACGCCAAAACCGTCACGACTGGGCAGGCCGATACCATCGCCGGCCACACCGTCATCAACAGCGTCGAGGCCATCAAACGGCTCTCCAGCGAGGAGTTCTACCGCCTCTACGGCCAGTCGACCAATCGCGCGCTCGTCTTCACGGACGTGACGCGGGGGGAATCGCCGCTGGTAGCCCTGCGAGTCGTTACGCCGACGCCCTCCGCCGTCGTCCTCCACGGCATCGAGGACGAGGACCTCTGGGAGCACGCACCGGCGCTGGCCCGGGCCGACGGCGTGTCGCTTGCGACGACCACGAAGCCGCTCGACGACCTACTGGACACGCTTCGTGACTTCCCATAACCGAGTCGGCCAGTAGCAGCGGCTTACCTCTCGTTCTGACCCGGCTTTCGAATCAGCGGCTGGTTAGTCTGTCCGCTCGATGGGCGTCGTCGTCGAATTACACGCAGAACACGCATGCGGCCCTTCGCTCAGGTAGACGGTACCGCACTCGGGACACTCGTGGAGGAGATTCGTGGGCGGTTGGCCTCCCGTCGAGGCGTCCGTTTCGTCGGACTCGCTGGTTGGTGCGCGGTTGAATATCGAATCGAGTTTTGATTTTATCAGTGACATAGTTGGGTCGGGTTCTAACGGCTCTCACCGTCGTTCGTACGCGTGAAACGCGACAAGGCCGGCCAGTCCGACACAGAGACCGAGTAACAACGCTATCGCATCGACGCTCGCAACGATGCCCGTTACCGCGCCGAGGAGCATGACCAAGGCACTAACGCCGGCGAATCGCTTGTAATGATGCCACGGGCGGGCATCGGAGTCCTCGCTGTCGAGGTATCGTTCGAGCTGAGTAGCGGTCGGGTTCCGTTCGATGAGGCCACGGTCCTGGTCGAACGTCACGACACCGATGCTGTCGAGTTTCGGGAGGTGGGACTGATAGAGCCCGACGTAGACGCGCTTGCGTTGCTTGGTATCGAGAGCCTCCGGTGTCGTGTCATGCTCGATGGCCGCGACGTGTTCGGCGAGTTCGGATAGCGTTACCTGCCCGGCGTGGTTGTCGAGGTACTGCAGGACTCGCCGCCGCCGAGCGTTTCTGAGCACGTCGAAGACGACATCCAGCGGTAACGCGTCCGCTTCCCGACCTTCGACGCTTGCCGTGGAGTCGGTGACCGCCCGTCCCGCCTCTGCCGAGGCATCCTCTTCAGCAGGGGTGGACTCGCGTTCCTCCCGTACCCCGGTCAACGCGATATTTCCCTCCGCTCGTGTTCGTTTATAGCTATCCTACTACTCACATCACGGTCGTATGCCACGACTGAGGGTATAGTTGTGCCTTGGCACACAATGCTTTCCCCCAATTTCGATTCGCTGTCCGTGGATTCACGGGAATCCAAGGCGAGAGCTGGGGAACCGATTCGACCGGATTACTCGGAGGTAGGACTCGCCTATATGTAACCGAGATCTCGTGGTCGTTTCAGTAAGCGCCCCTATAAAAACCGCGCGGCGATTCGCTGATGTGTTCGGCCTAGTCGTCGGCTTCAGCGGTCTCGGCTTCGGCTTCTATCGTGGCTCCGGCGTCGGGACCGTGGCTGTCCGCGCGGGGGAAATTGTCGATGGTCGCGCTGCGGAAGGCTTCCTCGTCGAACTCGTAATCGCCGTCGAGGAACTCGACGATCTGGTGGGTGTCCCGCATCGCGTTCTTCAGGCAGGTCGAGGCACCCGGCGATGGCGTGATGTTGTAGATGATGTCGTCCTCGACGATTTTCGCCTCGCCCATCTCGAGGGACTTCTTGCGCGTATTGACGATCTGGGGTCGGACGCCACCGTAGCCCTTCGCGCGTTCGATGTCGGAGGCCTCGACGTTCGGCACGACCTTCTGGACGTGTGGGAGGAACGAGCGCTTGCCGACCTCCGGCAGGTCGTAGACGAGGTTCTTGAGGACGTACGGCAGCAGCACGCGGTCCGAGAGGATGTTCGCGTAACTCAGGAACGCGGAGGCTCGGAGGCCGAACACGTCGAAGAAGTCGCTGACGGTCGAGATGCAGCCGCGTTCGAGGGCCGGCACGAGTTTCGCCGTCGGTCCGAAGCGCGTGATTGACGGGTCGTGGACGTCGGCGTCCCCGTGGACGGCCGCGAAGGGGAGTTTCTTCATCTGGAGGGTGTAGACCTTCCCGTTCAGGAGGTCGTCGGCGAGGAAGAAGCTCCCGGCGACGGGCAGAAGCGAGAGGTGTTCGCCGTAGCCCATCTCCTGGGCGATTTGGAGGCTGTGCGAGCCAGCGGCGACGACGGTCGTCTCCGCCGAGAAGGAGCCCTCGTCGGTCCAGATATCGAAGCCGTCGTCGGTCTCCTTGATGTCCTTGACTTCGGTGCCCGTGAAGACGTCGACGCCGGATTCGTCGCGGACGTCGTCGACGAAGGACTTCGAGGTCTGACCGTAGTCGACGGTGTAGCCGTCGGGCGTCTGGAGCGCGAGCAGTTCCTTGTCGGGGTCACGGCCCTCGACGACCGCCGGTTCGTGTTCGGAGATCTCGTCGCGGCCGATGGGTTCGAGTTTCGGGAAGAGGTCGCCGAAGCCCTCGTCGTAGTATCGGGATTCCAGCTTGTCGACCTCTTCGTCGCCGACCGCCAGCACCATCTTGCTCCGCTTGCTGTGCATCTCGCGGTCCGAATCGACGTTTTCGAGGTAACCGGCCAGAAGTTCGGCGCCCTCCTTTACCTCCTCGGCCTTTTCGAGGGAGTAGTTCGTCTCGATGTCCCCGAAGTGAAGCGTCTGGGAGTTGTTCGTGTGATCGGAGTTGATCGCCGCTATCTCGTCTTCCTTTTCGATGAGCGCGACCTTCTCTACGTCGGTGAAGTTCGCGACCGTATAGAGAAGCGACGCGCCCGATATTCCGCCACCAATGATGACTAGTTCGTATTCCTCGGACATTCTATAACGGAACCCTGCTACTCGTAACCACCGTGGACGGTCACTTAAGCCCCGTCATACGCCGCCTCTGCGGCATACGAGAACGAATATCACGGTTTTTCGAGCGATATCGAGTGGCATCGAAAGCAGCTACTGTCGGCGCGAAAACGCGGAGAAACGAGCGGCGTTATTCGACGAGGACGGCGTTGACCTGCCCGTCCTGACCGGGGCGGGAGGTAACGCGTGCGCGACCTTCCGAGGTCTCGACGATGGCGCCCTTCGTGATGATGTTCCGTCGAACGTAGTTGGGGTTCGAGGCGTTCTCGACGACGTCCTCGATGTCGGCGTTGACGACGCCGTCGTCGGTGGCGACGCTAGCGACGGCGCGAGCGACGGCGCGGAACTTCTCGTTCCCGCCGTGGGTATCGACGACCTTCAGTTTGTCCTCGCCGACACGGGTCTCGGTCGGCTCGCTACCGAGTTCGTGCTTGCGCTTTTTGCGTACGTTGCGGCGTCGACCGCCAGTCCGTTTCTTCTCGGACCGTCCGTGACTGTTCATATGCGTTAGCTATCCCGGGCGCGTACTTCAATGCCTCGGGTTGGAACGGGAGGATGTGATGTTCTGGTGTCTCGGACTGGTCTATTCTCACTTGAGCGTGGCGGCTCGTCTGACCATACCACCTCCGAAGCCCTCAGCCGGCTGGCGGTCGCTCAGCGACATATCTGACGGACGTGGTTGTGTCAGATAGGGGTCGCTGAGGAAGCCCTACCCGAGCGAAGCGAGGGGATCTTCCTCAGCGACCGCCAGCGGGCCGAGGGCTTTCCGGCTGTCTGCGGTGGGGGAGTCGCCAAGCTCTATTTATAAACAAACGACACAACCACCTAGCCGGACCGACGGGTATTTGGCCGCGCCACGTCAGCCAACATGCATGAGCCTCCGGACG
>NZ_JAZKTR010000108.1:0-8639 GCF_036625485.1 Natronomonas sp. | reverse complement strand
TCCGGCTAGGAGCATCACAACCCCGCGTAGGCTGTACACCATCGTACTGCACCACCGCATAAAAGCGCTTATGAACTGACGCGTGCGTGCGAACCGTGGGCAGGGCTCTGTGAAAGTGCGTTACAGTCGACGGGAAAGGATTTCCACGTCGGGCGTGTTCTCGGCGCATGAACCGCCGCCGGTTCCTCGCTGCGAGCGCCGTAGCGGGTGCCCTCCCCCTTGCCGGTTGTGCCGCGCGCGAAACGACCCTGCAACCCGATGTCGAGACGGAAGACGACGAAACACACGTCGTCTACCGGGACGGGGACGACCGCGTCGCCGTCGTCTCGTATATGCAACGGGGGCGAGCCACTCGACCGCCCTACGACCTGTGGGTAACCGTCTCCCACGCGGAGGGGACGACCATCGACTCCCTTCGCCTCGAATTGGATACCGCGCCGGCGGAGCGGCCGAAACCGAACGTCTATCTGAAAACGCCCGACGGCCATCCATACCCGTCGATGCATTATCACACCGACCCCGACAGCGGAGCGGCGATAGTCGACGTTTCCGACACCGAACGACAGGGTTCTGGGTCGATGTCGCTCGAGTTCCTCGTCGCCCCGCGTGGCGAGGAAGTGGTGACGGTCGGTGCAACGGCGTCGCTGTCTCTGAGCGGCCGGGCCGTCGTCGGACGCGTCTACGAACTGTCCGACCGCGTCGAGTTCGAACTGACTCCCTAACCGTCGCTACGACCCGAAAAACGAGGCGGTATTAGGAAAACCAAAAAGAGTTATTTTTGAAATGAAAAATATATTTTCTTTGTCGAAAATACTTAAGGGCGATGCGCTCGTATCTTGCCACGTATGAGTACCCAGAAAACCGTCCGTCGACAGGCCGGCAGCATCGAGGAAAGCGAGGCACTCCGCCTCGACAGCGACAAGGCCGAACAGATCGTCGAGGCGCTGAACACCGACCTCGCGGCGACGTACGTCCTCTACCACCAGATCAAGAAGCACCACTGGAACGTCGAAGGCGCGGAGTTCCTCGGCATCCACGAGTACCTCGGCGAGGTCGCCGCCGACCTCGAAGAAAGCGCCGACGAACTCGCCGAGCGCGCCCAGGCCATCGGCGGCGTCCCCCTCTCGGGTGGCGCCACCTACGAGGACCACGCGCCCATCGACCCCGAGGGCGAGGACGTCTACGACATCCGCACCTCGCTCGAAAACGACATGGAGGCGTTCGGCGTCATCATCGAGTCCCTGCGAGACCACATCGCTCTCACCAACGACCTCGGCGACTACGCCACCAACGAACTCCTGCGTGAGACCCTCGAGACGGTCGAGGAACACGCCCACCACCTCGAACACTACCTCGAGGACGACACGCTGGTCCTCGAATCGGCGACGAAATAATCGGCTGCGGGCAGAATAGAAGAACGGTAGAGGAACGGACGTATTCTCGAACGCTACCGCTCGACTTCGACGGTGTAATCGGTCGCTATCCATCCGTCACAGTTGTCCGGTTCGGTAAACACCGTCTTCTCCGGGGATGTCGAATGGACCCGGAGACCGACGGCCCTCTCGTCCTCGTCGGGGCTTGCTGCCATTACTACCCCCTCTGCGCTACGCCTGCTAAAGGTTTTTGGTCGGCCTAAATCTCGATCCACTCGCTCGTCTTCCCGGATTCGGGGAGATGCCACTGCTGGTAGGTGGCGTGGCCCTGCCCGTTGAGTTCGACGATGGCGTCGACGGCATCGAAAAGCCCTGCCGGAACGCCGTCGGCCAACGCCGGGAGGTGGAAATGGACGACTGAACCGGTCTCGCGGGCAATCTCCCGAATTGTATTCAGAAGCGAGATCAGAGAGGGGCGGTCGACACCGTCGATCAGCGGGCGAAGCGAGTCGAAGCAGACCCGTACCGAGTCGGCGTCGTCGGCCGCCGCCCGCATCGCCGATCCGATGTCCGCGGATAGCATCTCGGTGTCGAAGGCCGACGTTCTCGTGGTATCGCTGCTGGCGCTTCGGGTCAGCACCGGCCGCTCGATGACGGCCGCGGCCTCCGAGGATTCTTCCTCGGGACGGACCGTCCGGTCCGTGCGGACGAAAACGTGTTCGTGGTCGGCATCACCGAGGAACCGCTCGCAGGCGTCGGCGTGGGCCGTCGTCGCGGCGCCGACGACCAGCACGGTCCCGCCCTGCCGCTTCAGCGAGGCGAGTCCTTGGGCGATGGCGGCGTCCTCGGGCGGGGAGCGGTCGAATTTCATACCTTCTCGTAGTGAGATAAAGGGCGGACGTCGTATAAACGTTCGGCCATACGGTTTTGGGCGTTCCGGCCGGAGTAGGCGTATGGACGACACAGAGGCGGACAACGAGGCCGAAGCGGACCTCGCTGACGCCGCCGCCGATCTCGCCGACACGCTGGAAGCGCTCCGGGCGGAGCTCCGCGAACCGCCGCGCGGACCGCTCGGCCTCCCGCGGCCGCCCAGCCCCAGCGAGCTGCTGGCGCTGACCGAACGGTACACCATTCCCGCACTCGTCAGCACCCTCGAAACGAGCATCCGCCTGCTGGAACTGCTGGCGGCGGCCATCCGACTCGCACAGGGGCGGTCGGTCGATTCCGACGTGGAGGCCCGTCTTTCGGCCAGCGAGTTCGCCGTCGCCGGCGGCCGGGAGGGCGTCGACCGTCTGGCGGCCGCGAGTCGGACCACGCTCGAAAAGCTCGACGACGCGCTGGTCGACCTCCAGGGGGCCGCGGCGGGCGGTGCCCCCGACAATCCCGAGGCCGAGCGCCTACTCGAGCAGGCTCGTCGACTCCGGGCTGAGGTCGACGACCGCCTCGCCGAGATCGAGGCCGCCGAACGGGCGGAATCCGGGACTGCCGACCGGACGACCATCGATGTGGATAGCGAGACAGGAACAGGGGCCGATGCCGACGAATCGGCCACCGAGACGGCGGAGGCCGAGGAAGCCGACGAGCCAGCCGGGGATACCGTCGACGTCGACGCCGAGTTGGCCTCCCTGAAGGAGGATATGGATTCCGGCGAGGACGATGGAGAAACTCACAACGACAAGTAAATTTATACACTCGCCGAGTGTCGTGGTATCACATGTCAGTTGACGACGGCAGCCGGCTCCGGTCGTTCCTTCGTGAGAGCGTCCAGCCGCCGATAGCCGAACAGCAGGACCGCCTTCGCTCGCGGCTGGAACGGGTCGTCGACCCCGGTCGTCTGGCGGTCGTTCGTCACCCGGCGCGGCTGCCACGCGACGGCGAGAGCGAGACGCTGGATTGGTACGAGCGCGTCCGCGAGTGGGCGTCCTCTTCGGAGGCTTCGCTGTCGCCGTTCTTCAAGAGTCGGTCGGCCTAACGACCCGGCGGTCGACGAGGTCCGAGAGATGGTCTCGCTGCCGGTGCTGTGGCTCGTGGTTTCGGACGGGGAGTCGGTCCGTAGGGCCTACCCGCACGTCGAGGAGGCGGTCGTCCCGGTCTCGTCGGCGATTTCGGAGTTCGAATCGATCGGCGGCCTCTCGGGCCAACGACGCCGCCGACTGAGACAGCTTTCTGACGGTCGGACGGCGCTAACTGGCCACGAAAGAACGTATAAAACGGGCCTGACTAGTCGTCGACCGGCCGGAACCGGTAGCCGTCCCACTCCTGGCTTGCGGGTTCGCGGATACCGGCCTCGGGGTCCCGGAGTTCCCCAGCGTAGACTGGTTCGACGGTATCGCCCATGTCGACGTCCTCGGTCGTCAGCTGGCCGAGCGCACGCACGGGCGTCCCGTCGACGTCGAACTCGACGATAGCGAGCGAATTCGGCTCCCGAACACCCGGCGGCGTCGAGTAGGAGGTCGTCCACGTCACGACCTCGGCGGTGTACTCGCTCAGGTCGATGGTGTCGACCGGTTCGCCCCCGTCCGGGCCGACCGGATGGCCCGGATACGTTATCGTGCCGTCTTCGTAGCGGTAGGCTTCCATCGTCATTATCGTCCCTCCATGATGGCCGTCGTAACGCAGTTCCCGAAGCCACCGACGTTACACGCCAGCCCCACGTCAGCGTCGACCTGCCGGTCGCCGGCCTCGCCGATGACCTGCTTGTAAATTTCGTAACCCTGTGCGACGCCGGTCGCGCCGAGTGGGTGGCCTTTCGATTTCAGGCCGCCCGAGGTGTTTATCGGCAGTTCGCCGTCGCGGTCGGTCTCGCCGTCTTCGACTGCCTTCCACGCTTCGCCCTCCTCGGCGAAGCCGAGGCCCTCCATCTGGAGGAACTCGAGGATGGTGAACATGTCGTGGAGTTCCGCCACGTCGATGTCGTCGGGGTCGAGCCCGGCCATCTCGTAGGCCTGTCGGCCGGATTCGACGACGCCGCCCATCGTCAGCGGGTCCGCACGCTCGTGGACGACGTGGGTGTCGGTCGCCCCGGCGACCCCGGAGACGACGGCGTAGTCGTCGGTGTACTCGCCCGCGCGGTCGGCCGGACAAAAGAGCAGCGCCGCCGACCCATCGGTGATAGGACAGAAGTCGTAGAGGCGCAGGGGGTCCGCGACCAGCGGCGACTCCATCGCCGTCTCCACGTCGATCTCCTTGCGGAACTGGGCGTGGGGGTTCAACGCGCCGTTGGCGTGGTTCTTGACCGCCACCTTCGCGAGACTCTCCCGGGGGGCGTCGTATTCGTCGAGGTACTTCCGGGCGGCGAGGCCAGCAAACGAGGGCAGCGTGACGCCGTGTTTGTACTCGACCGGGTGGGTCAGCGAGGCGATGACGTCGGTGGATTCGCCCGTCGTCTTGTGGGTCATCTTCTCGCCGCCGACGAGCAACGTCATATCGCTGGCGCCGCTGGCGATGGATTGCCACGCGGCGTAGATGCCGGCACCGCCCGACGACGAGGTCTGGTCGACCCGCTGGGTGTAGGCCGGCATCGCCGCGAGGTCGTGTGCGAGGGCGTTCGGGACGCCGGTCTGGCCCTCGAACTCCCCGCTGGCCATGTTCGAGACATAGAGGTGGTCGACCTCGTCCGGCGTCACCCCGGCATCGTCGAGACACGCCTCGCCGGCCTCGGCGAGCAGTTCCCGGATCCAGCTATCCCGTTGGCCGAACTCCGTCATCGACGCACCGATAACTGCTACGTCTGGCATGGGTTGAACTCTTCGCGGGCCACCCTAAGCGTTCGGGGACCGGCGGCACCTGTGGGTGATCGACCCCATGAGTCATGCTACCACGACTACTTCGCGAGCGGAAGGTATTTTTGGCCTGCCTAAAGAATAGCTAGGTAATGACTGCTATCGCGTCGGACCGAGCGCCGCTCGGAGGTGAGCCGCGTGTCTAGCGGCTCGGCGAACCTGCAGGGTGCCGACGTCGACCTCTCGGTTCCCGAGACCGAATCAACCGTACTGGAACTTGAGGGCATCGAGAAATCCTACGATGAGACCACCGTCATCGGTGACCTCTCGCTTTCCGTCCGGGACGGCGAGCTCATGACGCTTCTGGGGCCGTCGGGCTGTGGCAAGACGACGACCCTCCGGCTCATCGCCGGTCTCGAACGCCCCGACGGCGGCATCGTCCGCATCGACGGCGAGGCCGTCTCGGGACCGAATTTCGTCGCCCCCGAGGACCGCGACGTCGGCGTCGTCTTTCAGGAGTTCGCCCTGTTCCCCCATCTGAACGCCCGTGAGAACATCGCCTTCGGCATTCAGGAATGGGACGAAGACGAGCGCGAAGCCCGCGTCGACGAACTGCTGGAACTGGTCGGGCTCAAGACCCACGGCGAGAAACACCCCGAAGAGCTCTCCGGCGGCCAACAACAGCGCGTCGCGCTCGCGCGCTCGCTGGCGCCCGAACCGAGCCTGCTGCTGCTGGACGAACCCTTCTCGAACCTCGATGTCGACCTCCGCGTCGAGATGCGCGAGGAGGTCCGCTCGATCCTCAAGAAGGCCGGCGTGACCGCTATTTCGGTCACACACGACCAGGAGGAGGCCATGTCCATCTCCGACCGCGTGGCCGTGATGAGCGAGGGCGGCCTCGAACAGGTCGGCACCCCGGAGGACGTCTTCCAACAGCCGAAATCACGCTTCGTCGCCGGCTTCCTCGGCCACGCATCCTTCGTCTCCGGGCGCGTCACGGAGGGCTGTGTCGAGACGGGCGTCGGCTGTGTCCCGCTCGACCGGGTCAACGGCCTCAGCGAGGAGTACATCGGCTCGCAGATCGACCTCATGGTCCGGCCCGACGACGTGCGCGCCGAACCCGCCGAACCCGCCGAAGCCAATGGCGAGGTCGTCCACCGACGGTATCTCGGGCCGACCGTCCTGTACCGGGTCGAAATCGACACCGGTGACGTCGTCGGCTGTATGCACAACCACGCCGACAAGGTGTCGCTGGACGAACCCGTCTTCGCCAGCCTCGATGCGGACCACGAACTCGCGTGGTTCCCCCGTGGTGAGCGGAAGATGGCCGACGGCGGTCAGTAGAACGAAGGAGTCGGTTTTTTTGACTCAGTACCGTGGTCGTCTACCGGAGATCGGCAGCGCCGGGTTCGATCTCCTCTCGGTGTCGGGTCTCGGGAGCGGCGTAGTCGGTTCGTGGCGGTCGGTCGAACGGCCGAGCGTCGGAGCGGTCGCCGCCGTCGGCGTAGACCGTCGGCGTCTTGATCGTGGGCGATTCAGGGACGAGCGGTGCGTCGTGTTGGGGTGGCTGCATGGTTCTGGTGGGTTGGCAGGGGAATACTCGAAAAGCGATGCTACTCGGAAAATCAGAGGCGTACGCGTACACGTACAGTGGGAAGCATCGCGTACCCAACCCTCACACGGCATTGATAATAAACGTTCATGCTAGTACGGATTTCGCCGCGGCCCGGTCCGTCGACGGTCGATTCCTCCGTCAGTCCTCGGATGGCGGGTAGATGACGATCTCGCCGTCCGCGGCTATCGTGATGTGGTATTCGCCGAGCGGAAACGTGACCGAGCCCCGACAGCGCTCGCTGCCGGGGATGGGTGCGAAGAGCTTTTCGAGGCCATCCGGGTCGATTCGCTCGTACAGCGGCGGGAGGTCGAGACCGTCGCAATCGGCCGCCTCGCAGACCGCGTCATGAACGGCCGTCGACAGCGACCCGGGGCTACTCCAGTTGTAATTCGTCCGATAGACCCCGGATGCGGGGTCGTATTCGACTGGGTCGCCGTCCTCCGTGTTCACGCCCGTTCCTCACGGATGCAGATACCTGAACCTTTGGTCTGGACGGAAACGCTCAATACCGCCGCCCCGTCGAAACCGAACGTGAGTCTCACGCTCGGCTTCGAGTTGGCCGCCGCCCGGCGGCTCGCCGACCCCGAAGGCGCCGTATCCGATGCCAGAACGTGGAGCGAGAACGTCGGCCTCGTGACCGACAGGCCCCCGTACGTCCTCACGAAGTTCACCCGGGACAACTACATCCGCAACGATTTCGAACCGGCAACCGAACCCGCCGCCGAAACCCTCGTTCACCTCCGCAAGCACTTCGATACCGACCGGTTCGTCTTCGTCGCGGACGATGCCCGAACGGCGCCCGACGGCTGGGAGTACCAACACATCGAGACAGCGGCCGACAAAGCTGGATGGGAACTCGTCGAAATACCAGACCAAGACCAAGGCGACGGGGATGACGCGGGGGCGCCCGCCTCGCGCGAGCGCGACGACTGGCCCTGACCTACACCGCACGGAAGGCCAGCACCGCGACCATCGCCACGGCCAGCGAGACGAGGAGGTTGTTCGTCTTCCATGCAACAGCCGCCGCCAGCGCCGCCGCGGCCCACTCCGGTGGGCCCCCGTTGGCCAGTTCCGGTGCCACGATGGCGACGATGATGGCTCCCGGCAGCGCTTCTAACCCGACCTCGGCGCGGTCGCTCAACTCGATTCGGCCGAGCAGCCACAGGCCGCCGACCTTCGTCGCGTACGTGACGACCGTCATGGCCGCGATGACCGCGACGACGAGCGGATCCAGTTCAATCACGGCGGACCACCGCCACGAGACTGCCCGCGAGGCCGCCGAGAAGGATGTACCACCGCCCCGGCAGCACCTCCGCGCCGACGATGGCGATACCCGCGGCGACCAGCCACGGCGCGAGGTCCTCGCGGCCGCGCCAGAGCCCGACGGCGATGACTACGAAGATTGCCGTCAGGACGAAATCCAGACCGTACCGCTTCGGGTCACCGACCGCGCCGCCAGCCGCGGCCCCGAGCGCCGTCGTCGCGACCCACAGTACCCAGATGGCGAGGCCGGCACCCAGCAGGAACGCACCACGGCTCCCACCGGACCGGAGGTCCGCGATGGAAAGCGCCCAGCTTTCGTCGGTGACGAAAAAGAGGCTCCCGTACGATTGGACCGGTGAGAGGTCCTCGAACCACGGCCGAAGCGACGCGCCCATCAGCACGTACCGGAGGTTGACCACGAGCGTCGTCACGACGATAGCGACGACGGGCAACGGTGCGTCCCACAGTTCGACGGCGATGAGTTGGGACGCCCCCGCCAGCACCGTCGCGCTCATCAGCGTCGCTTCGGCGACCGAGAGGCCGGCCTGCCGGGCCAACACGCCGAAGGCGATGCCGTAGCCGCCGACGCCAACCGCGACGGGCAGACAGGTCCGAAAGCCCGACACCACGCCCGACCGTTCGAATGAAACCACCATACGGAGGTAT
>NZ_JAZKTR010000107.1:0-8816 GCF_036625485.1 Natronomonas sp. | reverse complement strand
AGCAGATGATCGTCGCCGGCTTCATCGAGCCGATCACCGAGGAACTGCCCATCGAGTACGCGGTCGAACTCAACCGCCTCATCGAACTCGAAATGGAGGGTTCGCTCGGCTAATATGAGCACGCAGGTACACGCATCCATCGACGAAGCCACCGTTCGCCAGATCAGCGACGAACTCGGCGAGCCCGAGTGGCTGCTGGAGACGCGACTCGACGCCCTCGAGGCGCTCGACGAACTGGCCTTCCCGGACGTCATCCAGACGCCCGGCCGCAAGTGGACGAACCTCGAGGACCTCGACTACGAGGCCCTCGTCGACCCCCTCGATGCGACCGAGGAGAAAGACCAGATCGGGCCCGACGAGATCGACGTCCTCCCCTTTGCGGAGGCCATCGAGGAGCACGGCGACCTGCTGGAGGAGTACTTCGGCAGCGTCGTCGACCCCGAGAAGAACTACCTGACGGCGCTTTCGACGGCGCTGTTCACGACCGGCACCGTCATCCACGTCCCCGAGGGCGTCGACGCGGAAGACGTCACCATTCGGACGACGATGACCTCCCGGTCGCTGTTCAACTACACGCTCGTCGTCGCCGAGGAATCCTCCTCCGTGACGATTCTGGAGCGGCAGGAAACCGCCGAGGACGTCGACGGCGACCGCTACTACAGCGGCATCACGGAACTCGTCGCCTCGGAGAACTCCTACGTCCAGTACGGTAACCTGCAGGACCTCGACGAGACGACCTACACGTACTCGCTGCGTGAGGCCGACGTCGGGACCTACGCGACCGCAAGCTGGATCGAGTGCAACGTCGGCTCGAAGCTGACCAAATCCTCCGTCGAGAGCCACCTCAACGGTGACTCCTCGGAGACGAAGATCGTCGGGGCCTTCTACGGCCACAACGACCAGCACTTCGACGTCGACGCTCGTGTCTGGCACAACGCCGAGCACACGACGGCCGACCTCGTTACCCGCGGCGTCATCGACGACCGGGCCCGCTCGGTCTACGAGGGCGTCCAGGACGTCGGCCGCGAGGCGTGGGACACCAACTCCTACCAGCGTGAGAACACGCTGATGCTCTCCGACGAAAGCGAGGCCGACGCCTCCCCGAAGCTCATCATCAACAACCACGACACCGAAGCCTCCCACTCCGCGACGGTCGGGCAGGTCTCCGAGGAGGACATGTTCTACATGACCTCTCGGGCCCTCCCCGAACGCACCGCGCGGAACATGCTGGTGGAAGGGTTCTACGTCCCCGTCTTCGAGGAGATCGAAGTCGAGGAACTCCGCGAGGACCTGAAGGGTCGGATTCACGACCGTCTGCAAGCACGAGAGTAATCGAGTGCTTGCATGGCTCGCGAGAGCTTCGCTCTCGCGGTGGGTTCAGGCCCGCGAATAACGCGCGTCGCTTTTCTTTGATTTGTGCGGTCCATCACCGCTTAGCGGTCGGTCTCTCCGTGGGTTTCGCGAAGGATGAAGGGACCGATAGAGAGGGTTCGTTCGGTTACCGTCGCGATACGGAGGACGTACGCCAAGAGCACGGCGAACGGTGAGATGACGACGGCCGCGGCCCCACTGACGAGTAGCACGCCGGTATTGACAGCGAGGATGGAGTCGGTGAAGACGCCAACGTCGACATAGAACACGACGCCGAGGGCGACCAAGAGCGAGGGGACGGCGGCATAGAGGACGGTCCGCGAGAGGTCGATGAGTTCCGACTGGAAGTAGAGCGTCTTGAAGTGTTCACGAGTGGGAGCGAACAGTTCCAGCGCGTCCGCGAACGCCGCCAGCGGTTCGCGGGTTCCATCGGGGAGTTCCTCATCGTCGAGGAATCGTCGCGCAACGTGGAGTTTCCACGAATAGTTGAAATCGAGGGCCGCACGGACGACCTCGAAATTGCCGAATTCAGCCCCTTCGAGGCGTTCGGAGACGGCTTCGGCGTTTCGAACCGTCTCTTCGAGCATCGAGTCGAGGTCCTCCTCGAGGGGGCCCGAATCGCGGACTGCCTCGGCCCGGGTCCCGATCTCCTCGACCATCTCCTGCAGGAACTCGGAGGGTTCGACGGATGGAGCCTCATCAAGGAGGTCGCGAACGTCGTCGCGGAACGTCATCGCGTCATCCATCCGGTCGCGCTGGTCGCCGACGGCACCGAGTTCCTGCGACAGCACCAATTGATTCAGCGTAAGCACGAGCGTGACGCCGGTGACCGTCGCGCCGATGAGCGCCTGAAAGGCGGTATCGACCGAGTCGGTCGACCGAAGCGCAGGTTCGGCACTCGGGACGACGAGCGACGCGCCGACGAGACCGACGAAGACGACTCCGACGATGCCGGCAGTTATCAGTTTCCGGTCCGCACCCAGCAGGAGATACAACACTGCGGTACTCCGAGGTGACCGCTCTCGCATCCGATCTGCCGGTTCGTCGGCTGACATACCGGCCCTTCGTCCGGAGCGTGCAAAAACGACGGGCCAAGGGGAACCCCTTAAGTCGCCACGGTGCCGAATCGTGAGTATGCCCGACGCACGACGTGTCGACCGCGAGGTGGGACGATGAGTCTCACGTACCCGGTCGCGTCGGATCACCAACTCGCACGACTCCTTCAGATCGGGATGGTGCTCGAGGAGGTGGTCGAAGCCCGCGCCCACAAACACTACGAGACGCTGGACGAGGACGAACTCGGCGAGGACATCAGCGAACTGCTGAGACACGCCGCCGAGGAATCCGAGGAACACCGCAAACGACTCGAAGCCCTCGTCGACGAACTCGATGCCGAACCCGTTGCCTACGAGGAGATCGAGACGCTCGTTGCCGCCCGCTACGAATCCGATACGGACTTCGACGGCGTCCTCTACGACCAGCTCTGCAACGAGGAGACCGCCTACAAGTTCTACGACGACCTCATCGACGCCATCGAGGGGTCGGACGTCGACTTCAGCATCGACCGCGACGAACTGCTCTCCGTCCTCCGCGACATCCGCGAGGAGGAAAAGGAGGGCGTCGAGGACGTGACCGAACTCATGGAGGAGCGAGCATGAACACGCAGGACCAGTATCTGAAAGCCATCTACCTCATCCAGGAGCAGGACGACGGTCCAGCATCGACCGGGGATATCGCCGACCTCCTCGAAGTGAGCCCCGCAAGCGCCAACGAGATGATCGGCAAACTCGAAGCGCGCGACCTCGCGGACCACGAAAAGTACAAAGGCGTCTCCCTGACCGACGACGGCATCATGCAGGCCCGCGATGCCCTCCAGACCTACTGTATCATCGAGCGCTTCCTCTGGGAAGTCCTCGAAGTCGAGGATTTCCGGACCGAAGCCAAACAACTCGAAAGCGTCATCGACGAAACCGTCGCCGAACGCCTCGATACCATCATCGACCGACAGGATTGCTGCCCGGACTGCTTCGACGCCGAGATGGACGCCTGCGAGTTGCTCGACGTCGAACTCGAATCCGAAGCGGCGGATTAGTTTTACTTTCACTTCGTTTGGGTTTGGTTTAATCGCTGTTAGATGGTTAGCCAGTCTATGGCCCATCCTTGCCCAACCTGTAAGAAGACGTTAGCTACCGAACAAGGCAAGCGACAACACCACACCAAGGTTCACGGCGAACCACTCCCGAATCGGGAATGCAAGGGGGTGTGGAGTAGAGTTCTACGACGAGAAAGCTCGGTTGGAATACTGCGACGATTGCGATCCGAACGCGGGCAAGAATAACGGAAACTGGAAAGACGCGAAGAAAACCACGGCCTGCAAAGCGTGTGGTGACAAATTCGAGTATTATCCATCCGATAAGGAGGGTCACTTCTGTTCGGACTGTGTCAAAACAGAGGGTACGTTTCAGGGAACCCGTTTCTGGCGTCGAGCCGAGCGAATCGAGCGGGCCTGTGACTACTGTGATGAAGTTCGGGAGGTCTTGAAATCCGACGTTGCTCGCGGCCTAAAACGATTCTGTAGTCGCGAATGCCTCTCGCGGTGGATGTCAGAAAACTGGCGAGGCGAATCACATCCCGCGTGGGAAGGCGGGGCTCGGAATACGTCGGCCGCTGGCAGTCGATTAAAATGGAAGCGTTGGAACGGGACGATCATGCATGTCGACGTTGCGGGAAAACGAGAGAAGAGATAGGAAAGGAACCGGACGTCAATCACCTTATTCCGGTTCGTGCCTTCGACGATCCACAGGAAGCCCATCGGCTACTCAACGTAGTATGTCTTTGTCCGAGTTGCCATAGCACAGTCGAGCATCAAGCGGAGGTGAGTGGACTTGAAAAGTAAGCCTATTGTACGGCGGACAAGTACAATCGAGTGGAGCCCTGTGGTGTAGCGGCCAATCATAGAGGCCTTTGGAGCCTCTGACGGCAGTTCGAATCTGCCCAGGGCTATTATATATATTCGTACATTAATACGGCGCACCACCAAACTATAAATCGACGGCAAATTCATTTCTCGGTAGAGACGCCCATGCACCCCGACCCGAACGATCCGGACGGAGACTGGCCGCTGGCACCGGGCGAACCGGGCCGCGAGGTCTGGTACTCGCTTGTGAGCCCACAGGACGCGTCGGTCGCCTTCTGGTACCGATACACACTACTGTCGACCGAGAGCGGCCGGCAGGAGGGCCGGGTGTGGGCGGCGCTGACCGACCGCGAGAACCCCGCGGAATCGGCGTTCGTCTCCGAGTCGTTCGCCTTCGAGGACGTCTGGCCCGACAGCGACCCCTTCGAGTTGACCATCGGCGACAGCGTCCTCACCTCGTCGTCGGCGACCGGCGAGGTCGGCGACATCGCGTGGGACCTCGAATACGACCCCGACACCTACGCGTTCACGCCGCTTCGAAGCGAGACGCTGACCGAGATCCTCTCGAAGACCATCGGGACGGGCAAACACTGGAGTCGAAATGAATCGGTGTTCATGGACGGCAAGATCACGGTCGGCGACCGGACCATCGGACTCGACGGGGCGCCGGGCCATCAGGGCCACACCGTCTCCTCGAGGAGTCCGCCGGAGGACTGGACGTGGGTTCAGTGCAACGACTTCGCCGACGAGGAGTCGGCCGTCCTCGAAGCCCTGCGGCTGGACGACAAGCTATCGCTGTGTTTCCGTGTCGACGGCGAGATATACCCCCTGAATCGGCTCAAACACGTCATCCCGGTGAGCCCGTGGGCGAACGAGATAGACCACGACGAGGTGGGTCATTGGCGCTTCCGCGGCGAGGGCGAGGGCATCGAACTACAGGTGACCGTCGAATCGCCCGAGGACCACTGGCAGAAGGTCTCCTACATGGTCCCCGACGATTCGCTTCGCTACAACGCCCATTGCTCGCTGTCGGACGTGACAGTTACCTATCAGAAGGACGGCGAACCGGCCCGGACCATCACGAGCAACGCGGCCCGCGCGGAGTGGGTGAGCGAGGAGCCGCCGCTAGAAGGCGAGTATCAGCCGGATTGGGACTGATACGCGACGACAGCCGACTGAAAACACTGGACGACTCGATGTGACCGCGACCGCCGGAGCGGCCGTCGGGGTCCGTCACGGGCTCCCCGATCTGTCGACGGCCCCCTATCGTGACGCTACCACGCGGCGTCCCATCGCGTCGGTTTCAGGGTGTTGCCGCAGTTCTCACACTGCAGTCCGCCCATCGAGCCCATCGAAGTGACGAGACTCTCACAGGCGCCACAGTAGTAGCCGTACTTGTCCTCGCGTTCCTCGTCGGTGTAGACGGTGTAGAATGCACCCTTGGAACCGCGTTCGCTGTCGTTTCGGTCGATGTAGAGCTCCTGGTCGTCGACGACGATAGGCTGGATCTCGATGGAATCCTCGTCGACGTAGATGTTCTCGACGTAGGCAGTGCCGTCGATCTCGACGGTTCCCTCTCCAACCTTGGTGAGGCCGCGGTCCTCCCAGAACCGATTGCCCTCGGAGTTCATCGCCAACACGAGCCCGCGGATGGTCTCGGCGCCGGCGTCCTCGAGGCGTTCGCGGGTCTCCTCGTAGAGCTGGTGGCCGATCCCCTCGCCGCGGTACATGGCGGCGACGTGCAGCCAGTGGATGTCGCCACGGCTGTCGACGAGAACGCTCTCCGAGAAGGCGACTGGCTCGCCGTCCCTCTCGGCGATGAGCATGACGACGTCATCGTCTTCGAGATTCTCCGAGAAGCTATCGACGCCGTACCACTGTTGGATGGCGCCTTCGATAGTAGAGGGACTCAGCGAATAGGACGCTTCCATCGAACGAAGTGCGATCGACCGAATCGTCGGGCCGTCGTCTTCCGTCGCTTCACGGACTTTCATGATGGTGGCTTACACACCGGGGCGTCATAAAACCGAACGCTGGCCGAAAAATATGAACGAACGACCAACGGCGCGACTATAACGCGAACACCTCGTGACCGTGGTCCTACTCGTGCAGGTAGCGCTCGGGGACGTACTCAGCCAGCGGTTCGGGCACCTGACTGAAGACGGTGGGCGCGAGGTTCGCGAGGTGTTTCCGCAGGAGGACGTAGCTCGTCGCGATGGTGAGCGCGACGCCGACGACGGGGACGAACGCGCCCTCGAGGACGGCGAGCAACGGGAGCCCGACGACCAGGGAGAGTGCGAGGTCACCGCGGGAGCCGTCGTAGGCGATGAAGCGGCGCGGGGAGAGCCACCTACCGCTGGCGTGGTCGTAGACGGCCTTCTCGGAGGTGCCTTCCCACGGGCGGAGTTCGAGGCCCCCACCGTAGATATCCATCCGACAGTGGGCCGCGGCCGCCAGCAGGCCGAAGGCGACGGCGAGGGAGACCGGCGTCGTCCAGACGAACGCGGCTGCGATAGCCGGCACGGCGGCCAGCGGGTAGAACGTCGGGTAGTGAAGCGACTTCCGATGGCCGGCGTACATGTCCAGGTCGGGGAGGATACCCCCTACCAGCGCGCCCAGAAGCGCCGCTGGGGCGAGTTCGGGCGCGTACAGCGCCAGCGGGGCGGCCAGCGCCAACCCTACGAGCGCATGTGTCGGCAGCATCATACATCACCGAGGAGGTGATTCGCGGCTATAAGGTCGTCGGTGAGTATTTAAACCCACGCTGTTGTGTACCACGGTTACTTATAAATATATAGACCCGAAATGGTGCGAAATCGGTTTATGCGCCCACCGCAACGCTAAAAAGTCGAACCGACCTTTCTTGAACTAAGATGACCGACGCATACGACTCTTTCACCGTGGGGGTGGATATATGGGTGTCGAAATAAGGGAAGCACCCGTCTCCGACGACGAGTTCGAGGAGATGAAGCAGTTCGTCCACGATTATCTGGCCGCCAGCGTCGAAAGCGAAGACGAGGGCGGCCGGATGCGGTGGTATCCGTGGCACTCCGCGGAGTACCGCTACAACCACATCCTCAACGTGGCCGAACTGGCGACGGAGATCGCCGAGCAGGAAGGCGCCAACGTCGACGTGACGCGGGTTGCGGCCCTCTTCCACGATATCGCGAAGCTCGAAGCCGAACAGGACGTCCACGCGGAGGCCGGCGCACGCGTCGCCCGCGAGTACCTCTACACGCGGACGGACTACCCCGAATCGTTCGTCGAGCAGGTCTGCAGCGCCGTCGAGGACCACTCCTACGAGGGCGACATCGAGGAGATGCCGCTGGAGACCCAGTGTCTCATGGAGGCCGACCTCCTCGACAAGGTCGGTGCCAACGGCACCACCCTCATGCTGCTGCGGATGGGCTACGAGGCCCGAACCCACATGGACGCAAACGAGATGGTCGGTCGCGTACTCGAACGCGGCGAGGACGCCATCGAGCGCATCCGGTCGGACACCGCCGAGAGCATGGCCCACCAGCGCATCAAGCGCGTCCGGTGGTTCAAGGAGTGGCTCGAAGGCGAGATCGCGGACGTCGACCCCGAGGCCGACGCCGAACCGGACATCGACCCCGACATCTAGGCGCGCTCACAGCGAGGTGAGCGTGCCCGCCGCGTCCACGAGGAAGAAGACGCCGAAGCCCGCCAGCACCAGCGCGCTCCCGTAGGCGACCACCGGCGCGAGCGCGTCGACGCGCTTGCGCGCCGACACCAGCGCCGCCGGAAAGCCCGTTATCCAGACGACGATGCCGCCGAACAGCCCGACCAACAGCGTCGGGTGCCCGGTCTGGACGACGATAAGTCCCGCCAGCGCCTCGCTCGCGTAGGACAGCACGTCGACTTCGCCGGGCGCGAGCAGGCCGACGCCGACGGTGAGCCAGAAGAGGATCTGGTAGGGGTTGGTCAGCGCCAGCACGAACGCCTTGCGGAAGCCCTTGCTTTCGTCGTCGAGGTCGTCAGCCCGGAAGGTCTGGTGGGCCCCACGCACCGCGCCGTAGGCGAAATACAGCATCAATATTCCCCCAATCCCGACCATGAGGCCGTGCAGTATCGGCAGGCGTTCGATGGCCGCGACGACGCCGACAAGCGCCAGCACGAGGAAAGCGAGGTCGGCGGTCATCGCTCCCAGTCCGGCTTTGAATCCCGCGTCCCAGCCCCGCAGCACCGACTCCTCGGCGATGATGGCGTTCATCGGCCCCGGCGGCGCCGCCAGCGCCAACCCGAAGACGATGCCAGCCAGAAACGTCGATACGAGCGTCATTGCCACTCAATTTTCGATGGGTGACTAAAAACGTGGCGTGGTGGGACGTCGCGACATGGTTTCGGGGAGAGATAAGGCCAACAACAGGACGTAGCTCTGGGAAACAAGCAATCAGTTGAGCATCCGCCGAGCGGGGCGCTTGAAAAGCGCCCCCGAGGCGGTTCGCGGCGACGAGCGAAGCGAGTCGCCGTAGCGCGCACGGACTAGAGGCGGCCGCAGGCCGCC
>NZ_JAZKTR010000106.1:0-8996 GCF_036625485.1 Natronomonas sp. | reverse complement strand
CGCGAACGGAGTGAGCGGGAGCGTTGGAAGACGAGCGCTAGCGAGTCTTCCTGAGGGAGGGTCGAAGTGTCTTTTTCATCGAAGTTTTTGCCGGTCGCCGAGCGAAGCGAGGCGACCGTGCAAAAAGTTCGTGGTCTTAGGCCCCGGCCTGACTCAGCGCGCTTTCGAGGTCGTCACGCTGAGTGACGCCGACGAAGCGCTCGACGATGCCGTCGTCGTTCTCGATGATGAGCGTCGGCAGCGAGCGGACCTGATACTCGTTTGCGACGTCCTGTTCCTCGTCGACGTTTACCTTCTCGAAATCCACGTCGGGGAACTCCTCTTCGAGTTCGTCGAGGATGGGGTCCTGCGTCTTGCACGGGCCGCACCAGTCCGCATAGAAGTCCTTGAGGGTAACGGGCATGACTATCGGACGTTGTTTAGCCGCTCGCTTAAGGGTTTTCCAACCGGTGGTTCCGACCCACAGCAGCGACGGCGCGCTGCCGAAAGGCTTACCCCCACGCCTGCGAACTGTCGCGTATGAGCAGCGGAGAAAACTCCGGCGGGCTGATGTCCAGTGCCGGACTCGTCCGGTACTTCGACGAAGAGAGCGGCAACACGCCCACGATGGACCCCCGAACGGTCATCGCCTTCGGCGTCCTGCTGGGCGTGTTCGTGCTGATGCTGAACGCGTTAGCCTGATTCCAGCCCGCTTTTTATAACGTCGAACGAGCGCCTCGAGCGCGGCGTCCGCCGTATAACTTTCACTCCGCGCGGCGAACCCTTTTATTTGAAAAAGACTGAGTGACTCCTGTGTCAGAGTCGTCCGGCCACGCGCGATTCTTCCCGTACGATGAGCCGTACGACCATCAGGAGGATGCGATGGGCAACATCCGCGAGGCGCTGGTCGAGGAGCGGGACGTGCTCTTCGAGGGTGCCTGCGGGACGGGCAAGACGCTGGCCTCGCTGGTGCCCGCCCTGGAGTACGGTCGGGCCGCCGGCAAGACGGTCGTGATCACGACGAACGTCCACCAGCAGACCCGGCAGTTCATCGAGGAGGCCCGCGCAATCAACGACCAGAAACCGATCCGGTCGGTCGTCTTCCGCGGAAAGTCCTCGATGTGCCACATCGACGTCGGCTACGAGGAATGTCAGGCCCTCCGGGATACGACCCGTGATCTGGTCGACAAGGAGCAGGATCTGGCGGAACTCGAGGACCGTGAGGGCGAACTGCTGGATGCGAGCAAAGAGGGCGACGGCGAGGCCGCCCAGGCCCGCGGGTCGGTCATGGACGAGATCGACGACGTCGAAGCGAGCATCGAGGCGCTTCAGGAGGAGCGGAACATCTGCGACCGGTATTACAACAACCTCACCGGCGAGACCGACGAGTTCTACCAGTGGCTCTACGAGGACGTTCGGACGCCCGACGAGATCTACGAACGCGCCCACGCGATGGATTTCTGCGGGTACGAACTCCTGAAGGACGGCATCGAGGGCGTCGACCTCGTCATCTGCAACTACCATCACCTGCTGGACCCGATGATCCGCGAGCAGTTCTTCCGGTGGCTCGGCCGTGACCCCGAGGACATCATCGTGGTCTTCGACGAGGCACACAACGTCGCGGATGCGGCCCGGGACCACGCCTCCCGGAAGCTAGCCGAACAGACGCTGGAGGGGGCGCTGGACGAACTCGACGAGTCCGACGACGCCCGCGCTGACCCGGCGGCGAACGTCATCGAGACGTTCCGGGACGCCCTCGTGGAGACCTACGAGGACTCCTTCGGCTTCGGCGAACGGGAGACGGTCGACGAGGACTGGGAGGATGTCCCGATCGACAACGAGGACGGCCGTGACGACCTCTCGGTGGCCTTCCTCCAGAACTATACTGGGCAGGGCTTCTCGACGGACCTCGACCAGGCGCTGGCGCTCGGCGAAGAACTGGACCGACGGTACGAGCAGGCCTACAAGGACGGCGAGGCGACGACGCGAAAGGAGTGTCCGACGCTGTCGGCGGCCTCCTTCATCGAGGAGTGGATGGAGTCGTCGGTCGAACCCGGCCAGTATCCCGTCCTGGGCGTTCGGCGCACCGAGACGGGCGTCGTCGGGCGGGCGGAACTGTACACCTGCCTGCCACAGCAGGTGACGCGGCCGCTCTTCGAGGAACTGCATTCGACCATCCTGATGAGTGCGACCCTGCGCCCGTTCGAGGTCACAGAGGACGTGCTGGGCCTCGATGATCCGGTGACGATGGCCTACGGCGAGCAGTTCCCGGAGGAAAAGCGGCGAACCTACGCCGTCGAGACGCCGGCGCTGTTCGCCAGCAAGCGTGACGACCCCACGGTCCAGGAGACGGTCGGCAGCGTCATCGAGGATACCGTCGAGTTCACGCCGGGCAACACGCTCGTCTTCTTCCCGAGTTACGCCGAGGCCGAACGGTACTACCATCGCTTTTCGGGCGATGCGACGCCGTATCTGGACGAACCCGCGACCCGGGCCGAGGAGATGCGACGGGAGTTCACCGCCGAGGCCGACGCGGTGCTTTTCACGTCGCTGTGGGGCACTCTCGCGGAGGGGGTCAGTTTCGATGACGACGACGCTCGAAGCGTCGTCGTGGTCGGCGTTCCCTACCCGCATCTCGACGACCGCCGTGAGGCCGTCCAGCGCGCCTACGAGGGCGCCTTCGGCGACGAGGGCTCCGACGAGGACGCGGGCTGGCGCTACGCGGTCGAGATTCCGACGGTCCGGAAGACCCGACAGGCGCTCGGCCGTGTCATCCGGTCGCCGGAGGACTTCGGCGCGCGCGTGCTGGTCGACGAACGCTACACCCACTCACAGCGCGTGGAACTGGGCGAGTACAGCGTCTATCCGTCCTTCCCGCCCGAGGAGCGCAGCGAACACATCGACATCGACCCGGAGAAACTCAAATTCGCCATGTTGAACTTCTACAGCGATATGAACGCCTGGGATGGGGGACCGCCACAGCCATGACGACGAACTTCGACCCACGCCCGGAGAACCGACGGACGGCCGACGGCGAGGGGCCGCGCTGGGAGATCATCCGCGGCGAGGTGCTCGACCGCGACGAGCACACCTGCCAGCGGTGCGGCTACCGGCAGGAACCGACGGACGCCGCTGACGGCGCCCGTCGCCTGGAGGCCCACCATGCCTCGCCGCACACGACGCCCTCGCTGGAGACCCTAGAGGAGTTCGTCACGCTCTGTGGCCCGTGTCACGCGACGCTCCATCCGGACGACCCGGCCTACGGCGACCGGCGGTCCGAGGCGACGCTGTTTCCCCGCCCCGACGCGCCACGCCCCGTCTCGACGATGCGCTCGGACCGCCAGCACGTCTGCCAGCGCTGCCAGCACGTCGCCCAATCGGCGACGGAACTGGCCGCCTACGAGGAGGACGGGCAGGATTACGTCCTCTGTAAGCCCTGTGCGGGCGCGTTGCTCGAAGCGGGGTACGACCCCGCGGACTTCGAGGCGGCGGGCGGCGTCGATGTCGAGGCGCTGGCCGACCGTGCCGCCGAGGCACCCGTCCGTCCCGCGATGCTCGCCTCCGGACCGGTTCGGGCCTCGCGGCCGCCGAAGACGACCGTCGAATGCCTCGTCGCCGATACGCCGCTCCGGTACCTGCTCAACCCCATCGGGATGACGGTGTTCTTCATCCTCCTCGGCATCGCCTTCTCGTTTTACGCTCTCTGAACGGGAAGGGCGATGCGTTCGGCGGGTTCGCGGTACTCCGACGACCAGACGACCAGCGAGTCGACGGTCCACTCGCGGTCGAGGTCCGTGCCGGCCAATCGGCCGGCGTCGCCGCCACGGGCGATCGTGACGTGTGGCACGTACTCGTCGCCCTCGATGCCCTCTGCGGGTTCGAATCGCTCACAGAGGCGGCGATGGAGGCGCTCGATGCCGGGCGATTCGACCCGGAGGTAAGCGACCGGGGCGCGCCCTGTCGCCGGGTTCTCGAAGGTCTCGACGCCGGTGATACGGGCCGAGAACGGCTCCGTGCCGACGATGCGAGAACGGATCTCGCTGGCGAGACTGCGAGGCTCGCCGTCGCCGAGGCGTTTGACGACGAGCGTGTGGCGGTCCCGGGGCGTGGCGTCGAAGCAGTTCGATGCCAGCCCGCGGGCGAGACGCGAGATTTCGGCGGGGACGGGCGCGTTGAGGCTGTACACGGGGTTAGATGTAATCGAGGAAGTAGGCCACGATGAGGACGACGATGACGAGACCGAGCAGCGACCCGACCCCGCTGAAGGCGAACTCGAGTACGTCGAGCAATATCTGGACGATGATCCAGACGATGACCAACACGAGGACGATCTTCAGCAGGTCCTCGACGTCCATGCCGCCGCGGTTAGGGAGCATACCGACCGGTGGGACCGGCGAGCGCAAAAACACTGTGGCCCATGTATAGAAGGCGAAACCGCTTTGGGAGGCCACGGCACACGAACGCCCATGCGGCGAACGCTCGCGGTCGTTTTTCTGATGACCTGCTGTCTGGCGGCGACGGCCGGTCTCGTCGGTGGCGTCCACGACGAATCGACCGACGACACCCTCGGGTTCGAACTGGCTGCTGACGGGGACGCCGAGGTCGTCCACGTGACGACGTACAATCTGAGCGTCGCCGAGGAGCAGTCGGCCTACGCCGCGTTCGCAGACAACGAGACGGCACGGGCCGACCACCGCGAGGCAGTGATGTCGGATTTCCAGGCGGCAGCGGCGACCGGCCGGAACGGGTCGGCGCTCGACATGCGCGTCCGCGACTCGGCGGTCGAAACCTACGAACGCGACGGTTACGGCTACGTGACGGTGACTGCCACCTGGGAGAACCTCGCCTATCACAACGAGACGATGGTCGTCGTGACCGAACCGTTCGCCAGCGGCTACGAACCCGACCGCGACGTGACGATCCACGGTCCGGAGGGCTATCAGCGCGGCGTCGTTCACCCGAGCCCGGGCCTCGCTCGACTGAACAGCGCGGTGTGGAGCGAGGATACCACCGACTTCTCGGAGTTCTACGCCGGGTTCAACGAACACGACGGCGGCACCGAGACGGCGGCCGGAGACTCCGCCGACGGCCCGGACGCGACGACGGCCGCCCCCGACCGTGGACTGGAGGGTGTCGGCACCTTTGCGCGGGCGCTCACGCTGGCCGCGCTGCCGGTCGCGGCCCTCCTGCTGGCGTTGCGGCGACGCGAGTAGTCCTCCGAACATCACTTATAAATCCACCTACCGTTCAGGCCGTCATCGAGTACCTGATTCACAGATGCGGCTCCTGTATTGTGGTTTTAATTCGGCTTAATCGGCGTTGACCGAGGTTGATTCGCCGGAACGACTGGGTGTTTATATAGGATTCTCGGGGGTAGAATGGGGTACAATGAAGCATGCAAGCCTACTGGTTTCGGCGATGCTGGTTATCGGGATGCTCGCGGTCCCGGCCGCTGGCGTCGTCGCACAGGACGAAACCGATGACGACCAGACGGTCACGCCCGGCGAACAGCTCTCGGGTGTCGTCGGCGTCCAGGAAGCCGAGTTCGAGGGTGAGATAGAGAACCGCGCCTACGAGATCGAACTGGAGTCGGCGTCCGACGACGACGAACGCGCCGACCGCGTGGCCGACCGCGTCGAGGACCTCGAAGAGCGCCTCGAGGACCTCCGTGAGGAACGGGAGGAGCTTCGCGAGGAGCGCCAGGAAGGCGAGATCAGCGAGGGCGAGTACCGCGCCGAGCTCGCGAAGCTCAACGCGGAAATCGAGAGCGTCCGCCAACAGCTGAACACGACCAACGAGACCGCCGCCGGTCTCCCCGAGGGCGCCCTCGAGGAACGCGGCGTCAACGAGACGGCCATCCGGACGCTCCAGCAGAACGCCGACAACCTGAGTGACGCCGAAATCGTCGCCGTCGCCCAGAGCATCGCGGGCAACGAGCGCGGCGAGGTCGAAGTCGAGGTCGAGATCGAACGACGGGGCGGCACCGTCGAGGTCGAAGTCGAGCAGGAAGACGGCGAACGCGAGGTCGAGATCGAACACGAACGTGGCGAACCGGAGAACGCGAGCGAAGCAGTGACCTTCTCCGAGGACCACGTCGCCTTCGCCGAGAACCGCGTCTCGGCCGCCGAGGACGCGGTCGGTGACAACGCCAGTGAGGACGCGACCGAATCGCTCGACGAAGCCCAGACCGAACTCGAAAACGCCCGCGCGGCGCTGAACGACGCGCAGGCCGCCCTCGACGAGGGCGACGAGGACCGTGCCTTCGAGTTGGCCGAGGAGGCGGGCGACCACGCCGAGGACGCCATCGACGCGGCCGAAGACGCTCGCGAAGAAGCCAACGAGGAGGTCGAGGAGCGCGACGAGGAAGCCGAAGACGAGGATACAGAGAGCGAGGAAACTGAGACCGAAGACGCGGGTGACGACGAACGCGACGAGGAGACTGAAGAGACCGAAGACGAGGATACAGAGAGCGAGGAAACTGAAACCGAAGAAGCGGAGACCGAAGAAGTGGAGACCGATGACGACGAAGACGACGACGTCGATGAGACGGAGACCGACGACGGTGAGGCCAACGGAGCGGACGCCTGACGCCGTCGAGCGCCTGATTTCGACACAGTATCTCTGGTTTGGTTTCAACACATGATCTCGAATAGCTGGAAACGACGGTTCGTCGGGGTGTTGCTCTGTGTTGCGCTGGTGTCGTCAGCGACCGCGCCGCCGGCCGCAGCGGCCGAACACGACGACGAGCAGTTCCTCGTCGAGTTGGACGCCGAGGGCGACGCAGACGTAGCCGTCACCTACACATACGACCTCGAGACGGACAGCGAACAGGCCGCCTTCGGTGAACTAGAATCGAACGAGACGGCCCGAGAGGAACTCGCCGAACGGTTCGGCAACCGCATGCAGAGCGTGGCCGACCGGGCGAGCACCGAGACCGGCCGGTCGATGACGGTGACCGACGCGAGCGTCGACGTGGCGTCGGCCGACGGCGTCGGCATCGTCACGCTATCGGTGACGTGGGAGAACCTCGCGGCGGTCGAAGACGACCGGCTCACCGTGACTGAACCCTTCGCAAGCGGGTTCGAGCCGAACCGGACCTTCACCGTCGCGGCGCCGGACGGCCACGAGATAACCTCGGCGTCTCCGTCGGCGGACAGTAGTAGCGAGGGCAGCGTGACGTGGAACGCCGGCACGAGCCTCGACGGCTTCGAGGTCGTCGCCGACGGTTCCGGGTCGGCGACCGGTGGCTCCGATGCCGATGGCACCGGCTTTGGGGTCGCCATCGCGGCCAGCGCACTCGTCGCGGCGGCGCTCGCCCATCGGCGCGCGTAACTACACCCAACCGCGTCGCTTTTCCTTCGGGATGGCCAGTGTTCCCGCAATGAGTCCCTGCTCTCGCGCGATAGTCGCGTTGGTGATCGCCACGCTGGCAGTCAGCCTTTTTGCCGGCGTCGGCGCCGCACAGGAGCCGGAGCCGGTCGATGGCCGGTTCCTCGTCGAACTGGAGGCCGACGGCGACGCGCAGATCTCGCTCGAACAGGAGTACGACCTGAGCAACGACGCCGAGCGCGACGCGTTCGAGTCGCTCCACGACGATGAGACGGCCCAACGGGAGGCCGCCGAGCAGGTCCAGCAGGACACGGAGTACGTCAACAACGTCGCTGACGAGGAGACCGACCGCGATATGACCGTCGGCGAGGTCACGGTCGAGACGAGCGTCGACGGCAACGTCGGGACGGTCGCCTACCAGTTCACGTGGGGGAACCTCGCGACCGCCGAGGACGGTCGACTCGTCCTCGCCGAACCCTTCTCGCTGTACGA
This sequence comes from Natronomonas sp., assembly GCF_036625485.1. Taxonomy (GTDB): domain Archaea; phylum Halobacteriota; class Halobacteria; order Halobacteriales; family Haloarculaceae; genus Natronomonas. The sequence continues at coordinate 1,196 of NZ_JAZKTR010000106.1, read as the reverse complement.
CGAACTCGACCGGAAACTCGTGGTCGTCGTCCCCGAGGAGTACGAGATCACCGCTGCGACGCCGGACCCGGACGAGCAGAACGCGACGTCAGCCTCGTGGGAGGGCTTTACGTCCTTCTCGGAGCCGGAGGGCGGCTTCGAGGTCGTCGCCGAATCCGACGAGGCGTCCTCCGGCGACGGGGCCGGGTTCGGTCCGGCGGTGGCCGTCGGCGCGCTCGTCGCGGCGGCCCTGCTGGCTCACCGGCGTCGCTGAACGCGCTGCCGCACCGCGGTTCGTGATAGCGTGACAAAGGATTCTTGCCGACCCGCAAGGGTTTAATAGCCTTCTCGGAATAGGTGGAGGTACATGACGATCACCCACCGTTCCGGCGCGGCCGATGTCAGCGGTGGGTCCCTCATTCTCCCGCGACCGCGACGACCGGGCCGTTAGGCCCGAATAGTATCTACACCCCACGTCGCGTTCGCCCGATTCCAACGATGACTGTCCGGTCGACAGTCGCTCCATCAACACACAACCCATGTCCGACAACAAACGTATCGCGCTCGCCTTCTCCGGTGGGCTCGACACCACGGTCTGCGTACCGCTGCTCAAGGAAGAATACGGCTACGACGAGGTCATCGGCGTCACCGTCGACGTCGGCCAACCCGAAGAGGAGTTCGCCGAAGCCGAGGAGACGGCCGAGGCGCTGAACCTCGAACACTACGTCGTCGACGCGAAAGACGAGTTCGCCGACCTCTGTTTCGACGCCGTCCGCGCCAACGCTTCCTATCAGGGCTACCCCCTCGGCACCGCGCTCGCCCGCCCCGTCATCGCGACGGCGATCCTCGAAGTCGCCAAAGAGCAGGGCTGTACCGGCCTCGCCCACGGCTGTACCGGAAAGGGCAACGATCAGCTCCGCTTCGAGGCCGTCTGGCGCGACTCCGACATGGAGGTCATCGCGCCCGTTCGCGAACTCGGCCTGACACGGGAGTTCGAACAGGAGTACGCCGACGAGCGCGATCTGCCCGTCGAGGGCGGCGACGAGGGCAAATACAGCATCGACACGAACCTCTGGAGTCGCTCCATCGAGGGCTCCGAACTCGAAGAGCCGAGCTACGTTCCGCCGGAGGACATCTACGAGTGGACGACCGCGCCGACGGGCGAGACGCTCGAGATCGAGGTCGGCTTCGAGAACGGCTATCCCGTCAGCCTCGAC
>NZ_JAZKTR010000105.1:0-8997 GCF_036625485.1 Natronomonas sp. | reverse complement strand
GTCAGCCGCGAGCGCGTCCCTGAGCGATGGCGTCGACGCTTTCTGGGCGGCAAGGGCCTCGGAGCGCGCTATCTCTACGAGGAACTCGACGCGGGCACCGACCCGCTCGGGCCCGAGAACCCGCTGGCGTTCTGTATCGGTCCGCTGTCGGGGTACCTGCCGGGCGAGACCCGCTATGCCGCGGTGACGAAATCGCCGCTGACGGGCGGCTTTCTGGACTCCTACGCTGGCGGCGTCTTCGCCGACCGCCTCGCCGGGTCGCTGGACGACTGTCTCGCCTTGCTCGTGACGGGCGAGGCCGACGAGCCGGTGCGCATCGTCATCGAGGACGGCGACGGCCGCATCGAACCTGCCGAGACGTGGGGTGAGGATACGGTCGCGACCGCCGAGGCATACCCCGATTCGGGCGTCGCCTGCATCGGCCCCGCCGGCGAGCGCGGTGTCGCCTACGCGACCATCGCCTCCGACGCCGGCGACCACCACGCCGGCCGCGGCGGGGCAGGCGCTGTCATGGGCTCGAAAGGGCTCAAGGCCGTCGTCGCCCGGAACGACGCCCCCGAGACGCCGCCCGAACTCGCCGACCTCCGGGCACGCTACGAGCGCGCATACGCCGAGGGCGATACGGGTCGGTGGCAGGCCGCCGGCGAGACGCTCGAAAGCATCGATTTCGCCAACGAGGTCGGCGCCCTTGCCACCGAAGGCTGGCAGCGCGACCAGTTCGAGGCCGCCGACGACATCGGCATCGAAGCCGCAACCGAGGCCGCCGTCGGCCGGGAGCACCCGGACCAGGAAGTACCGGGTGGCTTCGAGATCGAGACCGACGAAGGCACGTCGGTCCCCCGCGGCGCAACGCCGATGACCCTCGGGGCGGGCCTCGGCGTCGAGGAGTTCGACGCCGTCGCGGAGTTGGGCGAGGTGTGTGACCGCCTCGGTATCGACGTGATCTCGGCGGGCAACGCCGTCGCATGGGCGATTCGGGCCGCCGAGGCCGGCCGCGTCGACTGCGAGTTGGCCTTCGGCGACGCCGACGGCGCCCGCCGTCTCATCGAGGCCATCGCGACCGGCGGCGACGGCCCCTGCGAGGCGGGCGTCGCCGAGACGCTCGCCGACGGCGTCGACGCCGCCGCGGACGAGTACGATACCGACGGCGTCATCCCGACGGTCAAGTCGATGGAACTGCCCGCCTACGACCCCCGGGCGGCCGTCGGGATGGCGCTGGCCTACGCGACGAGCGACCGGGGGGGCTGCCACCGGCGGGCCCGTCCCATCGAGTGGGAGGCCTTCGCCGAGGACACCGACGCCAGCAAACGGGTCGCCGCGGTCATCGTCGCCCAGAACACCCGCTCGGCGCTGTGGAGTTTCGTCGCCGACGACTTCGCCGGCGAGCCGCTGTGGGACGATTTCGGCGCCGAGTGGTTCGACGCGCTCGGATACGACTACGAGGCCGCCGACCTCCGACGCGTCGGCGAGCGCGTCTGGAACCTCGTGCGCCTGTTCAACGCCCGCGAAGGCTTCGACCGGGCGGGCGACGAACTGCCCGCGGCCTTCACCGAACCGATTCCCGACGGCCCCGCCGAAGGCGACCGCATCGACCCCGAAGGGTTCGAACTCCTGTTGGACGCCTACTACGCGGCCCGCGGCTGGAACCGCGAGGGGCTGCCGACCCGCGAGACGCTCGAACGACTCGACCTCGCAGTCGACCACGAAACGCCGGCCGACAACGCCCCTGAAACCACCCCGCGAACCGAAACCGACGACGATGACTGACAAGATCGACCTCGACGAGATCGAAACCGACGACGCCGACGAACCGGAGGCCAACCGCGGCGACTGGCTGTGGCGCGAGGAGGGCGACCCCGACGACGAGCCTGAGGCGCCGACGCCGACAGCGAGCGCCGGAAGTGGCGGAACCGACACGGACGCAACCGATATGGCCGCCGACGAGGGCGGCCCCGTTCCGCGCGTCCCCCGGGAGAACGAGGACAAGCCCGCGGGCGTGCCGACCGAAAGCGGTGGCTCGGGCGCTGGCGCGACCGTCAGCAACGCTCCCGACGACGCCGAGCCAATGGCCGAAGGCCCCCACGGCGGCGGCGTCGACGACATGACGATGGCGCTGACCTACAACGCCGTCACCGAACTGGCCGACCCGCAACTGGTCGTCGTTTCGGCCCGCGAGTGGGCCGACTGGGTCGGTATCGTCGGCGACGTGAGCGCGCCGGTCATCACCAAGTTCCAGCGCGAGCACGGCATCGACGCCGACTTCTTCAACGGGACGGGCACCGGGCCCGCCGAACGGCTCGCTGGCATCGGCAAGACGTCGATGTTCTACGCCGAGCGACTGGCCGTCGTCGGCACGCCCGACGACGAGTGGATCGCCGAGGAAGCCGGCTGGGAGTTCGTCCCGCTGGAAACGGCCGCCGAGAAAGCCGACTGGGACATCGAAGAGGAATAGACAGACCTTCTAATCGTCGGCCGGGGCAGCGACCCCGTCGTGGGTCGCCGCCGGCTTGTCGGCGCCGATGCGGTTGTCGAGGGCGTAGGCGCCTGCGCCCGTGATGAGGAGCGCCGAGGCGAGGCTGAAGAGTCCGATATGGGCGAGGACGGGGTCGTCCGGGATACCGAACAGCGTGAGGACGAAGACGCTCAGCGCAGTTATCGCGGAGATACGGGTGAAGAAGCCGAACATGATGGCGAGACCGAGGCCGAGTTCGGCGAAGCCGGCACCGAGTACCCACAGTTCGGCGGGGACGGGCAGCAGTGCGGTGAGGCTGTACTGCTCGACGACGCCGAAGGCCATCTCGGGGGCCAGCAGTTTCTCGAAGAGGCCGAGGAAGACGAACGAAAGTCCCATCCCGACCCGGATGACCGTCGGGACGAACCGCTCGTAGGGGTCGACGACGCGGTTGAGCCACGACGCGGCACGGTGGACCGGGTCGACCTGCCCGTAGACGGTCCCCTCGGCGGCGGCGACCTTCTGCAGGACCTCGTCGGCGCTGGGCCGGCCGCTGCCGATCAGGGCGATGGCGACGAGGCCGGGGACCCACTCGAAGGAGTACAGCAACAGCGGCTGGGAGAGAAGCGCCAGCAGGTACACCAGCAACCCGATTATCGCGGCCGCTCGCGTGGCGATGCCGAAGAGCAGAGCGAACCCGAGGCCGATCTGGAACAGGCGGGTGAGGCCGGGGGCGGCGGCCGGTTCGACGATGGGGTTGAAGAAGTAGCCCGCGAAGCCGGCGCCGACGAGCGGCAGTCCGAACCCGAGGCGCAACAGCCACGGCAACAGGTCACGGTAGCCGGTCATCACGTCGCGGAACACCGCGATGTCCCGCTGGAACGGCCGGACGCGGAGATAGACGCCGAGGGCGCCGAGCGTGGCGAGGCCGCCGCCGCCGAGGACAACGGCGTTGACCGGGTCGGTCAACGCGTCGGCGAGGAACGCCAACCCCTCGCCCGCCTGCTCGGTGTTCGTGACGAACCTGACGTGGGCGGCCGCGACCCCCGAACAGGCCACCAAGACGACGCCGATAGTAACCAGCGCGCGCGAGACCGATCTCACGTCATGGGTTACCATAGTTCATACACTGGGAGCGAGGTTTAAAAGAACCAGTGTCAGTAATCGTGCGGTCGCCGCGAGATCACTTTATAAAAGAGCGATAGAATCCCGGTTCGAGTAGGAGAGATGGAACACAGGGTACGGGATGGCCCGACGTCACGCTGGGCGACCGCCCGACGAAACCGGCGTGGGCGGTGTGTGAGACGGTCAGAACATGGTCGTCCACACGAGCGCCACCAGGAACAACGCGACCGCGGCGATGGTCCCCCAGTCGCTCCATCGCGTCTCCTTGCCAGTACCGTCGTCCGACTGTGTCAACACGTAGCCGAACCCGACGATGGCCACCAGCACGACGATGACGGCGTATACGACGTTCAGTACACCAGCCATATGTTAACACATACCCCGGCCGTATAAAAACGTTACCGGCGCAACCGTCTTTAGTTCCCACTCCGATACATCGACGCATGCGAATCGAGTTACGGGTGTGTAAACACTGCTACGAGGGAGAACACGGGAACCAGCGCAAAACTGCGGTGACGAGGGATATGGTCAACTGCGCCGAGCGGGTCCGCGAGTACAAGGACCTGATCGGCCTCGAGGCCGTCTACATCACCAGAGTCGAGGAGGGCGACCCCGGTGGGGCGGAGGCACTGCCGGCCATCGTCGCCAGCATCGAGAACGACCAGGTGACCCTCTCTGATACCCAACTGGTGATGGAAGACGAAGACGGGAACATGCTGGTGTACCCGGAGCCGAAGGACATCCTCGAGGTGCTGACGCGCAACATCGACCAGATTCAGGAACAGACGCGACAGGACGCCACCGTGGAGCTATCCCAGGAAGGTGCAGAGCTGCTGACAGCGTAACGACCGCAAAAAAGCGCCGAAACGAGAGGGTTAGTCGTCCATCTGGGTTTCGCCGCCGTCCGCGACCGTCTCGCGTTCCTGCTGGCGCTGCATCTCCTTCTCCCAGCGGACCCGCATCACGTTGCCGTACATCGAGAGCACGAGGCCGACGAACAGCACGAACATCCCGATGTTGATGCCGATCGTGAGCAGGAGGTTGGTCAGGTCGCCGCTGACGACGAGTTCCCGTGGAACCGGATACCCCTCCCGGACGATACTGCCCATCAACACCGAGACGATGCCGATGACGACGAGCGAGCCGAAGATCGTCGAGACGGAGTGCCAACTCGGCGAGAGTTCGAGTTGTTCGATACCCGTCCCGTCGTGGTCCTCGTCGTCGTGGCTCTCGGGGATCATGCTACGGGGGATGAACGCCTTCGTCTCGACGGGGTAGAAGGCGGGATGCATCCCGTGTTCGAAGATGTGGAACATCACCCCCATCAGCATGATGATGCCCAGCAGTCCGTGGAAGACGACGAACGCCATGGCGGCGGTTCGTGTCGCGAAGTACGACATGAGGCCGGTCTTCGACCAGATGAGCAGTCCCGAGATGGTGAGCAGGGTCAACTCGATGGCGAAGATGAAGACGACGCCCTTGCCGACGTAGGACAGCAGGGGCACCTCGTCGGACTCGTAGCCGGCGAACTGTCGGGCGTGCGGGTGCCGTTCGTCGGCGCGTCCGAGCATGAACTGGACGTCCTGCAGGAACGCGTCGATGTCGGCCTTCGCCGGGAGTACCTCGCTGAAGTTGCTCCGGCCGGTCGGGCTGATGATCATCAGCACCATCCAGAAGACGATGAGCGCGACGAGGCCGATGCCGGCGACGCGATGCAGCGCGGCGACGCCCGTCGCACCGCCCATCAGCTCCATCATCCACCACAGTTCGGAGTTGAACATGATGGCGTAGCCGGTGAAGAACAGCAGGAACACGTCGAGGGCCAGCAGCGAGTGGAACAGCGTCGTCACCCGCGTGAACTTGCCGTGGTCGAGGTTCGTCATTCCGAATCACCTCCGTCGCCGGAGCCGTCGGCCATCACCGTGTCGGCCGACTTGCCCTCACCGGGATGCCGCATCCGAGCGGCGATACGGCGGAAACTCGCCCAGTGGAGGAACACCAGGAACAGGATGAACACGCCCAGGAGAACGTCGGCGGCGTGGATTATCGCGATGAGGAAGTCCAGCGCCGGGATGGTGTTACCGGCGACCCAGTCGGTGCCGACGCCGCCGCCCTCCACGGTCGGACCGACGCGGAAGAGCGTCTCGTAGAACGGCCCGAAGCCGCTGGCCCACCACACCGACAGGACGGCGACGGCGATGCCGACGAGCGCCGAGATGAAGACGGCGATCGGGGAGTAGCCCTCGACCTCGGGCGTCTCGTAGCTCATCGGAACTCACCGGCGTCGTCGCCGAAGACGATGTCCATCGCGACGTCGTTGAAGAACGGACCCTCGTCGCGCTTGTCGAGTTCGTCGGCAATCTGTGAGGGCTGGCCGACGAGGATGGCGTCGGTCGAACACTCCTCGGCGCAGGCCGGGCCCTTGCCGATGTCCTGCCGTTCTTCACACATCGTACACTTGTCCATCTTGCCGCCGGTACCGAACACCTGTGCGGCGCCGTCGTCTTCCTCGGGGAACTGCGGCGCCCCGAACGGACACGCCGACAGGCAGTACTGACAGCCGACACAGAGGTCCTCTCGGACGTCGACGAACTCCTCGTCGGTCTTGATGAGGGAGTCGGTCGGACACACCGAAACACAGGGTGCGTTGTCGCAGTGGTAACACTGCATCGGGATGGACGTCTCGCCGGGCGATTCACCCTGTGCGAGCGCGGCCGCCCCGGACATCCCGGACCCCTCTTGACCCTCCAGCATCGTCGAGATGCTGATGCGTTGTTCGTCGTGGGGAACGTCCCACGTTCGCTTGCAGGCGACGACACAGCCACCACAGTCGATGCACGCACCGACGTCCGGGAAGATCCGTGTTCCCTCCCCGACGCTCATCACGCCATCGCCCATTATTTCTTTGTTCGATTGAGACATGCTTGTATCACCTCATTGAACCGTTTCGCTGTCACGGATGTCGAAGTTCTTCTGCTGGCCAATGCCGTCGCGGTCCTGCGGGAACTCGAGGTCCGTGTCCATCCCGAGTTCCTCGAGCAGGCTCTGGGTGGCCGGTCGGACGGCCACCATCGACACCTTCGTCTCCTGCATCTGCGTCTCGACGTCGTAACCCCGTGACGTGATCGCGTTCGCGGAGTCGCCGATGGCGTACGGGACGGTGCCTTCGGGGTATTTGTCCTCCTGGCTCTTGCCTTTGAACACCCCGCCCCAGTGGAACGGGAGGAACACCTCGCCGTCGTTGGGGCGTTCGGTCACCCGTGCCTTCACGAGTACCGACCCCCGGTCGGTCGAGGAGACGACGACGAGATCGCCGCCGTCGACGCCGAGTTCCTCGGCCTTGGCGGGCGTTATCTCCGCGTACATGTGGGGTTGCAGGTCGGCGGTGTGGATGTTGGACCGCGTCTCCGAGCCGCCACCCTGGTGTTCGACCTGCCGGCCGGTCGTCATGATGGTATCGAGCTCGGGGCCGTCACCATCACCGTGGATGATATCCATGGCCTGCTGCTGTTCGGTCGCGTTGTTCTGGTCGAGCCGGTAGAAGTTCCGCTGCTGGCCGTTCGCCGGCCACTCCTCGACGAGGTCCGGCCGCGGACTCTCGATGGGTTCGCGGTGGACCGGCACCGTGTCCAGGAAGCTCCAGACGACCGCCCGTGCCCGACCTCGGCCGGTCGGGGCGTCGGGCTGTTTGTAGTCGTACTGCTCGTAGAAGTCGGGGTCGACGCCTTCCCCGATCATGGTTTCGAGGTAGTCGTCGAACTCCGGACTTCCGGTGTCGGGGTCGTTGAGTTCCTGTGCGGCGGTGTAGACCGACTCCTGGTTGTCGAGCGCGTACTGCTGCGGAATCGTCAGCTCGTCGGACTGTGTCCGCTGTGTCGGGTCGATGAGGCTCTTCGGTGGCGTGACCTTCCAGCCGGGATACTCCGGCACGCCGTGGATCTGGCCGTCCTCGGCCAGGTCCCTGCTGCCGGCCCAGTCGGGGACGTAGGGGTCCCGAACGAGGCTCAGCGCGTCCTCCTGGCTGTCGTATCTGTCGCCGACGGCGTCGACGGTCTCCTGAAGCGGGTAGTCGGCGTCGGTTGGCATCGCATCCCACGCCTCGGGCGTCGGAGCCTGGACGCCCCACCGGGTCCGGAAGTCCTGACCCCCGTCGTTGGGGTTCATATCGTCGTTCCAGATGATGGGCGTCCCCGGATGCCCCTCGCCCCAGCAGGGCCACGGAAGCATCCAGTATTCGCCCTCTACGGGCGTCCCCTCGGCGCCTTTGAGGTCCTCGCTGGAGAACGCGTAGTCGTACTCCAGATGCTGTTGGAGCCGTTCGGGCGTCTGCCGGTAGCCGATGGTGTTCGTCCCGAGGTTGAACTCCCGGATGACGTTCTCGTAGGACGATTTGCCGTTGTGCATCTCGGGGCCGCTGCCCCAGTCGAAGTGTTCGCCGAAGCCGAGTTCGTCGGCCAACTCCTGCATGATGCGCAGGTCCGGCCGGGAGTTGTGTGCGGGCTTGGCGACCGGTTCCGACCACTGCACCGAGCGGTTCGTGTTCGTCAGCGAGCGGTAGTGCTCGTACTGACTCGACGCCGGCAAGAGCAGGACCGGCGGGCCGTCCTCGTAGTCCGGTAGGACGCTCGCGACCGAGGGGAACACGTCGACGACGACCAGCAAGTCGAGGTTCTCCATGCCCTCCTTCATCTGCTCCATCTCGCTGATGGAGTTCGCGGAGTGGCCCCAGAAGACCGCGATCTTCACCTGGTCGGGTTGGTAGATCGGCGTCTCCTGATAGCGGTCCTCCTGGTCGAGGGCGCCTTCGAACCAGCGGGCCACCGTGAGCCCGTTCTGGAACATCATCGAGTTGTCGGCCGGGAACGAGGTGTCGATGTCCTCGTTGCCCTCGGCGACGGGGCTCTGCCGGATGTACTTGTCCTCCGGCATCAACTCGAATTTGTCGTACATCTCCTCGAACGAGGTCGAACCGCTGGTGTAGGGGTTCTTGTCCCAGATCTCGGCCCACCACGACCAGCCACCTGGCGTGAGGCCGTAGTAGCCCGGCAGGATGTGACTCGCCACCGCGAGGTCGGTCGCACCCTGGACGTTGGCGTGGCCCCGCATGACCTGCAGGCCGCCGCCGCTCCGGGCTGAACTGCCGGAAGCGAGGCTCAACGCGGCATACGAACGGATGTTCTGGGTTCCGTTGTTGTGCTGAGTACCGCCCATCGCCCACTCAATCTGGACGTGGGGGCGGTTCTCATCGACCATCTCCGCGATGCGCTCGATGTCCTCCTCGGAGACCCACGTGATGTCCGAGACCGTCTCCTTGTCGTACTGGTCGAGTTCCACGTCGAGGTCTTCCCAGCCCTGAACGCGGTCCGTGAGCATGTTCTGCCCCGAGTCGTCGGCGTCGGGGTCCATCGCCAGCCCGTACT
>NZ_JAZKTR010000104.1:0-9107 GCF_036625485.1 Natronomonas sp. | reverse complement strand
CGACACGTAATCGAGAGTGACCATGAACTACAGGGTCCTGAACGTAGCGGCGTTGCTCGCCCTGTTAGTAGTGGTCGCACCATTCGTCGCGCAGGCGTATCCTGGCACCGTCGGCGCAGATCACACGTTCGTCGTCCAGTCGGGGAGCATGGAACCCGCGATTCAGACCGGCTCTGTGGTGTTCGTGAATGCGGTTCCGAGTTCGGCAGTTCAGGACCGGATTTCCGAAGGGGACGTGATTACATACGCTGAGAGTGGAGCTGCAGCGACTACCACACACAGAGTGGTCGAGAAGCATTACAACGGGCAGAGTGTCCGCTTCACCACCAAAGGCGACGCAAACGAAGACGTGGACCCCGAACCGGTCTACCGTGACGAAGTCGTCGGGAAGGTGATGTTCAGTATCCCGCTTGTCGGGTACGTCGTCGCTTTCGGCAGTACCAGACTCGGATGGCTTGTCATGGTTTTGCTGCCCGTGACGCTCCTGATAGCGTCGGAGCTGTGGACCCTGTATCAGGCCCTCGAACCGGAAGAAAGTATCAATGAGTGATAATAAACGAATCAGCAGACGGAAGATGCTGGCCAGTGCCGCACTTATCGGCGCTGGCTCAGCGGTCGGGGGGGCTGGCACGTACGCCGCCCTCTCCGATAGTGGTACAGCTGAGCTGGTGCTGGAAGGCGGCAGCATCGTGCTCAAGATCAGTCCCGAGACGGCGTCGTTCGGACCGCCGGAATCGTACGATGGGGAAGATGGAAACGAAGGCCAACCGGTCGAGCACGAGGCGACGTGGACGATCTCGAACGCTGGTACGCTCAATGCGTCCAGCCTGTTCTTGACAGACGTCGATTACTCCGTATCTAATAAAAACGGTGCGACGAGAGAACAGATCCTGCAAGGCGCGAAGATTACCAGATTCGAGTACGCTGGCAGCGATATGAGTGAGACCACGCCTGACGACCTGTCTGCGCTTGGAGATGCTGGTTCGATGGAGCTGGAGTCCGCAGATCCAGAGCTCCCGGCCTTCGAGGAGGAAACACGCGAGCTGACGATCGCGATCGAGTTCGACTACTCGAACATCGAAGGAAACGGCGGTTTCAGCGTCACTGCCACGCCGTCGTTCTCCATCGAACAGTAGCGTAGTCGACTCACCCACCGTGGTCTCACCCCGGTTCGATTCCGGGGGTGGGTCTCAATGAAACTGAATCGACGTGCAATCCTGGCCTCGCTGGGAGTGATGGGCGGGAGCGCAGCGATAGCCGGCGCCGGAACGCAAGCATTGTTCAGCGACACCGAACGTGTTACCACGACCGCAACCGCGGGCGAGATAGATATCCAACTCGACTGGAAAGCGTATCACAACGGTACCCGGATAGCCGCGATGGAACCCACTGACACCGACGGTGTCGTTGCGGCGCAGTTCGACGACCTCAAGCCGGGTGATACTGGGTGTTTCAGCCTGAGTCTGCACAACGAGACGAACCCTGCATGGGTGTGGCTCGCTGTCGACATCGAAAGCGAAACCGACGGTGGCGACGATTCGACCGGAGAAACGGATTGCTCCGAAGTAACCTATCCGCTCGTCTGTGGTCAGGATACGACGGACGGGACCGTCACGGTCAGTACCGACGATTCCACGCTTGTCGTCGAATACAACGCGCCAACGGGGGAGTCGTTCACGGAGTCGCATCTCGGTATCGAGGACGACTACGATGACTTCCAGAAGAACGTGGCGCCGGGCCAGCTAACCTACAGCGATGGCGACGCGACGACCGTCGAGGCAGGCTACATCAGATACGAAATCCCGTTCGGAGAGGCGGGAATCAAGTGTGGTGACGAGATAGTCATCGCAGCGCACGCTTCGAGTGACTCCGGCGAGACGTGCTGGGCAGGCAGCACCGAGTTGCCGGGGAAGAACTGGGCGCTTGGTATGACACACGAAGTGTGTTGCGGGGATAGCAGTGATACGGAGGCTGGACAACTGGCAGACAACATCTACGTGGATGTGTTTTGGGACGACGACCAGGACTGTGAAATCGACCAGGGGGAGACGGTGGAGTACGAGGATATCACACTCCGTAGCCTCACAGAGAATATCGGCAAAGAGACCGGTGGGATGATGCCTGCCTGGTACAGCCAGGGCACACAGTACCTCTCGTTTGCCTGGAACATCCCGATATCCGTCGGCAACGAGATACAGGGCGACAGTCTCGAACTCAGTTTCACCGTCTACGCTGAACAGCGCCGTCACAACGATAATCCCTCAAGCCCTTGGCCCACGTCCTGATTCGCCCCGCCAACGTTTTCGCGGGTAGACTGGTCTCGCTAGCAGTATCTCTACGAATAGACGATCTCGGGTAGCCACGTGATTCGCGGTTCGGTTGTTCGGCCGCTAAACCGGTGAGAGGATTCCGTCGGAAGCTACTTCCGCCGTCCGGGAGACGGCGCGGTCATGAAGGAGATGTCGCGGCGAGACCTCGCGGTCACCGCGGCCGTAGCACTCGTTATCATCGCGGCGGTGGAGTTCCGATTCCTTCGGCAGGGCCACATCGTCGGCCTCCTCTTCGCGTACGTCGCCGTCTCGGTCGGCAGTATCGCCCTTTCGCGGTCCGACGGCGACCCGACGGTCCGCGGAAAGGCGACCCTCGTCGCGGTGACCTTCCTCGTCGTTGCGGTGCCGGTCGCGGGGTCGGTCTCGACGCTGCCATCGGAGTCGCTCCCGTGGGGTCTACAGATCGGCTATCTGGCCGGCCGGTGGGCGCTCCCGATCTCGCTGACCGTTGCCGTCGGAATCTTCGAGATGCCGGCACAGCGCCGCCGCCTCGCGGTCGCCCACGCCATTGCGCTTCCCGCGCTTCTCGCGGGTGGAATGGTCGTCTACGGTAGCACCGGCGTCCTTCTCGCGGCGGTCGGACGGACGCTCGGGTACTACGCGGTCGGTGTCGTCGTCGCCTATCCCGCGGTACTGTCCTATCGGCAGGCGCTGGCTCCCGAAAGCGCGTGACAGAAATACCTCCGGCGACAAGCGCCCGTATGGCCATCTCCCCGCATCTCGTCTTCGAGGGAAACGAGTGGCAGATCGACATCTCCATCGGCCAGGAGGGCCGCCAGCAGTTCGCCCTCTCTGATAAGGCCGAGGCCCTGCTCGTCGACGACCTCGAATACGGCAACCGCGACATCGTTCCGTGGCTGACGACGAAGACGCTGGCGCTGGCCGGCGGCGCCTACCTCCGCGACGAGAAGACCGATGCCCGCGACCTCGCGTGGTCGATCACGGGTGCCGACGGCGGCCGCGAGGCCACTGCCGATGAAGTCGAGGCCGTCGCCGAGTACCTCAAGAGCGTCGAGATCGACCAGCACGCCGTCGAGACGGTGAAGGAACACGTCCGAACGACGCGGCTCTCGGAGGCCATGTCGGCCGACGACATCGAGAGCAAGCGCGACCGGATGAACGGCCTCCGCGGCATCGCGAAGGACCTCTGATTTCGGCTCTGTCGAAACCTCCTGGGGATGCGTTCCGCAGGCTGGAATAATACGTCGTAAACGCCGAGACGAGCGAACCGCCATTTTATCCGCGTTCTTGACGTAGTTGGTTCATGATCTCACGAATCCTCGTTCCGATAGACGACTCGGAGATGGCCGAACGAGCGCTCGAGTACGCCCTTGAGAACCACCCTGACGCGGATATCACCGTCCTACATGTCGTGGGGGAACCTTCAGCGTGGGGGACAGTAGCCACGTCGCTTGCTCTCGAGAAGGATCTCGAGGAGGCCGCCAAGGAGCACGCAAAGGAGGTACTCGATGGCGCCCGAGACCTCGCCGCCGAGTACGATGTCGAGATCACCACCCAGATTCGACTGGGACATCCAACCCGGGCGATCCTGAACCAGGCCGAAGACTTCGATGCGGTCGTGATCGGAAGCCACGGTGGCTCGTTGGCCGATCGACTTGTCATCGGGAACGTCGCCCAGAAAGTGTTCCGCCGGTCGCCCGTTCCTGTCATCGTCGCCCGGTGAATGACGTTATCGAGGACTTCGACAAGGCCGTAACTTTAGCCGCTCGACGCCCTATCCTCGCCCGATGGACGACCACACCCGCGATTCGACCGTCGGCCCGCCCGCCGGGGACCCGACGGGTTGGCGAGCGGACGGCCGCTGGGAGCACGCCACCCTCCGGCGGGCGACCGAACACGGTGTTCGCCTTTTCAATGCGGGCGAGTATCACGAATCCCACGACTGCTTCGAACACGAGTGGTACAACTACGGCCGCGGCACCACCGAAAGCCAGTTCCTCCACGGGATGGTGCAGGTCGCCGCGGGCGCGTACAAACACTTCGACTTCGAGGACGACGACGGCATGCGCTCGCTGTTCCGGACCGCACTCCAGTACTTTCAGGGCGTGCCCAACGACTTCTACGGCGTCGACGTGCTGGCGGTCCGGACGATGATGACCAACGCCCTGCGTGACCCGACGGAACTCCACGGGTGGCGGATTCGGTTCGACGACGGCTATCCGGAGGCCCGTGACGTCGACTTCGAGTACGCCGAGCAGTTCGACTGACGTCTAACCGCGTCGTACCAACGCCAGCGACGAAACGCGTTTATAAACGCGCCAGCAAGCACGACCATGCGCGATCTCGACGAGACCGACCACGAACTCCTCCGCCTCCTGTTGGAGGACGGCCGCCGTTCTTACAGCGACCTCGCCGAGGCGGTCGACCTCTCGGCACCGGCAGTGAGCGACCGTATCGACCGCCTGCAAGAGGTGGGCGTCATCGAGGGCTTTACCGTCGATATCGACCGCTCGAAACTCCGCGATGGCGCCCGACTGGCGGTCACTTTCGAGGCGACTCCCGGCGAGACGGCGACGATTCGGCAGGCGGTGGCCGACCTTTCGAGCGTCGAACACGTCTTCGTCACCGCCGACGGCCGCCTGTTCGTCGTGGCGACCGTCCCCGACGGGGACGTCGAGTCCCACTTCGCGGCGGCATTCGAGACAGGGGCCGTCGAGAACGTCGAGGCGACGCCGCTGGTCGCCGCCGACCAGGGGACGGGCCTCGGAGAGGCGACCCTCGGACTGGAATGTGCCGAGTGCGGCAACACCGTCACCGACGAGGGCGTCACCGCACGTATCGGCGGCGAGCGCTACGAGTTCTGTTGTGAATCTTGCGAGGCCCGGTTCGCGGAACGGTACGACGAACTGAAAGAGCGCGCCTGAGTTTCTCCTTTCGTATCGAAGGATCTCGCCGATCTTACTTTCGAAGCGAAAGTGATATCGGGTTCTCCCACCGTGTTTTAAGTGACAAAGCGCATCAATAGGGGACTCCTATACTCTCCCATGACCAGACGGGAACGACTGACCATCGGTGGGATGTCCTGTGCGACCTGTTCGGAGACGGTTTCCGAGTCGCTCGAAGCCCTCGACGGCGTCGAGGAGGCGTCGGTCAACTTCGCGACCGACGAGGGAACCGTCGCGTTCGATCCCGACGTCGTCTCGCTGGCCGAGATCTACGAGGCCATCGAGGGAGCGGGCTACGAACCCCACGCCGAGACCCGGACCATCGAGATCGTCGGGATGCACTGTACGAACTGCTCGGAGAGCGTCGAGGACGCCCTCGACGACGTCCCGGGCGTGGTTCGGGCCGACGTCAACTACGCGACCGACGAGGCGAACGTCGAGTTCAATCCCGAGGAGTTCTCCATCGAGGACGCCTACGACGCCATCGACGATGCGGGCTACGAGGCGGTCCGCGAGACCGAAGGCGAGGACGATGCCGAAGACGGCGAGTCACCCGCCGAGCGCGAACTCCGCAAACAGCGGCGACTCGTCGTCGGCGGCGGTATTCTGACCGCGCCGTTCATCTACCTGATGGCGACGATGGTGACGCCCTTGCCGCGGCCCGAATCCCTGCTCGGCGTCCCCTTCGGCTGGGTCGAGTTCGCCATCGCGACCCTCCTGATGGCGACGCTGGGTCGTGAGTTCCTCGTTGGCGCTTACAAGGCGGCGAAGAACCGCACCGCCAACATGGACACGCTGGTCGCGGTCGGTACCACCGCCGGCTACACGTTCAGCGTGGGCGTCCTCGTACTCGACATCCCGGCCGGACTCTACTTCGAAGCCGTCGCGTTCATCCTGTGGTTCATCACGCTCGGCAACTGGCTGGAGGCCCGCTCGAAGGCTCAGGCCTCCGACGCCCTCCGCGAACTCCTGCGGATGGAAGCCGACGAGGCGACGATCATCGAGGACGGCGAGGAACGGACCGTCCCCGTCTCCGAGGTCGAGGTCGGCGACCGGATGCGGGTCCGGCCCGGCGAGCGCATCCCGACCGACGGCGTCGTCGTCGAAGGTGATTCCGCCGTCGACGAGTCGATGCTGACCGGCGAGTCCGTCCCCGTCGAGAAGGCTCCCGGCGACGAGGTCGCCGGCTCGACGGTCAACGAGAACGGCGTCCTCGTCGTCGAGGCGACGCAGGTCGGCGAGGACACCGCCCTCCAGCAGATCGTCCGCCGGGTCAAGGAGGCCCAGTCCCGCCAGCCCGACATCCAGCGGCTAGTCGACGTGGTCTCGGCCTACTTTGTCAGCGCCGTCCTTGCGAACGCCATCCTCTGGGCGGTTCTGTGGTTCCGCTTCCCGACCCAGCTCAATGCAGTCGCAACGGCGCTACCGCTGTGGGGCCTCGTCGGCGGTGGCCCCGTGGTCGGCGGCGTCCCCGTCTTCGAGTTCTCGGTCATCGTCTTCGCCTCCGCGGTACTTGTGGCCTGTCCCTGCGCGCTAGGGCTGGCGACGCCCGCGGCGACGATGGTCGGCTCGACCATTGCCGCGAAGAACGGCGTCCTGTTCAAGGGCGGCGACATCCTCGAACGCGTCCGTGAGGTCGACGCCATCGTCTTCGACAAGACCGGGACGCTGACCGAAGGCGAGATGCAGTTGACCGACGTCGAGGCTGTCGGCGGCCACCGGGCGGACGGTGGCGACGTCGACACCGCCCCCGACGGCGGCGCGGCCCTCGAACGCGAGCGAACGCGCGACGAATCGTTCGTCCTCGAAGTCGCCGCGACCGCCGAGGTCGGCTCCGAACACCCCCTCGGCGAGGCCATCGTCGAAGGCGCCGAGGAACGAGGCATCGAACTCGGTGAAGCCCACGAGTTCGAGAACGTGCCCGGCAAGGGCGTGACGGCGACGACCGACCACGGCGAGGTGCTGGTCGGCAACCGAACCCTCCTCTCTGAACGGGGCATCGACACCGCGACCGTCGACGAGACGCTCGAACGACTCGAACGGGAGGGCAAGACGGCGATGGGAGTCGCACTCGACGGCGAGGTCATCGGCGTGGTCGCCAACGCGGACACCGTCCGCGAAAGCGCCCGCCAGACGGTCGCCGAACTAACCGAACAGGGCTACGAGATCTACATGCTCACCGGCGACAACGACCGGACAGCCACCGCGGTCGCCGAGGAACTCGCCATCCCTGCCGAGAACGTCCGCTCGGAGGTGCTCCCCGACGAGAAGGCCGACGTCATCGACGACATCCAGGCCGATGACACCAAGGCGATGATGGTCGGCGACGGCGTCAACGACGCGCCCGCGCTGACGGCGGCTCACATCGGCGTCGCCATCGGCTCCGGCACCGACGTGGCCATCGAGTCAGCCGACGTGACGCTGATGCGGTCGGACCCCGCCGACGTGCTGAAAGCCCTGCGCATCTCGCAGGCGACCATCTCGAAGGTCTGGCAGAACCTCTTCTGGGCCTTCGCCTACAACACGGCGCTCATTCCCATCGCCTCGCTTGGCCTGCTGAACCCCGCCTTGGCGGGGGCGGCGATGTCGGCCTCCAGCGTCTCGGTGATGTCCAACAGCCTCGCGTTCGCGCGGTACACGCCTGACCGGGAGTACGTCCCGCTGCCGCTCCGCCCGTTCCGGCGTCTGTTGGGCTGAGGGGTCCTCGCGTTTCTTTCGAGCCGTCGTTCAGTTGGACCCCTCCAGCAGGAACGCCCGGACGTCGGCGGCCGTCCGCGTCGGGTCCTCTTCCATCGGGATATGGCCTAACCCATCGTAGACGACGAGTTCGGCATCCGGAATCTCACGGGCGAACCGCTCGCCGTGTTGGGGCGGAACCACCACGTCGTCGCTGCCCCACAACACGAGCGTCGGTGCGTCGACCCGCGGTACGTCGGCGCTCCGTTTGCCGGTCTGGATGTCCAGACTGGTTATCGCATCACGGTTGCCCGCCCGTAGGAACAGTTCGTGGTAGCGAGTCACCGTTTCGGGTGCTATCCGCGCGGGGTCGCCGTAGACCTCCCGAATGGCGAGCCACGTCAACGTTCGTGGAGTGAAGTACCGGAGCGGCCACGAGAGCGGGCCGAGGTCCCGTACCCGTCGCAGCCACTGCGTCTCCTCGCGTGGATAGCCCGCGGCGCCGATCAGCACCAGTCGGTCGACGCGGTCGGGGTAGTCGACCGCGAACCGCCAGGCGATCTCGCCGCCACGGGAGCTACCTGCCAGCGACGCCCGCTCGATTCCCACGGCATCGAGGAAGGCCGCGAGGAAATCTACGGTCTCCTGAATCCCGTTGTGCCCCTCCGGGTGAGGGCCGGTGAGGCCGAACCCCGGGAGATCGAGGCTTACGACCCGAACTGCGTCGGAGAGTTCGTCGGTCCACCCCTCCCAGGTATGTAGCGACGCGAAGACCCCGTGGCAACACACCAACGTCGGCGCCTCAGGGTCTGTGGGACCGACGTCGCGGTAGTGAACGTCCAGACCATCGACGGTCACGAAATCCGACTCCGGATACGTATACCGCTCGCGGAGCGACTCCGGATCCCGGTCCGGTTCGTAGCCCGCGTACAGCGCCAGACCCACCAGACCGGCCCCGACAGACCTGCGAATCCACCGGTCGTTCCCCCGCACTCCACACCTCGTCTCGTCCCTTCTGCCGGATTTTCCTCCGGCGGTCGGGTCTTCCATGCCCCTAACACGGCGACCCGTCACAAGTGCTTAGGGGGTTATGGGGCGGCCCGTGGCGACCAGTATCGGACGTCGCTGAACACAGCCTCTGCCGTGAATCGGACGCCGCACTCCGGGCAGCCCCCGACCGCAGGTTTACAACCAG
>NZ_JAZKTR010000103.1:0-9159 GCF_036625485.1 Natronomonas sp. | reverse complement strand
GGAAAGGCGGGCACATGCACCTGTTCGACCCCGACGTGAACTTCGCGTGTAGCGGCATCATCGCGGAGGGCGTACCACCGGCGGTCGGTGCGGCACTCGCCGCAAAAAAGCGGAACAGCGACGCGGTGGCGGTCAGTTACGTCGGCGAGGGGGCCATCGACCAGGGCGGCTTCCTCGAATCGCTCAATCTCGCCGCAGTCCAGAACCTGCCGGTCGTCTTCGTCATCGAGGACAACGACTGGGCTATCAGTATGCCGAAAGAGCGGGTGACGGACGTTGCCGACGGCTCACGGCGGGCCGACGGCTTCGAGATGCCGGGCGAGCGCATCGACCACAACGACCCCGTCGCGGTCTACGAGGCCGCCGAGCGAGCGGTCGGCCGCGCCCGCGAGGGCAACGGCCCGTCGCTCATCGAGGTGCAGGTCCACCGGCGGATGGGTCACTTCATGGGCGACGCACAGGCCTATCGCCAGGACGAGGAGATCGAGAAACTCGACGAACTCGACCCCATCCCGAAGATGGAAGACCGCCTGCGTGCGGCGGGTCTCGACGACGAGCGCATCGAGAACCTCCACGACGCCGCCACCGAGCGCGTCGAGGAGGCCATCGAATGGGCGAAAGACCAGCCACAGCCGGACCCCGAAGAGGCCTACGAGGACGTCTTCACGAACCCGCCAGAGGGGCCGGCGGCCGCGGAAACCGGAGGTGACGACTGATGGCACAAGCAACCGAACCCGAACAGACCGACCGTGAACTGACCATGAGCCGGGCGATGGTCGAGGCCATCGCCACCGAGATGCGCGACGACGAGGAGGTGTTCGTGATGGGCGAGGACGTGGCCGACTACGGCGGCATCTTCGACTCGACGGAGGGCCTCTTAGAGGAGTTCGGCCACGACCGCATCATGGACGTACCCATCAGCGAGACCTCGTTCATTGGCGCGGGCGTGGGGGCCGCACAGCAGGGGATGCGCCCGATTGTCGAGTTGATGTTCAGCGACTTCTTCGGCGTCTGCATGGACCAGATCTACAACCAGATGGCGAAGAACACCTACATGTCGGGCGGGAACGTCTCCGTCCCGATGGTGCTGATGACCGCCGTCGGCGGCGACTACAACGACGCCGCACAACACTCCCAGACGCTGTACGGCACCTTCGCGCACCTGCCGGGGATGAAGATCGTCGTTCCCAGTACCGCCCACGACGCGAAGGGGCTGATGCACAGCGCCATCCGCGACGACGACCCCGTCGTCTACATGTTCCACAAGCGGCTGATGGGCATCGGCTGGATGCCGGCGCCCGACGGCCCGAAGACGGGCGTTCCCGAGGGCGACTACACCATCCCCTTCGGCGAGGCCGACGTGAAACGCGAGGG
Organism: Natronomonas sp.; assembly: GCF_036625485.1. Taxonomy (GTDB): domain Archaea; phylum Halobacteriota; class Halobacteria; order Halobacteriales; family Haloarculaceae; genus Natronomonas. The sequence goes on along the minus strand of NZ_JAZKTR010000103.1, from coordinate 7,785 downwards.
CAGCGACGTTACTGTCGTCACTCTCGGGTTGCACGTCCACCGGGCGCTGGAGGCCGCCGAATCCCTCGCGGACGACGGCCTCGACGCCGAAGTCATCGACCTGCGGACGCTCGTCCCGCTGGATACCGAGACGGTCCTCGAATCGGTCCAGAAGACGGGCCGACTCGTGGTCGTCGACGAGGATTACCGCTCGTTCGGCGTCACCGGTGAGATCATCGCCAGCGTCGCGGAATCGGACCTCGGCGCCCTCGATGCTGTCGAGCGCGTGGCGATGCCCGACGTGCCGATTCCGTACGCGCGCCCGCTGGAGAAGGAGGTCCAGCCCGATTCGACCGACATCGAGGAGGCCGTCAGGTCGGTCGGCGAATGAGCGGCGACCGCGTTTCCGTCGGGACCGAGGAGCTGTGGCCCGACGACGCCGACGAGGACGAGGGCTACGTCGCCAACTGGTTCGTCCGCGAGGGCGCGACCGTAGAGGCCGGCGACACCCTCTGTGAGATTCAAATCGAGAAGGTCAGCATCGACGCGATGGCGCCCGTGGCGGGCACCCTCGTCGAGATCGTCCTCGGCGAGGACGCCGAGTTCGAACGCGGTGCAACGCTAGCCTATATCGAACCGGCCTGACGCGTCTCGCGGTTTACTTTTTTATGGGAGGTAGCGAACGCAGACGATGCCGGGTTCGCTGCGGATCTCGACGCGGTTGACGTCGAGGCGGGCGGCCCGGACCAGCGTCGCCTCGTCGTCGAGGACGTCCTCGACGGCTTCATCGGTCTCGTCGTCGGGGACGGTCAGGACGTGCAGTTCGCCGATGCCGGCCCGCTCTTGCGTCGTCAACTCGCCTTCGGCCTGCTCGGCGGCGATATCGCGTTCCTGCTTCGTCGGCGGTTCGGGGCTGTGGTCGACGGTGAGGTTCCGTCGGGTCTCGATTTCGACGAGTTCGTAGGTCACCTCCATCGGCGGTTCGGGGGCGACGGCCCCTTCGAGCAGCTCGCCTTCCTCGACCCCGGGGTTGTCGCCGAGGGTGTGGACCTGCCCCCGGTCGACGTCCTTCAGGACGGCAGACTCCTCCTCAGCGTGGGTTACGAGAAAACGGCCTTCGGTTTCGGTCATATCCGTGTGAAGGCACTCGGCCTTTTTCCGCGTTTCGCGGGGCGACGTGACACACCAGCGGTCGATACGTCGGAGACCGCTACCGGAACCAGCGATGGACGAGGTAGATGCCGACCGCCCCCACGAGCGGTAGCAGCCACGAGAGCGATTCCGGCATCGCGTAGAGCGCTTCGACCAGCGGGGCTGTCGCCCCCGAGGGTGTCGGCCGCGTCGTCACCTCGCCGTCGATCGTGAACTCGGCGGGCATCGAGGCGATGGCGCCGAGATACAGCGTGACGAGATAGCCACCACCGGCGGCCGCGAGGGCGGTGTCGTACCGGGTGTCGTTGCCCTCCCGTCGGTGGTGGCGGGCGACCAGTAGGATGGGTGCAAGGAGGGGCGCCGTCACGAGGAAGCCGAAGAAGACGAACACCGACCGGACGAAGGTGACCGTCCCGCCGCTGAGGTTCGCCGTCGTGGCGATGCTGACGACCAGGGCGAAGGTGAAAAACACCCCGAGTAGGCCGGCGAGCAGGCCGCCGAGGACGGCGTAGACCCTGAACGCGCGGGACCGGCTCTGTCGGAACGCGTAGGGCACCGCGCCGAAGACCCCCGAATACGCCTCGCTCATTGCCGTCGGATAAGGCCGTCCGGCGAATAAACCGCCCGGTATCGGTCATCGTGGCTCCGAGCGATGGCCTACGGACACATCGTCAACGCCTTTGTGACGCGCCCCGCGCTGACCCACATGAACGTCGATTTCGGGAACGCGCTGGCGACGGAAACCAATCGGGGGGTCTCCGAGGACTCACTCGAACGCCTCGACGAACGCGTCGCTCGCATCCACGAGCGCATCGAAACGGGCATCGAGGACCGGGAGTTCGGCTACGCCTGTCTCGCGCTCCCCGAGGACACCGACGCCGACGAGATTCGGGAGGCCGTCGCGGGGTTCGACCCCGAGGCCGTCCTGACGGTCGGCATCGGCGGGTCGTCGCTCGGTGCCGATACCATCTCGGCCGCACTCGGCCTCGATGGCCACTACTCGCTGGATAACGTCGACCCGGCACACACCAAACGCCTGCTCGCCGACCTGCCGCTGGAGTCGACGCTGGTCAACGTCGTCTCCAAGTCGGGGACGACCGCAGAGACGCTGGCGAACTTCCTCGTCGTGCAGGAAGCGATGGAGGACGCGGGCGTCGATTGGACCGAACGCACCGTCGTGACGACGGGCGAAGAAGGGCCGCTCCGTGAACTGGCCGACGAACACGACCTGCCGTCGTGTTCGGTCCCCGACGGCGTTCCGGGCCGCTTTTCGGCGCTGTCGGCGGTCGGCCTCCTGCCGGCGGCCGCACTCGGCGGCGACATCGAAGGTGTCCTCGACGGCGGCGCCGCGGGCCGGGAGGCGCTCGCCCCGTCGCTGTTCGAGTCGCCGGCCTACGCCTACGGCGCGGTCGCCTACGCTCTCGAACAGCGCGGTGCGACGACCAACGCCTTCGTCCCCTACGCCGAGGACCTGGAGCCGTTCGCCGAGTGGTTCGCCCAACTGTGGGCCGAGAGCCTCGGCAAGGACGGCCTCGGGCAGACGCCCGCCCGCGCGCTCGGCGCGACCGACCAGCACTCCCAACTGCAACTCTACCGGGCGGGCCGGGCGGACAAACTCGTCACGCTCGTGCGGCCCCGCGAGCGCTCGGACCTCGACATCCCCGAGACGGACATCGAGGAACTCTCGTATCTCGGTGGCAGTAGTCTCGGGGAACTACTCGACGCGGAGTTCGAAGCAACCGAAGCGTCGCTGGCGGCGGCCGACCAGCCGAACGTCCGCATCGAGATCGACCGCCTCGACGCCGAAGGCGTCGGTGAACTCCTCTATGCGATGGAAGCCGCCTGCATCCTTTATGGGGAACTCCTCGAAGTGTCGACGTTCACCCAACCGGCCGTCGAGTGGGGCAAGCGCGCCGCCCGCGGCCTGCTCGGTGGCGGCGACTTCGAGGAAGCCGAAGCGGTCGAAGACAAGACCGTCTACAGCGTCGAAAAGTAGGTCTTTTGGGGAATTACCGAATATCGGTCGTGGAACGGCTGCTCCTGCCGGATGCGTTTCTGACACCCTGGTGGAATGAAAGGGCGAGGCGCGCTGGCGCCGGAGGGGAGTCGCTAAACGGGCACTATCCGAGCGGTGCGAGGGTGAGCGAAGCGAACCCTCGAAAGCGAACGGCGAGCTGAGCGAGCCGTGAGCAGCGAGGATATCCCGCTTAGCGACCGCACGCGAGGGTCGGAGCGACCAGAGGGAGCGAGACCCTCGGAGCGGGAACGGCGACCGAAGGGAGCCGTGACCGCCAGCGCGCCGAGGGCTTTCTGGCCGTTCGCGGTCAGGGAGCCGTCAAACTCGGGTTATAAAATAGCAGAGCCAGAGTCAGAACGCGCCGATGGCTTCGAGGTAGTTGCTCCCGAAGACGATGGCGTTGTAGATGCCGTGGGCGATGATCGGGACGAGGAGGTTGCCGGTGTACTCGTAGGCGGCGCCGAGCAAGCTGCCGAGGAGGAAGAGCACGGCCAGCGTCGTCAGGAGGGCGGTGCCGAAGCCGCTCGTGAGGCCGTAGGCGGGGACGTGGACCAACGAGAACACCGCCGCGGCGACGACGACGGCGCCACCGTCGCTGTCGAGCGCCTCGCGAAGGCGCGTCTGGATGACGCCGCGGAAGAGCAGTTCCTCCGTCGGGCCGGTAATGAGAATCGAGAGCGGAATGAGTGGCAGGAGGGCCGCCGGGTTCTCCTCGGCGGACTGGGCGACGGAGTGTTCGGTCGTCGTCAGCCCGAGTTGCTCGATGACCACCGACGCGAGCGCGAGCGCGCCGAAGAGGACGATCGTCGCGAGGACGGCAAAGCCCAGATCGCGGAGCGTCGGTTTCGAGATGCGGAGATACGACCACGAGAGGTCGTGGCGGTCCATGTAGAGGCCGGCGACCGCGACGAGTCCGATGCCCTGTGCGATCAGCGCGACGGCGTTTCGCTCCGGTGAGTTCGCCGGAAGCGGCACGACTGCGGAGACGAGCGAGATGCTGATGATGCCGAGTAACAGGCCGACGAAGAGCCCTGCGAGGGCGAGGCCGGCCGCCACGGCGATGGTGGCGACCGGGGATGGGGAGGCTCGGTCGGTGGAGTAACTCATCGTCGGCGTTACGGGAGCGAGGCGAATTAACCTTGTCAGTCCGGCGTCGGCTACTCGTCTGACGAGTTTTTATGCTACTGCCTCACATACTTCTGAAGCATGCGTCGCTACACCCTCGTCTGCGACGAAGAACTGGCCGAGGAGATCGAGGGGTTGGCGGTCCAGTACGGCCTCACCGAGCAGGAGGTCCTCGAACAGCTCGTCGGCGTGGGTATCGAGGAACTCGACTAGCTCATACGGATTGTTGTAGTCTTTTACCGGCGAACGCCGAACCGTACCGGGCGTTCGCCGGTAATTCGTTACAACGATCCGTATCAGGGCCGCTTTCGTTCGAGGTCGCTACCGCAGATCTGACAACGGTCGCGGTGTTCGTCGAACACCCGTCCGCACCCCTGACACTGGAACTTCCAGTCGCGGCGCTCGTCGATGCCGTCCTGTGCGATGACGTCGACCGAGATATCGAGCTTCTCGGCGACGTTCTGCATCGCGTAGTCGTCCGTGACGAGCGTCGCATCGAGTTCGAACGACGTAGCGAGCAGTCGGATGTCCGTTCGGGAGAGTTCCTCGAGGTCGCCGGTCTCGCGGGCGGCGCGTTCGACGCGTTCGATGGTCGCGGGGTCGGGAACGTGGATCTGCATGCCCGAGCCTTCGAGGGCGTCGAACCGGTAGCCGGCCTCGTCTTCGAGTTCCTCCCGAACCATCGGGATGGTCGCGATACTCTGGTCAGTGGTGTAGTCGTTGATAAATGCCGACGAATCGAGAACGTGCATCGAGGTTAGCGGGAGACGACGATGTTGTCCTTTACGGCCTGCACGCGGGTAAATGGGATGAGCAGGTTACCGTGTTCGTCGCGGTCGAACTCCGTCGAGTTGAGCCGTTCGGCGGGGTCGACGATGACGTGGTGTAGCGATCCCGTCTTCAGGTCCATCGTGATGTTGTAGAGGGTTCCGAGGTTCATGCCGTCGGAGCCCATGACCTCTTTCTCCGAAAGGTTCTCGGCGAGTATTTCGGTCATACGCCCCGCTATACGGGGACCATCTATCAACGTTAGGGTCCGCGGCCGGGGTCGACGCCCGAAGACGGGGGTCGAAATCGTCTCTGGGGAAGAATTTGGGTCAAGGTTGAAGGACCGACTTGCCGTCCTCCCCGTATGGATCGCAGACGCTATCTTCGGGCACTCGCCGCAGGTACGGCCGCCGTCTCGATTGCCGGCTGTACCGGCGACGACGGGGGCGGCACCGAGTCCCCGACGGCCGAGTCGACCCTGACCGACGCCCCTACCGACACCCCGACGGACACGGAGACGCCGACCGATACGGAAACGCCAACGGAGGCGCCGACGGCGACGCCGCCGCAGGACCCCGACCAGCGCGTGGCGGTCGGCGACGGGCTCCGGTTCGATCCCGAATCCTTCGAGATTTCCGTCGGCGAGACCGTCCTCTGGGAGTGGGTCGGTCCGGGTCACAACATCAAATACGACGAGGGGGCGGTCCCCGAGGGAACCGACTGGACGGGCACCGAGGGGAGCCGGACGACGACCTACGGCGAGGGCCATACCCACTGGCATACCTTCGGGACGGCCGGCGAGTACGACTATTACTGCGTGCCCCACCAGGGTTCGGGCATGCGCGCGTCGTTCACGGTCACGGAATAATCCGACGGAGCGAGATTGAAACCGTTATATGCCGCGGTCGGCTGTACGTTCATAAAGGGATTCTTCTATGTCTGACGCCCACACCACCGACGCCGGGGATTCGGAGTCGCTGCGGACGCCCATCGTCGCCGTGCTCGGCCACGTCGACCACGGCAAGACGAGCCTGCTCGACAAGGTGCGCGGCTCCGCCGTCACCGCCGGCGAGTCGGGCGCGATCACCCAGCACATCGGCGCGACGGCCGTCCCGCTGGATACCATCTCGGAGATGGCGGGCGCGCTGGTCGACCCCGACGACTTCGACCTGCCGGGCCTGCTGTTCATCGACACCCCTGGTCACCACTCCTTTTCGACGCTTCGCTCCCGCGGCGGCGCGCTCGCGGACATCGCCATCCTCGTCGTCGACGTCAACGACGGCTTCCAGCCGCAGACGTGGGAAGCCCTCGACATCCTCAAGCGGACGCAGACGCCGTTCATCGTCGCCGCGAACAAGATCGACACCATCCCGGGCTGGAACCCGAACCCGGACATGCCCGTCCAGCAGACGCTCGAAAAGCAGAGCGACCGGGCCGAAAGCCGCCTGAACGAACAGCTCTACGAGATCATCGGCCAACTCTCCGACGAGGACTTCTCGGCGGACATGTACTGGCGGGTCCAGAACTTCCGGAAGAACATCGGCGTCGTCCCCGTCTCCGCCGAGACCGGCGAGGGCGTCCCCGACCTGCTGACGGTCATGATGGGGCTGTCCCAGCGCTACCTCAAAGAGGAGATGTCCGTCGACGTGGGCGGCCCCGGCGTCGGCACCGTCCTCGAAGTCAAGGAGGAACGCGGCTTCGGCGCGACCATCGATATCGTCCTCTACGACGGCACCATCAGCACCGACGACACCATCGTCGTCGGCGGGCAGAACGACCCCATCGTCACCGAGGTGCGCGCGCTCCTCCAACCGCAACCGCTCGCCGAGATTCGCACCGAAAAGCAGTTCGAGCAGGTCGACGAGGTGCGGGCCGCCGCGGGTGTGAAGATCGCCGCGCCGGACCTCGCGGGCGCGATGGCGGGCGCGCCCGTCCGCGTCGTCCGTGACCGCCCCGTCGACGAGGTCATCGAGGAGGTCGAGGCCGAACTCGCGGAGATCGACGTCGTCACCGAGGAGGAAGGCGTCGTCGTCAAGGCCGACACGCTCGGCTCGCTGGAGGCCATCGCCTCGACGCTCAAGGAAGGCGAGATTCCCATCGTCCGCGCGGAGGTCGGCGACGTCGCCCCGCGTGACGTCGCGGTCGCCTCGACGGCCGACGAGGACAAACACAAGGCCATCCTCGGGTTCAACGTCGATGTGCTGGAGGACGCCGAACGCGAGGCCGAGGAAAGCGACGTCAAACTGTTCATCGACGACGTCATCTACCAGCTCATCGAGGAGTACGAGGACCACGTCGAATCCATCGAGCGCGCCCAGCAGGAGCAGGTTCTGGACAAGATCCAGCGCCCCTGCCGGTTCCGCATCCTCGACGATCACACGTTCCGGCAGTCCAACCCCGCCGTCGTCGGCGTCGAGGTCATGTCGGGGACGCTGAAGCGCAACTCCCGGGTCGTCAAGTGGGAGGGCAACGAGCCCGAACGCGTCGGCCAGCTCAAATCCCTGCAGGACGCCGGCGAGGACGTCGACGAGGCCCGCGCGGGCGAACAGGTCGCGGCCTCCATCGACGGCCCGACTGTCGGCCGTCAGATCGAGGAAGGCGACGAACTCTGGACGGAGATTCCCGAGAAACACGCGAAGATCCTCGAACAGGAACTCTCCGACGACATTCCGGCCGACGAACTCGAAGCCCTCGGGATGTACCTCGACAAACACCGGAAACGGGACCCGTTCTGGGGGAAGTAG
>NZ_JAZKTR010000102.1:0-9221 GCF_036625485.1 Natronomonas sp. | reverse complement strand
TCAACCCCAAGCGGGACCGCGCCCACACCATCATCGAGGAGTGCATGCTGAAGGCGAACAAGGCCGTCACCCACACCCTCCAGTGGGACCGCGGCCTCGAGGCCATGTTCCGCGTCCACCCCCAGCCGACCCCCGACGAGTGGGACGAGGCCCTCCGAGAGATCCAGGAGCTCGAAGGCGTCTCGATTCCCGGCAGCGCGTGGGACGACCCCCGCAAGGCCGTCAACGCCACCCTCGAAGAGGCCCCCGGCCGCCAACTCAACAAGATCCAGTGGGCCGTGATGAAGGTCATGCCCCGGGCGAAGTACATGTCCGACCCCTTCGGCGGCCACCACGCCCTGAACTTCGAGATCTACGGCCACTTCACCTCGCCCATCCGCCGACTCTCCGACCTCGTCAACCACTGGATCATCTACACCAACGACGTGCCCGAGGGCATCGCGGACCTCTGTGACCACGCCAGCGACAAGCAGAAGGACGGCGAAACCTGCGAGCGGATTTATAAGGACTTCCTCGAAGAGGTCGGCCTCGACGCCCACGCGATCAACAACCGTGGCCTCGAAGTCGTCGAGGACCCCGAAGAAGCCGACTACACGGCCTGAAAAGCGGCAAGCGACCGGGACCCGCGGCAGGTATTTGGCCGTTCGACCCCTTCGTTACGGTATCGTGCGCCGCGCCTCCGTGGTCCTCGTGACCGTCGCCTTTTGCCTCTCGCTTATCGCGCCGACAGTCGCGGGTGTCCCCGACGCCCGCCTCACCGTCGACGACGCGACGGTCGCCCCCGACCGACCCACGACCGACGAACCGACGACCGTAACCGCCGACATCGCCCTCTCTGCCGGGTCGAATTCCGCCGTCGAACTCGACCGAGTCACCCTTCGCGACGAATCCGACGAGCGCCTCGCGACCGCGTCGAACCCCGGGTCGCTGTCGCCCGGCGATAGCCTCACCGTCGACCTCGTCACCGAGTTCACCGACGCCGGCCGCCACGACCTCACGCTGGTCGCCAAAGGCACCGACAGCGACGGCGCGACGGTCACCGTCGAACGCCCCGTCACCGTCGTCGTTGAGGATTCACCCCCCGGCATCAGCGTCGACGCCGACCTCGTCGAGGGGGTCCGCTCGCCCATCGAGGTGACCGTGGGCAACCCCGCGGTCGATGCGGTACGCAACATCGAAATCGCCATCATCCGAGGGTCCGCGACCGACGACCGGGCGTTCGTGCCCACGCTCGCGGCCGGCGCCGAAGAGACGGTGAACCTCTCCGCGCGACCCATCAGCACCGACGACGAAATCGCCGTTCGCGTCTCGTATACGACGGCGACGGGCGACCGGCAGACGACCGTCCGCCGGGAGAACCTCCGCATCGAACCCCTCCGTGACGACGTAGGTATCGACGTCCGCCCGGTCAGCGACCAGCAGGTCGATACCGGTGGCGGCGCCGGCGGCCTCGGCGACCTCATCGGCGGCGGTGGCGGCGGTCTCCAACAAGGGGACAGCCAGGAGGAGGGTGCCCCGACCGAGGTCGAAGTCGCCGTTACCAACTTCGGCAACGCGGCCATCGAGGGGGCCGTCGTCGAACCGTCGACCGACCAGGCCCTGCCCCGGCAGTTCGTCGGTGACCTCGAACCCGGCGAGACCGAGACGGTGACGGTCGACCTCTCGAACGTTCCGCCCGCGGATGTCGATGTCGCCGTCTCCTACCGACTCGACCGCGAGGAACGCCGGTCGACGACGACCTACGCCCACCGCCCCGAGACGGCCGCCATCACGCTCACCGGCGTCGACATGGAGCGCGAGGACGACCGTCTGCTCATCTCCGGGAACGCGGGCAACACCGGCGACGCCGAAGTGACCGGCGTCGTCGTCGCCGTCGGCGAGGCCGAGGGCATCACGCCGGCCTACCCCCAGCGCGACTACTTCATCGGCACCGTCGGCGGCAGCGAGTTCGCCCCCTTCGAGTTGACCGCGACCGTCGACGAGAACGCCTCGACGGTTCCCGTCGAGGTGACCTACCGCGTCGACGGCGAGCCACGAACCGAGCAGGTCGACCTCCCGGTCGAAACCGACAGCGAGGGCGACGACAGCGGCTTCTTCGGAACCCTCTCGCCGCTCGCGGTCGGCGGTGCCCTCGGTGCGTCGGCGCTCGTCGGCGGGGCGTTGCTCGTGCCTCTGTATCGCAGACGATGACCGGGCCGAACCCACCCGAAGCCGTCGCGGAACGTCCTGCAGAGACGAAAACGGGTGTTGATGCCCCACCGCTTCAACTCCGCGGCGTCACCCGTGTCTACGAGCGCGGCGGCGAAACGGTCCACGCCCTGCAGGACGTCGACCTGACGGTGGAAGCCGGCGAGTTCGTCGCCGTCGTCGGTCCCTCTGGCTCCGGCAAATCGACGATGCTCAACATGCTCGGCCTGCTGGATACGCCGACCAGCGGCGACGTCTTTCTGGACGGCGACGAGGTGTCGGACCTCGACGACGAGGCTCGCACACGTCTCCGCAAGGAGTACATCGGCTTCGTCTTCCAGGACTTCTATCTCATCCCGACGCTGACGGCGCTGGAGAACGTCCTCCTGCCGACCGTCTACGACGCGGACCGCGAGGCGACCGACCGGGGCCGGGGGCTGCTCCAGCGAGTCGGCCTCGGCGACCGCATCACCCACCGGCCGACCGAACTCTCCGGCGGGCAGAAACAGCGGGTGGCCATCGCCCGTTCGCTCATCAATAGCCCCGAGGTCCTGCTCGCCGACGAGCCGACCGGGAACCTCGATACGGACACCGGCCGGCAGGTTCTCGAAGAGTTCGAGCGCGTCTGCGAGGAGGGCGTCGCCGTCATCGCTGTCACCCACGACGAACTCGTCACCGAGTACGCCGACCGGACCGTCGAACTCGTCGACGGCCGTCTGGAGGACAGGAGATGAGGCCGGACCTCTCGGGGTTCCCGGCGGTCCTGATGGCGATTCGGAACCTCCGGCGCAACCGATTGCGGTCGGTACTTGCCGCACTCGGAATCGTCATCGGCGTCCTCGCCATCGCCACGCTGGGCATCTTCGGCAACGTCCTCCAGTTGGCGGCGGTCGAGTCGCTGGGCGGCCTCGGCAATCAGGTCATCGTCTCACCGGCCGAGGACGCCGGCGGCGAATCGCTGACGGCCCGCGATATCGCCGAAATCGAGCGGGCGACCGAGGGCCGCGGCACCGCCGTCCCGATACTGAGCGACGGCGCCTCGGTCGAAGGCACCGGCGGCGCGAGCGAGTTCGCCACCATCTACGGGACCGACCAACCAGCCGAACTCTTCTCGGCGGAATCGGGTCGGATGCCCGAACGCCACAGACAGGGCGCGCTGGTCGGCAGTTCGCTGGCCGACGAACTCGGCGTACAGGTCGGCAGCGTCCTCGAGATCTCGGGCAACTCCTATCGCGTCATCGCAATCCTCGCGCCGGGCGAGGACATCTCGCCGGTCCAGCCCGACAATGCCGTCGTCCTCCCCGAATCGGCCTTCACCAGCGACGACTACGACCAGGTCGTCATCCGTGCGGACTCCAGCGAGGACGCCCGCGATATCGCCGCCGACCTCCGTAACCGACTCAACGCCCGCGAGGACCGCGTCTCCGTCTTCGAACTCTCCAGCATCCTCGACCGCATCGACGAGTTCTTCGGCCTCCTGAACCAGTTCCTCATCGGCCTCGGGGCCGTCTCCCTCATCGTCGCCGGCGTCGCCATCTTCAACGTCATGCTGATGAGCACCACCGAACGGAAAGGCGAGATCGGCCTCCTCCGGGCGGTCGGCGTCCAGAAACGCGATATCCTCCGGACGCTCGTCGTCGAGGCGACCCTGCTCGGCGTCCTCGGCGGGTTCGCCGGCGTCCTTCTGAGCATCGCCGCGGCGCTGCTGTTGTGGTACGTCGCGCCCATCTCGCTGAGCATCATCCTCGACCCCTCGAACGGCCTCTATCTGGTCGCGGCCTTCGGTTTCGGAGTCGTCATCAGCCTCGCCAGCGGCCTCTATCCGGCGTGGAAAGCCGCCAACCTCGAACCCGTCGAGGCACTGCGGGACTGAGTCAAACGTCCTTCATCCGCTCGGAGAAATCCCACGTGTAGAGGCGCTCCGGCTCGATTCGAAGCCGCACCTCCTTTCGGCCCTCTACGAGCAGTTTGTCGGCCAGGGAGTTGTCCGTCCCGCCCAGATACCGCTCGAACAGCTCGTGGAGGAGTTCCTTCTCGGGGTCGGGTTCGATGCTTACGCTTCCGGCCCCGCGGACGCCCCGGTACGGCGGGTCGTTTTCGGATACCTCGAAAGCGACCGACCCGTCGGCTTCGAGGTACTCGACGATGTCGGCGTTCGCCCCCGTCGCACAGAGGAACTCGCCGTCACGGTACGCGAACCACAGCGAGAGCATCCACAGGCCCCCGTTCGGCCGGTGGCAGGCGAGCCGGATCGGTACCGTCGCGTCTTCCAGATACGCCGTCGCCTCGGCGGTCGACCACGCGCCCTTCCAGGTTGGCATGGTGGGTGTACGTTCCCCTGTGGCTAAGTGATTGGCCTCGAAGCCAGACGTTCGGGTTTTCGGATTATCGGGGTGGGAGCGCAGTATCGAACCGGTAGTCCTCGGCGAGTCTGACGTTCGGATGGTCGATTTTCGGTGAGTCGACTCGGAGGTACGTGTTCTTTCGACCGGCAGTCTCGAACGGGACCCAATAGCAGTCGTCCGTCTCACGACAGCGAACCGCGAAGACATCGACCTCCTCGGGTGCGTAGTCCCGTCGAACGGCGTTACCGTCCGCCGTCGTCTTCGAGGCCGTTTTGAACCTGATACGGCCTTCCTCCATCCAACCGGTTTTGACCTGTACTCGATGGACCCCGTCGGAAGTTTCGACGAGGAGATCGTACGGGTCGTTGTCGCCGAACGGGACCGACACCGGGTAGTCGCGTTCGAGAAGCGCCGATAGCACCCGGGCCTCGGAGGCGTCGCCGATGCGCTTGGTATTCATCCGACGACGATGGCCGGTGGTTCGTATAAAAATCCTCGCCGCCTGTCGTTATAGCGTAATAGTGAGCTGGTCGCTCGTGAAGTAGCGTTCGGAGAAAGCGCCCGAGGCGGGATTTGAACCCGCGTCACGACCGTGACAGGGTCGTATGATGGGCCACTACACCACCCGGGCTCCCTGCACTCACTCGTAACCGGGTTTTGACCTTAAGGCTTTCCAATGGACGGCGCCGAGGTGTGCGCTCACACACCGCCCGCTTCGACGCCGGCTCGACGGCCGTCGCCCCTGCCCACGCCTCGCCCGAGGATTTTTGATAACTGCCGTTCAAGGATGGGTAACGAGCAGTCGCGTGCCGCCGGAGTCGCGGTACGGGTAGCCCCGGCCGTCGGATTTGGTAACTGTTAAATCCCTCGCGCCAGTAGCACGCTGTAGTATCTCGTGACAGCTTCTTCACCCGGCCAGCCCAACACATGGTAGACGTAAGCCAACACAACCTGGTTCCGGAGCACACGGTCCTCGAGGAAGACGAAGTCGAGGAGGTGCTCGCGGAGTACGACATCGACCGCACAGACCTGCCGAAAATCGAGCGTCGCGACCCTGCCCTGCCGAGCGAGGCGGAGGTCGGCGACGTGCTCAAGATCGTCCGCGACTCGCGGACGGCACCGAACGAAGCCGTCGTATATCGACTGGTGGTAGAATGAATAGGCAAGACCGACGTTCGATCTCCCGGGAGTACTTCTCGCGGGACCGACTCGCAGAGCACCACTTCCGCTCGTTCAACAACTTCCTCGACAAGGGGATGCAGGACGTTGTTGACGAGAAGGAAAGCATCGACACGGACATCGGCGACAAGGAAGGCCAGGAGCCGGTTCGCGTCGACCTCGGGAACGTCCGTATCCTCACACCGCGCGTCCGCGAGGCCGACGGCTCCGAAGAACTCCTCTATCCGCAGGAAGCCCGCCTCCGTAACATCACCTACTCGGCGCCGGTGTTCATGGAGATGAGCATCATCCGCGGCGGCGACGAGGAGGAAGAACACATCGTCGACCAGGCCGAGACGAAGGTCGGCCGGATGCCGATCATGGTCGGCTCCAACAAGTGTAACATCGCCGATTTCACCGACGACGAACTCATCGAAATCGGTGAGGACCCCGCCGACCCCGGTGGCTACTTCATCGTCAACGGCTCCGAGCGCGTCCTGATGACGAGCGAGGACCTCGCACCGAACAAGATCCTCGCCGAATACGACACCAAATACGGCGACCAGATCCAGATCGCCAAGACGTTCTCTCAGCGCCGTGGCTACCGCGCCCTGGTGCTGTGTGAGCGGAACCGAAGCGGCATCCTCGAGGTTTCGTTCCCGTCGGTGTCCGGTTCCATCAACTTCGTGACCCTCGTGCGGGCGCTGGGCCTGGAATCCGACGAGGAGATCGTCCACCGCGTCTCCGACGACCCGGAGATCGTGAAGTTCATGCTCGAAAACCTCGAGGAAGCCGAGGTTCAGTCGACCGCCGAGGCCATCGAGAAACTGGGCCAGCGCGTCGCCTCCGGGCAGGGCAAGAACTACCAGCTCAAGCGGGCCAACTACGTCATCGACCGCTATCTCCTGCCGCACCTCCACGAGGAGGGCGTCGAGGACGAGGAAGTCCGCATGAACAAGGCGGTCTACCTCTGTCGGATGGCCGAGGCGTGTTTCGAGCTGGCGCTCGAACGCCGCGAATCCGACGACAAGGACCACTACGCCAACAAGCGCCTGAAGGTCAGCGGCGACCTCATGAAGGACCTCTTCCGGACGGCGCTGAACAAGCTGGCACGCGACGTGAAGTACCAGCTCGAACGCGCCAACATGCGGAACCGACAGCTGTCGGTCAACACCGTCGTTCGGTCCGACGTGCTGACCGAGCGGCTCGAACACCCCATCGCGACCGGGAACTGGGTGGGCGGCCGCTCCGGCGTGAGCCAGCTGGTCGACCGGACGGACTACATGGGTGTGCTGTCGCACCTGCGCCGTCTCCGGTCGCCGCTCAGCCGTTCACAGCCGCACTTCGAGGCGCGTGACCTGCACGCGACCCAGTGGGGTCGCATCTGTCCCTCCGAGACGCCGGAGGGGCCGAACTGTGGACTGGTGAAGAACTTCGCACAGGCGATGGAACTGTCCCAGAACGTTGGCGACGAGCGCGGACTGAAACGCGAACTCGCGTCGATGGGCGTCGAGGGCATTCCGGGAATCGAGACGGTCGAAACACACACGGCGGACGACTAACATGAGTCAGGGAAGAGAAGCTAAAGTCTACGTAAACGGGAGCCTCATCGGCACCCATCCGGACCCGCATAAACTCGCAGACGACATCCGAGAGTCCCGGCGCCGCGGCGAGATCGACGAGATGGTCAACGTCGCCGTTCGCGACCGGACCGACGAGGTCATCGTCAACGCCGACGCCGGCCGTGCGCGACGGCCCCTCATCGTCGTCGAGGACGGCGAACCGCTGCTCTCGGACGAGGAACTGCAGGCCGTCGAGGACGGCGAACTCGAATTCGAGGACCTCGTCGACCGCGGCTACGTCGAGTTCATCGACGCCGAGGAGGAAGAGGACATCTACGTCGCCGTCGACGAGGACGAACTGACCGAGGACCACACGCACCTCGAAGTCGACCCGCAGCTGATGTTCGGTATCGGCGCGGGCATGATCCCATATCCCGAACACAACGCGTCGCCGCGGATTACGATGGGGTCGGGGATGATCAAGCAATCGCTCGGCCTCCCGTCGGCCAACTACCGTATTCGGCCCGACACCCGCCAGCACCTGCTGCATTACCCCCAACTCTCCATCGTCAAGACCCAGACGACCGAACAGATCGGCTACGACGACCGACCGGCCGCACAGAACTTCGTCGTCGCGGTCATGTCCTACGAGGGCTTCAACATCGAGGACGCGCTGGTCATGAACAAGGCCAGCGTCGAACGCGCGCTCGCGCGGTCGCACTTCTTCCGGACCTACGAGGGCGAGGAACGACGCTACCCCGGCGGTCAGGAGGACCGCTTCGAGATCCCGGACGACGAGGTCCGGGGCGCTCGTGGCGAGGAAGCCTATACCCACCTCGACGAGGACGGCCTCGTCAACCCCGAAACGCGCGTCGGCGAGAACGATGTCCTGCTGGGCAAGACCAGCCCGCCCCGGTTCCTCGAAGAGCCGGAGGAGATGGGCGGTCTCTCCCCGCAGAAGCGGCGTGAGACGTCGGTGACGATGCGCTCCGGTGAGTCCGGGGTCGTCGACACCGTCACGCTGATGGAAGGCGAGGACGGCTCGAAACTCTCGAAGGTCAAGGTCCGCGACGAGCGGGTGCCGGAACTCGGCGACAAGTTCGCCTCCCGGCACGGCCAGAAGGGTGTCGTCGGCCACCTCGCACCGCAGGAGGACATGCCGTTCACACAGGACGGCGTCGTGCCGGACCTCATCCTGAATCCCCACGCCCTCCCGTCGCGGATGACGGTGGGCCACATCCTGGAGATGCTCGGCGGCAAGGTCGGCTCCCTCGAGGGCCGGCGTGTCGACGGGACGCCGTTCCAGGGCGAAGACGAGGACGAACTCCGGGAGGCTCTCGTCGAGCGCGGCTACAAGTCCAACGGCAAGGAGGTCATGTACTCGGGCATCACTGGCGAGCAGATCGAGGCCGAGATCTTCGTCGGCGTCATCTTCTACCAGAAGCTCTACCACATGGTCTCGAACAAGCTGCACGCCCGTTCGCGCGGGCCGGTGCAGGTGCTGACCCGCCAGCCCACCGAGGGGCGTGCCCGCGAGGGTGGCCTCCGTATCGGTGAGATGGAACGCGACGTCTTCATCGGCCACGGCGCAGCCATGACGCTCAAAGAGCGCCTGCTGGACGAATCCGACCGCGAACTCATCCACGTCTGTGGGCAGTGTGGGATGAGCGCCGTCGAGAACGTCGAGCAACGCCGGGTCTACTGTCCGAACTGTGACGAGGAGACCGACGTCCACGAAGTCGAGATGAGTTACGCGTTCAAACTCCTGCTCGACGAGATGAAGGCGCTGGGTATCGCCCCGCGAATCGAACTGGAGGACGCAGTATAATGCAAGGCAAAGCCCCCAAAGAGATCGGCCAGCTCAGTTTCGGCCTCATGGACCCCGAGGAGTACCGTGACATGTCGGCCACGAAAGTGATCACGGCCGACACCTACGACGACGACGGTTTCCCCATCGACATGGGGCTGA
>NZ_JAZKTR010000101.1:0-9437 GCF_036625485.1 Natronomonas sp. | reverse complement strand
CGCCACATCGTCTCCTCGTCGTGTTCGACGACGACGAGGGTGTTTCCGAGGTCCCGCAGGCCTTCGAGGGTGTCCAGCAGTTTGTCGTTGTCCCGCTGGTGGAGGCCGATGGAGGGTTCGTCGAGCACGTAGAGGACGCCGACGAGACCGGAACCGACCTGCGTGGCGAGTCGGATACGCTGGCTTTCGCCGCCGGAAAGCGTCGAGGCCTCCCTGTCGAGCGTCAGGTATTCGAGGCCGACCTCCTCCATGAAGCCGAGGCGGGCGCGGATCTCCTTGAGGATCTCCTCGGCGATCTTCCGCTCCCGGGCATCGAGGTCGGCATCGAGGTTCTCGAAGTGCTCTAAGGCGTCGCCGATAGAGAGCTGGTTGACCTCCGTGATGGAGGTCTCAGCGACGAGGACGGCGCGGGATTCGGGCTTGAGGCGCGTCCCCTCGCAGGCGGGACACGTCGTCGTCGCCATGTAATCCTCGATGTGCTCGCGGGTGGACTCCGAATCCGTCTCGATGTATCGGCGGTCGAGGTTCGGGATGACGCCCTCGAAGCGCTTTTCCTTGCGTCGGGTGCCGTTCTTGGTCTGTCGCTTGAAGACGACTTCCTCGTCGGTCCCGTAGAGGAACTGCCGTTGGACGTCCTCGTCGAGGTCCTCGAAGGCGGTGTTGACGCTGACGCCGAAATGCTCGGCGACGCTGTCGAGGCGTGTCCGGTAGTACGAGCGGTTGTAGCTCCACGGCTCGAAGACGTTCTTGATCGGCTTGGAGGGGTCGGTGACGACGAGGTCCTCGTCGACCTCCTTCGTCTCGCCGATGCCCTCACACTCGGGGCAGGCGCCGTGCGGCGAGTTAAAGGAGAACGAACGCGTCTCGATTTCGGGCAGGTCGATGCCACAATGGGTACAGGCCAGTTCCTCGGAGAACTCGGCGACGAGGCGGTCGTCCTCGTCGCCAGCGAGGTCGCCCGTGCTTCGGGACTGGGTGCCGATATCGGCGTCTTCGGGCGGGTCCGGAAGGATGACCTTCAGGACGCCGCCAGCTTCTTCGAGTGCGGTTTCGACGGAGTCGGTGATGCGGGAGCGGGCGTCCTCCTCGAGTTTGACGCGGTCGACGACCACGTCGATGGTGTGGTCGTAGTTGTCGTCGAGGTCCGGCGTTTCCATCGAGAGGTCGTACTCCTCGCCGTCGACTTCGACGCGGGTGTACCCCTCCGAGACGAGTTCGTCGAAGAGGTCCTCGAAGGCGCCCTTCTGGTCGCGGACGACGGGCGCGCCGATCTTCGCGCGGGTACCCTCCGGCAGGTCGAGCAGGCGGCGGACCATCTGCTGGGCGCTCTGCTCGCCGACCTCGCGGCCACACTCGGGACAGTGCGGCGTCCCGACGCGGGCGTACAGGAGGCGAAGGTAGTCGTGGAGTTCGGTGACGGTCCCGACCGTCGACCGGGGGTTGTTGGCGGCGTTCTTCTGGTCGATGGAGATTGCCGGCGAGAGGCCTTCGACGTTCTCGACCTGCGGTTTGTCCATCTGCCCGAGGAAGTTGCGGGCGTAGGCGGACAGCGATTCGATGTAACGGCGCTGGCCCTCGGCGTAGACGGTTTCGAACGCGAGCGACGATTTCCCCGACCCCGAGAGGCCGGTGACGACGGTGAACTCCTCGCGGGGGATGGACACGTCGATGTCCTTCAGGTTGTGCTCGGAGGCACCGCGGACGACGATGTCGTCAGTCATTATCGGTCCGAGGAACTGGCCGAGTGAAACCCTGTCGGTTGCGGCTACGACGTGTAGCCTTCGGTCCCGGGGTGGACTCGTGCGACCCGGCTGTGGGTGATGTCGTCGCGCGAATAGCGGCTCTCGACGCGGGCGTCGTAGATGATATTGGTGGCGTACGGTGATTCGGTGGCGGTGTCGTTGAAGTACTGGTCCTCGTAGTCGGTCGTGCCGATGGCGAGCTCGTAGGTACCGCCGCTGCGTGACTCGGCGAGGGTCTGGTTATCGTCGGCGTTCTCGTAGCGAAGTGAAATCGGCTCTTCGAAGGGGTCCTGAAACGCCAGTCCCGCACAGGAGTTCCCCGCGACCGTTCCGTTCGTGACGTCGATGGTGACGTTCTCGTCGTCGCTGCTCGTCGGCGCCCGACGACTGTCCTCGAAGGTGGTCAGGTCCTCGATGTCGTCCTCGCTCAGGAGTTCGGTTTCCTCGGCCCCGACGACGACCACCGCGCCGGTGCTGTTCTCGTAGACGTAGATCTCCCACGTCACGTTGGTACCGCTGCCGTCCTCGCCGGTCATGTTCACGTGGAAGGCGTTGTTCATCAGGACATTGATAGTGGGGTCGGTACCGGTGTACAGGTATCGCGGCTGGACGGTCCTCCGATAGTCCCGGAGGTGAGAAACGTTCCCGGCGAGCAGCCAGTCACCCTTGCCGGGGTCGGAATCGCCGGAGACGAAGCTCTTCGAACTGTTGGTGTGTTTGAGGTGGGTCCCGTTGGTCCGGTCGGTCACCGTGAGTCGATAGTCGGCCCCGCGTTTGGCGTGCTGGTCGGTGGTGCTGTTGCCGATGTTACCGACGACGTCGTCGAAGGCTCGGTTGACGTCGGCTTGTGAGGAGTTGTTGTGGCGGTTGACGTGGCGGATAGCCCGTTGGACTTTGGCCTCCCCGTCACCGAGGGTGCTGGTCACTTCGACGCTGTCGGTGCTTTGGCGGGTCGAGAGGTTCTCCGTGTAGATCGCCGAGTTGCGGACTAACGCCAGTCCGACCAGGATGATGGCGAGTGCGAGCGCCGTGATGATGAGGAGTTGGCCCCGCTCGTCCGCGGGGCGGTCACCGAGCATGTACAAGAATCGATTCGGTACGCGGACTAATCGATGTGTTCGCCGACTCACATTTCATAGGGCGTATCGTAGCCAACCGAACGTTCCGAGGTCCGTTCTTTGGCGGCGTATCTCGGCGTCTCGATTGGGGTCTATACACGTCTACGATAATCCCTATCAGACCGATTCGGGGAGCCATCCACCGTCGATTTCGACGTTCTCGCCGCTGATGTACTCGGTCGATTCATCGACGAAAAAGAGCAGTGCGGTCACGAGGTCATCGGGTTTCGCCCACCGGCCACGCGGGACGTCTTCCGGGAAGGCATCACTGGTCTCGACGACGTACGGCGACACTGCATTGACAGTGATGCCGTCGTCCTGCGTCTCGGCGGCGAGCATCCGCGTGAACATGAGCACGCCCGTCTTGGCGACGAAGTAGGGGAAGTTGGTCGGCGAGACGGAGGCCCGTTCGGCCGACGCGTAGCCGACGTTGACGATGCGGCCCCATCCGCCCTCACGCATCGGCCCCAGCGCGCGCTTCGAACAGAGCATCGTCCCCGTCAGGTTCGTGTCCATGACCAGCTGCCACGTGTCGAGGTCGATGTCCTCCCAGTGGTCGGGCGCGAAGTTACCGACGTTATTGACGAGGATATCGACGCTCCCGAGTTCGGACTCGATCGTTTCGAACGCGTCATCGACGGAGTCGGGTTCGGTCACGTCGGCCCGGACGGTGATGGCGTCGACGCCTCGGCCGCGGGCCTCCTCGGCGGTGGCTTCGGCCTCCGCGTCGCTGCTGCGGTAGTGGATCGCTACGTCCGCG
Source organism: Natronomonas sp. (assembly GCF_036625485.1). GTDB lineage: Archaea > Halobacteriota > Halobacteria > Halobacteriales > Haloarculaceae > Natronomonas. Next base: position 5,817 of record NZ_JAZKTR010000101.1, on the reverse strand, counting down.
CCGGCGTCGGCCAACGCGAGGGCGAACGCGCGGCCGACGCCCTTCGCGCTGCCGGTGACCAGCGCGACCCGGCCCGAACAGTCCGGTCGAATCATACCTCCGTCTCGGGTCGGTACGGGCAAATAGCTGTCCCGCGAGGGCCGGAAAGCATAGGCGCTCCCACTCCTAATGTCGGGCGAATGGATCGCCGGTCGCTGTTGAAGGCCTGTGTTGCCGGGGCATCGACGCTCGCTCTCGCTGGCGATAGCACGGCCCACGAGGGCCACGGCGGCGGCGAAGCCGCGGAAGACGGCGGCTTCGAACCGCTCGATAGCCTCTCGCTTCCCGGCGCCAAGGAACTCGTCGTCGACGACGGCGTCGCCTACGTCGCCACTACCGACGGCTTCGCGACCGTCGACGTGTCGGACCCAACCGACCTCACCCTGCTTGCCGAACGGGACGGCCTGCTCGCCGACCATCCTGACGGCCCCCTCGAAGGCATCTACGACGGCAAGGTGGGCGGCGAGTACTACGCCATCGGCGGCCCGCCGAACGGCCGTTCGGACGTTCCCTACGCCGCCGTCGTCTTCGACGTCTCTGACCCCGCGGCCCCCGAACACGTCCTGACCTACGAGACGGAGTTCTACCACCACAACCTCGATACCGACGGCGAGACGCTGTACCTCTGCGGCAACGACGGCGAGGGCAACCCGCTGGTCTGTGTCGACATCGAATCCGGCGAGGAGGTGGGCAGGTGGTCGATTCTCGACGCGGACGACCGCTGGGACGACGTCTACTGGAAGATGTACGAACTCCACGACGTGTGGGTCGAATCCGGGGTCGCGTACCTCTCCTACTGGGACGCCGGCACGTGGCTCGTCGACGTCTCGGACCCAAGCGATCCGACGCCCATCGTCGGCCTCCGGGGACAGGACCCCGAGGAACGCGCCGAACTCAGCGACTCGGAAGCGCTCGAACGGCGGCTCTATCTACCCGGCAACGACCACTTCGCGATGCCCCAGCGGGGCGTCGACAGCGATCTCGTCGCACTCAATCAGGAGGCGTGGGGCGAGGAGGCCGACGCCCCGACGAGCGACCTCGGCGGTGTCGAGTTGTGGAACGCCGCCGACGAGGAGCGTCTGGCCCGCATCGAGGCGCCGGAGACGAGCGACGCTCGCTTTCGCGGGGGCGTCTGGACCACCTCGCACAACTTCGCGTTCGTCGGCGACCAGCTCTACACCTCGTGGTACCGCGGCGGCCTGAAGGTCCACGATGTCTCGGACCCGACCGACCCGGAGGAACTCGCCCATTGGCGGGATGCGAAGACGACCAGCTTCTGGACGGCCCAGCAGGCCGGTGACGCCGTCATCGGGAGCAGTTGGCAGGACCACACGCTCGATTCGCCCGCCGAAGGCGCGCGCATCTACGCCTTCCCGGACCCCGGTGGGTCGCTGGATACGACGACGACAACCGAAACCGTGGACGACGGCGCGGGTCTCGGCGCGGCCGCGGGGCTGTTCGGGCTCGGCGTGGCCGGGCTCTATCGATGGCTTCGGGACTGACGGCGAACGTCGGCCGTCCTCCGCCACCGAACGCCTTAAAAGCGCGACCCGTCTATTTATCAATGGAAGAGGATGCCCGGTCCCCGTGCCCCGCTTTCGACGGCGTTGCCGTCCCAGCGTGTGCATGAGGAAAGTCCCCCCACCGTCCGGGCAGGTGACCGGGCGCAAGCCCGGAGCGGGAGACCGCTGGCTCTGGAACAGAAACGAGACCACCCACTCCGACCGATGAGGCGCGTGGGCCGCCGATGGCGGCCCGCGGCGCTTGCGGTTTCGCCGCAAGCGCGCGAACCGACCCGCAAGGGAAGGGAGCTAACCCGCGGAGGGCCGACGAGTGGGAACGGATGGAACGGCGAATCCTCGCCGGTGCAAGCTCGTCGACCAAGGTAGCCCGGACACACAGACGAGTGCTCAGCCGAATGCCGGGTAGAAACAGAAGGGGGCTTACTATCCTCAGCCGATTTCGACCGTCCAGCGGTGCATCTCTCGCCGTCGACGCGTTCGGCCCCTCCTCACTCGCCGTCGCCCACACAGACGCGGTCGACGGATTCGTCGACGACCTCGGCGTAGGTAGCCGACAGCTGGCCGGTCGAAAGCAACGCTCGGAGGAAGCGGTCCTCGGTGCGGTTGCTGGCGTTCTCGACGGTGTCGAAGCCCTCGTCGATGGTGTCGTGTGCGCGACGGGTGGTGATGCCCGTGGTCTCCTCGGCCGAACTGAGGTTGATGTGTGCCATCGCCCGTGCCGCCGCGAGTGTCTCGTGGTGCATCGTCGAGCCGGTCGAAACCAGCTCGAACGCGGCGCTACTGAGCTTCTTCTGGGCCTCGACGGCACTCGGGAGTGGGGAGAACCGCCCGCCGGGTAGTATGCATTGCATAGTGGCATCCCGCGAGTGTCGAACTGTCAGCCAGCCCATTTTAATTTGGGCGGCGTTTAAAGTTGTATCCGACCTCGCGCTGATACGGTCTAACGGTGCGCCCGGTTTATTAGTTGTGGTGCTAAATGGTCCTCGATACCATTGATTACCAAGAAATATCGCAGGGTGGTCGGCTAGTCGCCGAAGCCGTCCTCGAAGCGGAAGGTGCCGTTCGAAAAAGTTCGATGAAAAAGCCGCACCTCGCTTCGCTCGGTGCGGTACTACCCCTCGAAGCCGTCTTCAAACCGGAACGTCCCGTTCCGCTGTACCACGTCGCCGTCGACCTCCATACGGGAGGCTTCGGACATGTCCGTGATCATGTCGACGTGAACGGCCGACTGGTTGCCCTCCTCGCCGTCGGGCATGTTGGCGTCGTAGGCCCGGCCGACCGCCATGTGGACGGTGTCGCCCATCTTCTCGTCGAAGAGGATGTTGTCGGTAAAGCGGTCGATGCCCCGGTTCATCCCGATACCTAACTCGCCCAGACGGCGGGCGCCCTCGTCGGTGTTCAGGATGGTTTCGAGTTCGTCCTTGCCGGTCTCCACCGAGAAGTCGACGACCTCGCCGTCCTCGAAGGTGAGGTGGACGTTCCGAACTCTGCGGGCGTTGAGCGTCATCGGCACGTCGAAGAACACCTCGCCCTCCGTCGCGTGGGGTGCGGTAAAGACCTCGCCGGACGGGAGGTTATGCGAGTCGTAGGCGACCGATGCTGCGGAATTGACCGCGGTACGGCCCTCGATGGACATCGTGATATCGGTCTTCGGCTGGTCGTCGCGTTCCTTGACGATGCGGACCTCCTCGCCGTCGTCGAGTATCTCCTTCATGTTGGCCATCTTCTCGGCCAGCGACTCCCAATCGCGGAGGACGGCGTTGTAGACGAAGTCCTGATACTCCTCGTAGGCCATGCTGGCCTGCTGGGCGAGGCTCCGGGTCGGGTGGACCGTCGACACCCAGTCGGTGTCCATCCGCGCTTCCCGAATCCCCTCGCGGGCCTTCGAGTAAGCCTGTCGCACGTCGCTGTCGAGGTCCGCGGTCGCGGTGGTGTTGCGGCCGCCGCCGATCCGGAGCACCGAGTCGGCGTTCTCGTAGAGGGCCAGTTCGTGACCCGGGTCCTCCTCGAAATCGCCGTCGTGGGCCTTCAGATACGCCCGCGACACTTCGGCGGAGCCGTAGGTCGTCACGACGTTGGCACCGACCTCGCCCAGTTTCTCCGCCACGGCGACCCCGAGTTCGTGGGCGTCCTCGGCGACCGACAGCACCACGTCGTCGCCTTCCTCGGTTCGTGCGCTCCAGTCGACCAGTACCTCCGCGTGTTCGCGTACGCGCTCGTCCATCGCCCACCCGTTCGCCGCGCGACGGTTTATAAGTCGGCATTCGAGGTGAAGCGAGGGGCGGCCGCTGTTCCAGACGAAGCAGGGGTCCGACGACGGGGGTGACGTTTCGGGTGGAACAAGTGAAAACTGACCGAACGACTACGAACATCGATGTTTAAACAGAATATAAAGAAAGCGTCCGCGAGGGCGCCGTAGGCGCCCGAGCGTGCAAAAAGTTCGCTAGTCGTCAGCGGGCGTCGGCGACGCGTCCATCTCGGTCTCTTCGGCGTAGGGGTACCACGTCATCTTCGTGTTGCCGAGATAGGGGTCCTCGTAGGACGTTTCCTCGGGTTCGGCGAGGCCGTTGAGGTACTCCTCGTCGTGGCGTTCGATGTAGTCGCGGAAGGACTCTCGCTCGACGGCTTCTGCTCGCGGGCTTTGCCCGCTCGCATGGTCCGAGGCGCTGCGCGCCTCGCTTTCGCCGTCTCGCCCTCGTTGTTCATCCTGAACAACGCGCTCCTCGCGTTCTGCCTCGTAGATGGCCAGCAGGTTCTCGATGTAGCCGGGCACCTCGTCGGCGGCGACGCGCATCTCGATCCAGTCTGCGAAGCGGGGGTTCTCCCCGAGGCCGCCGCCGAGGCCGATGTCGAAGGCCTCGACGGGTTCGCCGTCCTTGCGGGTCTTCATGCCGCGCAGGGAGATATCGGCGATCTGGGGCTGGGCACAGGATGCGGTACACCCCGAGAGGTGGATGTGGAAGTCCTCGACGCCGCTGGGGAGTTCGACGTTGTTCTTGAGCCAGCGGGCGTAGCGGACCATCCGGTTCTTCGTCTCGACGATGGAGAGCGAACAGTACTCGGTGCCCGTACAGGCGATGGAGCCGCGCATGAACGGGTGGGGGTCCGGCGAGTAGGTCTCCAGCAGCGGTTCGTCGAGGAAGTCGTCGAGGTCCGCCTCGGCGATGTCGGAGACGATGAGGTTCTGTCGCTGGGTGATGCCGACGATCTCGGAGCCGTACGCCTCGGCGAGGTCGGCGAGTTCGATGACGTCGTCGGCGCCCATCCGGCCGACGAGGACGGAAAGGCCGACGAAGTAGTCGCCGTCGACCTGTTCGTGGACGCCGACGTAGTCGCCGGTCTCGTCGTTGCGGCCGGAGTTGTAGGTGTACTGCTCGCGCAGGTCCTCGCCCGCGGTGGGGAGTTCGAAGTCGACGTACTCGTCCTGGAGGACGCGGCGGAGTTTGTCGGTGCCCCACTCGTCGACGAGGAACTTGATGCGGGCGTTGAAGCGGTCCTCGCGGTCGCCGTGGTCGCGGAAGAGCGCGGAGATGCCGCCGGCGACGTCGGCGATGGTGTCCTCGGTGACGAAGACGTCGATGCTGCGGGCCATGCGGGGTTCCTTCCGGGAGAGGCCGCCGCCGACCTTCACGTTGAAGCCCTTCTGTCCGTCCTTGGTCGCGGGCTCGAAGCCGAGGTCGTTGATCTCGGCCTGCCCGGAGCCACGGGTGTCGCCGGTGACGGCGACCTTCCACTTCCGGGGGAGGTTCGAGTGGTCGTCGTTGCCCTTGAAGGTGTCATTCAGCTCCTTGATGACCGGCCACGCGTTGATGTGTTCCTTCGCGTCCTTGCCCGCCATCGGCGAGCCGACGATGTTCCGCCAGGAGTCACCGCAGGCCTGGATCGTAGAGAGATCGTGTTCCTCGAGCTTCTCGAAGAGGTCCGGAATGTCCTGCAGTTGGATCCAATGAAGTTGGATGGACTGCCGCGTCGTCCAGTCACAGTAGGCGCCGCCGAACTCGGGGTTCTCGACCGGTCCGGTGGCGTACTCGTTGGCGACTTCGCCGACGACCCGGAGTTGCTCGGGCGTCAGGCGACCGTTCGGCGTCCCGATACGCATCATGAAGTAGGATTCCTGGCCCTTCCGCTGGTGGTACAGCCCCCACCATTTGAAGCGCTCGAACCACGCGTCGCGTTCGTCCTCGGGGATGGAACTCCATCCCTCCTCGGCGAACTCCATGAGGTGGTCCCGGATCTCCGCACCGTAGACCTCGTC
>NZ_JAZKTR010000100.1:0-9505 GCF_036625485.1 Natronomonas sp. | reverse complement strand
CCCCGATATTGTTTCCCACGAGGAAACCGATGTCCTCGAACTCGACCTTGCGGGCGAGGATGGAACCTACACGCAGATCGACGACGAGACGGGCGAAATTCAGATCATCCTCACCGAGGAGAACCCGAACCTGAACGCCGAGGGTGTCAACCCCAATGCTGTCACCGACATCGGCCCGGTGTTCACCGTCGAGAACGTCCTCGAACAGCAGAGCAACGCGACCGTCTGGATTTCCCACGACAGCGAGGCCGTCGAGTTCTACGTCCCGGGTGAGGGAACGGTTGAGAGTCAAGATGGCGGCGTGTTGATGCAGCCTGGCGACTCGATGGCGATAGCGATGCGCGTCGACACTCGCGCGACTGACGAGGTCACGCTTGATGCTGTCTACGTGAAGGCGATACTCGACCCTGGAGTCTCGACTGCGACGTTCGAATCCTCAGATACTGACGGATCGGATGACTCCGACAGTTCCGGGACGGAAACCGAGACTGACTCCGGAACACCGACGGAGACCACACCGGGGACGGAAACGGACACAGAGACCGACAGCGGAGGTTCGGAACCGGGCAGTCCGACGCCGACTACGACGCCGGGAGTTGGCACGCCGACGCCGACTACGATGCCGGGAGTTGGCACGCCGACGCCGACCGAGGACCTGACCGGAGAGCAGGCCGGACTCGAACCATCGTCCCTGCTGTGGCTCCTCGCGATTCTTGGGGGACTTCTGCTGCTGTTCGCTCTGGCTCGACGCCGACGAAACGAGGAATAGCTCCCCTCGTTTCAGCGGCCGATACGCGATGACAGTTTAAACGCGTTCGTTCCGTATCCGACAGTGATGGTAGAAACGAGTGGGATATCGAAAACTGATTGCTTCCTCGGCGTGCTCCGAAAACGCACACGGCTGGGGGACATCGCGCTTTTGCTTTCGGTCCCGCTCGTCCTCGTTTGGGTTTTCTCGCTGCCGCTTGCGACCCGGGAGTCGTTGGTCTTCGCCTACACCGACCCCACGCTGCTGACCGCCTACACGTCGGCGTTCGTCCATCTCGATTCGATGCATCTGCTGGTGAACGTCGGCGGCTACCTGCTGGTCGCGCCGCTGGCGTACGTGTTGAGCGCCCTCGGCGGCCACCGGCGGCGGTTTTTCGTCGCCTTCGCCGTCTTCCTCGTCGTGTTCCCCGTCGCACTGTCGTATCTGAACCTCGCGTTCGTCCGCCCGAGCGTCGGCTACGGCTTTTCGGGGGTCCTCCTGGCGTTCGTCGGCTATCTACCGATCGCGTTGGCGGATTACGTCGAGGCGCAGTTCGACGTCGACGTCCGCGCGAATCGCTCGCTCGCGCCGGCGCTGTTCTTCGTCGGGCTGGCACTGGCGGCGATGTTGAGCGTCCGGTCGCTCGTGACCGCCGGCCTCGCGGTGGCGGCGTTGCTGTCGGCGCTGTTGTACGCCCTGCCGGCCTTCGACGGGCGGACGCGGCTCCGGTCGAACGTTCGGGCGGCGGCGGGCATGACGGGACACTTCGAGCTGTTCACCGTCGCCGTGGTGGCCTTCGTGGCGTTCCCGTTCGTGGCGTTTCCGGCCGACTCGGCGGGCGATGGGACGGTCGTCAACCTCTATGTCCACCTGCTCGGGTACGCGCTGGCGTTCGTCGCGACGTACGTGACAATCGAGGTCGGCGTTCGGCTCCCCGGCGGCGAGGCGTGGGTGTGACCGCGCAGGTCGGCCGAGGGTGTTCTTCTCGGTGAAACTCCCCCGGTGAAACGCTTTTGCCAATCGCCGACGAGGTTTCCGGTACGTGTCGCTTCGAGCCTACGCCACCCGGGGGGTGGAACTGCTGTTGGTGGTCGTGCTCGTCGCCCTCATCGCCGGCGCCGCGCTCGGCCAGCCGATACTGCTGTCGTTCGTCGAGACGGGGAGCATGGAGCCGACGATGGAGCCGGGCGACGGCTTCGTGGCGATTCCCTCGCCCGTCGCCGGTGACATCGAAGAGGGTGACGTGGTGGTCTTCGAGGCCCAGAACCTCAACGGCGGTGGGCTGACGACCCACCGCGTCGTCGGCGAGACCGAGGCGGGCTACATCACGCGCGGCGACGCCAATCCCTTCACCGATCAGGACGGCCAGGAGCCGCCGGTGACCGACGGCCAGATCGTCGCGGTCGCCCTGCAGGTAAACGGCGAGGTCGTCGTCATCCCGGAACTCGGGACGGTCGCCCAGACGATGCGGGGGGCCATCGAGGGGGTGCAGTTCCGACTGGCGCAGTTGTTCGGCACGCGGGCATTCCTCGGGACGCAGGGGCTGGCGCTGTTGCTGTCGGGCATCGGACTCGCGGTGCTGGTCTTCGGATTCCTCTTCGACGACGAGCGGCGGGGACGAGTCGTCGAGCGCAGTCGGAACCGCGAGGGGGTTTATAACCCTCGGCGGCTGGTCCTCGCGATGGCGGTGTTCCTCGCGCTCGTTTCGGGTGGGACGATGGTGGCGATGTCGGACACCCAGGAGTACGGCATGGTCAGTGCCTCCTTCGATTCGGAGAACCCGACGACGGTGCCGACCGGCGAGGAGAGCAACCTGACCTATCCCGCGCTCAATGGGGGCCAGTTGCCGGTCTACGCCTTTTACTCGCCAGCCAGCAGCAACGTCGACGTCGAACCCCGGTCGATGCGGATGGACCGGGGCGAACAGCGAAACGTCACGGTAACCCTTCAGGCGCCGCCGGAGACGGGGTATTATCCGCAGTACGTCACCGAACACCGGTACTTCGCGGTGCTCCCCTACGGGCTCGTCGCGTGGCTCTACGGCGTCCATCCGTGGCTGCCGACGGTCGTGACAAGCGCCGTGATGGGCGGTGCCTTCCTCGCGGTCGGTCTGCTGGTGGTCGGGACCTCTCCGATCCGGACGCGGGAGCGCTCGCGGGGGTCGTGGCTGTGAGCGGTGGCAACCCTTTTATTTCCCTGTGATAATCGGAAAGACGATGGATACGTGGGGGGTTCGTGCGAGAGCGTTGCTCGATGAATATTTCGTCGTCGCAGTCGTGGCGCTGCTCGTCGTCGGGGCGGCCGGCGCGGCGGCCGTCTACACCACGCACGTCGACCCCGGTACCGAGACGCGGACCGAGGAGGTCGGCGCGTGGCAGTCGACGGCCGGGTACGACCACCAGGCGACCGTCACCGAGGAAAACCGGGTGTTTCCGGTCGGGACGACGCTCGAAAACCGGAGCGTCTACTACACGAACGTCGCGCCGGAACTCGACGGGAGGTTTCGCTATGGCTTCGCGGGCAGCGGCGAACTCGACGTCGAGGCCGAGACGACGCTCGTGATCCGGTCGGTCGGCGAGGAGGGTGAGGTGTTCTGGGCGGTGACCGACTCGCTCGACGAGACGTCGACGACGATCGGTCCCGACGGAACGGCGACGACGACGTTCGCCCTGAACATCTCGGCGGTGCGCGCGCGAATCGACGCCATCGAGGAGGACCTCGGCGCGTCGCCGGGGTCGACGGAGGTTCGAATCGTCACGAACGTCACTGCGGCCGGGACCGCCGGCGGTTCCGACGCCAGTCACGAAGCGGGTTACATGATGACCGTCGACCCCGGTGGCGACACCTACTCCGTCGACGCACCGAGCGGGGAAACCGAACGCCACCCCCACACCGGGACCGTGACCGTCGAACGGAGCTACGGTCCCGTTCGGAGCCTCGGTGGCCCGGTGATACTGTTGCTGTCGCTGCTGGGCCTTGCGGCGCTCGGCGTCGCCCGAAATCAGGGCGCTCTCGCCGTTAGCGAGGCCGAACGCACTGCGATGGCAGCCGAGGCCGAACGCGAGGAGTTCGAGGAATGGATCTCGAGCGGTCGGGTCCCAGAGAGCGTCCGGGGCCGAGAGGCGGTGACTGTCGACTCGCTCGCCGACCTCGTCGACGCGGCCATCGACAGCGACCGTCGCGTCATCCATGATACCAGCGACGACACCTACCACGTCATCGACGATGCGCTCCGATACGAGTACATGCCGGACCACGTCGACGACGACGCGGATGCGGACGGAGACGTACTGGAGACGGAGACCGATAGAGCCGAGATGGACGCAGCAAAGGACGGCGATACTTCGGAAAGCGACGCGTCGACGGCGGCGTCGGAATAGGACGGACCGAGGGTCCGGCCCGTTCAGCTCCCGGTATCGTACTTGTAGGTCGCGTCGTCGGGGTCGATACCGAAGTCCTCGGCGGACTCGTCGGGTTCGGTCTCTTCGGGCGGTTCGGCTTCGGCCGCTCGCTTGAACCGCTCGCGGAGGGGGTCGGGCATCTCGAAACTGTCGGTGTCGATGCGCATGGGGACGGCCTCCGGGTCGAGCGACTCGCGTTTGGTTTCGAGGCGGTGCTGCAGTTGGTCGGGCAGCGCGTCTTTCGGGACGCCCTCGAAGCCGAACTGCGCGAGGTAGTCGTGTTCGCTCGTCAGCGAGAAGACGTGGCCGAACCCCTCGGCTTCGGCGCTGTCGACGAGGCGTTCGATGACGTGGGCGCCGACGCCCTGGTCGCGCCAGCCCTCCAGCACGCCGATGCTGGTGAGCTCGCAGACCTCGTTGCCCTCCTCGTCCTTGTGGACGCGGATTCGGCCGAACCCGGCCCGGGCGTTCGACTCCTCGTCGACGGCGATGACGTAATCCCGCGACCGGAATGCCGTCTCGTCAAGCCCCATCTCCTCGATGTGGTCCAAAAGCCAGGCCTCATCGCGGTTGCGTGCATCCCGGACGTACATAGACGCCCCTATGAGAGGGTAACGCAAAACGGTTCCCCTGTCGTGTGAAAACGACAAATAGGTTTTCTATTTATAGACGGAAGAAAACTACTTGCCCCCGGGTGCGAACAACTGTCAACATGGAGTCTCTCGAGGAGTTCGACGAGGTGGTGTACGAACCCGACGAGGCGTTCGTCGAGTCGACCAACGTCAAGGCGTTCATGGACGAGTACGGCATCGCCGACTACGACGAGCTGATCGAGCGGACGACCTCCGATATCGAGTGGTTCTGGGACGAACTGCCCGACTACCTCGGTATCGAGTGGTACGAGGAGTACGACGAGGTTCGGGACGACACCGACGGCCCGCAGTTCACCGACTGGTATCCCGGCGGCGAACTCAACATCGCCCACAATACCGTCGACCGCCACGCCGCCCGCGGGTCGGAGACCCGAAACAAGGTCGCCTGCCTCTGGGAGGGCGAGGACGGCGAGGTGCGGAACTTCACCTATCACGAACTCGCGCGCACGTCGAATCAGGTGGCCAACTACCTCGAGTCGGTCGGCGTCGAGACGGGTGATACCGTCGCCCTCTACATGCCGATGGTGCCGGAGGTCATCTCGATCCTCTACGGCTGTTTCAAGGCCGGCGCCATCGTCGTTCCCATCTTCTCGGGCTTCGGCGTCGAGGCGACCGCGACCCGTATCGAGGACCCCGCGGCGGACGTGCTCTTCACTGCCGACGGCTTCTATCGCCGCGGTGACGAGGTGACGCTGAAAGACACCGCCGACGAGGCCATCGAGGAGGCCGACCACGACGTGACCGACGTGGTCGTCTACCGGCGCTTCGAGGATTCGGACCCGCCGCTGACGGACGGTCGGGACGCCTACTGGGCCGACACCGTCGCCGAACAGGACGACGACTACGAGACCAAGAAACTCGCCTCCTCTGACGAGTCGATGTTGCTGTACTCGTCGGGGACGACGGGCAAGCCGAAGGGAATCGTCCACACCCACGCTGGCGGGCAGGTCCAGCCAGCAAAGGAGGTGTACTTCGGGTTCGACCTGAAGCCGTCGGACCGGTTTTTCTGGGTGTCGGACATCGGCTGGATGATGGGGCCGTGGCAACTCATCGGGACGCATACCTTCGGCGGGACGATGGTGATGTACGAGGGCGCGCCGGACTACCCCAATCCGGACCGCTTCTGGGAGATGATCGACCGCCACGACGTCACGCAGTTCGGCATCTCGCCGACGGCGATTCGGGCGCTTCGTAAGCAGGGCGACGAGTGGGTCGAAGGCCACGATCTGTCGAGTCTGCGGCTTTTGGGCTCGACGGGCGAGCCGTGGGACCCCGAGTCGTGGATGTGGTTCTACGAGGAGGTCGGCGGCGGTGACACGCCGATCATCAACATATCCGGGGGGACCGAGATCTTCGGGTGTTTCCTGATGCCGATGCCGAACCAGCCGTTGAAGCCGTGTACCCTCGGCGGGCCGGGACTCGGGATGAATATCGACATCGTCGACGAGACGGGCGAATCTATCAAGGAGGACAACGAGCGCGGCTACCTCGTCGCGCGTGATTCCTGTCCGTCGATGACGAAGTCGCTGTGGCAGGGCGACGACCGGTATCTCCACGAGTACTGGTCGTCGTTCGAAGACCCGCCGATGTGGGACCACGGCGACTGGGCCCAGAAGGACGCCGAGGGCTTCTGGTACCTACACGGCCGCGCTGACGACGCGCTGAACGTCGCCGGCCGCAAGGTTGGACCGGCCGAGATCGAGGGCGCCCTCATCGAACACGAGGCGGTCAATCAGGCCGCCGCCGTCGGCGTGCCCGACGACACCACGGGGACGGCCGTCGTCACCTACGTGGTCCTCGAACCGGGCTACGAGGAAAGCGACGACCTGCGCGAGGAACTCCGCGCGAAGGTCGGCGAGGAACACGGCAAGCCGTTCAAGCCCCGTGAGTTGCTGTTCGTCGACGAGTTCCCCAAGACGCAGTCGGGCAAGATCATCCGCAGGGCTATCGAGGCGACCTACACCGGCGAGGACCTCGGCGATATGTCCTCCATCGAGAACCCCGGCGCGCTCGATGAGATCGAGGACGCGCGATAACCCGGCCTTTCGGTTGCGTCGGTCGTTGTGCGAACGCACTCCGGACCGCCGACCGCATCGCCGACCGCTACTTCTGACGGCGGTCTTTCGGCGAACGTTTGCGGTTGTACTGGGTGTGAGCAAAAGGACCACCCATGTGGGTGGGAGAGCGAAGCGAGGGGTCGACCTAATCGTGTTTCGATGCTGTGTGGTTCGTGGGTGATGTGTGGTGGTAGACTACTACACCACCTCCGTTAGAGTGTGGTATGGGTTGACACAGTATATACTTTCTGCCGATCAGGCGTGTTCGTCGAGGAAGTCGACGATGGCCCGGTTGGCCTCGATGCGGTTCTCGAGTTTCGTGAAGCCGTGGCCTTCGTCCTCGAAGATCAGCTTCCGGACGGGGACGCCCTGTTCTTCGGCCTCCTCGGCTATCTGTTCGGCTTCGCCGACCGGAACGCGGGGGTCGTTTGCGCCGTGAAGGACGAACAGCGGCGCTTCGATGGCCTCGATGTTGTTGATGGGTGAGATATCCTCCAGCAGTTCGCGGTCCTCGTCCAGCGAGCCGTATTCGGCCTCCCGTAGGTGGCGGCGCCACGAACCGGTGTTCTCGAGGAACGTCACGAAGTTGGCGATGCCGACGACGTCGATGCCGGCGGCCCACAGTTCGGGCTGTTCGGTCAGCGCCGCCAACACCATGAACCCGCCGTAGGAGCCGCCCTTGGCGACGAGTCGGTCGCCGTCGACCTCCGGCCGGTCGGCGAGCCACTCGGCGGCCATCTCGACGTCCTCGACGCTGTCCATCCGCTTTTCGACGTCGTCGAGATGGGTGTACTCGCGGCCGTAGCCGGTCGACCCCCGGACGTTCGGCTCGAAGACGGCGTAGCCGTGCGCGAGGAAGTACTGCTTGGTCGGCGAGAAGGAGGGCCGCCGCTGGCTCTCGGGGCCGCCGTGGATGTCGACGATTGTGGGGGCACCGTCGGACGATTCATCGTCCGACGAGGATCGCGCTCCCTCGCGCTCACCACCCCCTTCGGGCACTTCGTGAGGCAGCGAAAGGAAGCCCGGAATCTCGCGGCCGTCGAAGGTCTCGTAGTGGACGAGATTGGCTTCGACGAACGTCTCCGACGGAATGCCGGCGGTCGGCGCGCGGGTCCACCGCTCGGCCTCGCCCGTCTCGAAATCGACGACGTAGACGTTGGTGTTGACCGTATCCGCGGTGACGGTGACGGCGAAGCGGTCGGCGTCGTCGTCGAAGGCGACGCCCCCGGAGACGCCGGCCGGGATGTCGGGGTCCGGGAACTCGTCGATATCGGTCGGCCCGGCGAGTTCGCCGACGGTCAGTTCGGTGTAGCCGTCGACGTTCCGGGAGTAGACGAGTCGGCCCGTCTCGTCGTCCAAGGCGATGCCGTCGAGGTTCCAATCGCCGCCCGTTTCGACGGTCTCCAGTTCGCCCGTCTCGGCGTCGAGGCGGGCCAGATACAGCGTGTCGGCGCCGAGGTCCGTACAGCAGTAGAGCGCGTCGCCGTCGGGGGCCCACGAGAGGCTCGAATACCGGATCTCCTCGTCGCTGTGGTCGGTGAGGTGGGTCATCTCGCCCGACTCGATATCGAGGACGTGAACGTCGTGGTCGAAACTCGTGTGGGCCTCGTGGACGAGCAGGCGGTCGTCGCTTGGCGACCAGCCGGCCACCGAGAGCCAGCCGTCACCCTTATAAATCATCTCGGCGGCGTCGCCCGTCGCGCCTCGGTCCTGCACGTAGACGTCGAAGACCGATTCGTCCCGGCGGTTCGAGGCGAAGGCGAAGCGGTCGCCGTCGTGGCTCCAGCCGCCCCACCGGTGTTTCGCGTCCGTGTTCGTCCAGTTCGTGACTCGGCCGTCCGCATCGAGACGGAAGAGTTGCTGGCGCTCGTTGCCGCCCTCGTCCATCCCGAAGGCCAGTTCCTGCCGTTCGGGCGACCACGAGGCGAAGGTGACCCGCTCCTCGTAGAAGGTGCGCTGTTCGGGCCACTCGGCCGGGTCGGTCAGCGTCCAGATCTGCGGCGTTCCGGTCGTGTCCATCCGGAAGGAGAGGGTGCCGTCGGGGGCAAAGGAGGCCCCGAAGGCGCTCCGGATGTTGAGATACCGTTCGATGTCGTACACGTCCATGCCGTGGGGTCCGTGGATAATATCGGTTCGGCTGTCGCGGCCGAGGAAAATCCCACGGCTTTAGCTGAATCGAGGCGCTAAGCCCCCTTACTCAACGAGCGCCGAAGGCGCGAGTAGGGAGGGGATACAGCGCCGTACAGTATTCATACACAATTCGGTGACAGGCCTACAGGCCCACGCAATCGCAATGTTCTTGCAGTAGGGTAATATAGTATTGGATGAACCTAATGGGGTACGACCTCGACTCGGGAGCGCACTCGACGTATTCCCTGCACTACCACCTGATACTCACCACAAAGTATCGGCGCGGAGTGCTAACCGAGGAGCGAACCCAATTCATACACGAGGTCATCAGCGGGTTCACGGACAACTACGGTGTCGAACTGACGAACCTCGACGGAGAGGACGACCACGTTCACATCCTGTTCCGAGCGAAACCGACCACAGACCTCGTGAAGTTTATCAACACGGTCAAGGGCGCGACTGCCCGCCGTATCCGCAACGAGTACGCGGACGAACTGAAGACCGAACTGTGGGGCG
>NZ_JAZKTR010000099.1:0-9696 GCF_036625485.1 Natronomonas sp. | reverse complement strand
GACGCGGCTTCGGCCGACGCGGCGTTGGTAAAGAGTTTTGCCGCCGCGGGGATGAGAGACGGGCATGACTACGTTCGAGTACGACGTCGCTATCGTCGGTGCCGGAACATCCGGGTGTTATGCCGGCGCGACGATTTCGAATGCGGGATACGACGTCGTCATCGTCGAGCGGAAAGACGAGGAGGAAGCGGGCCACATCGCCTGCGGTGACGCGCTCAAGGGCGCCAACAAGTTCCCGAAATCGATTCCGAAATCGGAGATCGAGAGTTCCTTCACCAACACCGACGTCGACCACGGTCGCTTCGAGATTCCACAGGAGAACGCATCTCTCGACATTCCCGTTCCGGGTGAACTCGCGGTCATCGACCGCTGGGAGTACGGCCGACAGGTCATCGACGGTGCCGAACGCGCAGGCGCGGAGTTCCACTACGACACCGTCGTCCAGGACGTACTGCAGGACGACGCCGGTCGTGTCCACGGACTCAAAGCCGTCAAGCAGGGCGAAGGGCGAACCTACGAGGCCGAGGTGGTCCTCGACGGCGCGGGCGCGCTGTCGCTCCTCCAGGACAAGGTCGACTTCGAGGGGACGACCTTCGACACGAACGTCCGCTACTCGCAGTTCTCCTCGGCCTACCGGGAGATCATCGAGGTGGACGAGCCGGTCGAGTGGTCCGACGCGCTGGTCATCAAGCCGACCAAGCGCTCGGCGGGCTATCTGTGGTATTTCCCGCGGACGCCGACCGAGATCAACGTCGGCCTCGGCTTCCAGATGAACGAGGAACCGATGGAACTCGTCAAGGACCTCCGGGACGACATCAGCCAGCAGCCCGAACTTCAGGGCGCCACGGTCAAGGACAAACTCGGCGCCGCCCTCCCGACCAGGCGTCCCTACGATTCCGCGGTCGCGCCGGGCTACATGGCCATCGGCGACTCCGCAGGCCACGTCAATCCCATCAGCGGCGGCGGCATCGCGGGTGCGGCCTATGCCGGCCAGTACGCCGGCGAGAAGGCGATCGAGGCGATCGAGGAAGCCGACGTAAGCGAGGCGAACCTCTGGGAGTACAACGAGCGCGTCATGGACCACTACGGCGCCCGGTATGCGGCACTCGACGTCTACAACATCTTCGCGACGGCCTACGACCTCGATGACCTGTTGGGGCTGCTGGCCGCGATGCCTGCCGAGAAGCTCTCCGACGCGCTCTATTCGGGGTCGGCCAACGTCGGGCTCGGCCTCAAACTGCAGGTCCTCATCAAGAGCTTCGGCCACTGGGACACGCTGAAGAACCTCTACGATACGAAGAAACTCGCCGACCGACTGCTGGACCACTACGAGACGTATCCCTCCAGTCCCGAGGGGTTCGCCGACTGGCAGCGCAAGCGCGACCACATCATGGACGACATCTACGCCGAGACCGGCGCCGAGGCGAAGTACTGAACGTCGAATGACCCATCCTGAGCCCGACCCGCCGGCCGTCCCCGAACGCCGGCTGCTCGATTCGGGGTGGGCGAAGAACGAGGAGACCGTCGAAACGGTTGCCTCCCTCGCGGGCGTCACCGTACGGGCACACACGGCCGTCTACGACGACCTCGACCTCCGTCGGCGGGTCATCGAGGCCGGCGGCACCGACCGAGTGTGGCGTTTCTTCTTCGCCAGCCGACTGGCATTCACGCCCGCGCTGAGTGCGACCGTCATCCGATTCGCCAGATCACGTATCTTCCGGGAGGCACGCGAGGGATTTGCCGACGAACTACGCGAACGGGGCTTCGAAGACGTTGCTATCGGCGAGACGATAGATATCGAGATCGACGGCGAGACGACCGGCAAGCTGACCACCTACGACGCCGTCTTCGAGACGGGCGGTCGGACCATCCCCATCGTCGGTCAGGCGGCGACGTGGTACGACGGGACCGTCTACGTCGCGGGCGGTGCCCACCCAAGCGAGAACCTCGGCGTCGATCTGCCTGCAAAAGAATACGACGACGAACTGCGGGACCTCATTCGAAGCGTGGGAGAAACCGAGCGAACGTGAGATAGCCGGTGTGGCCGACGCCGGCCGTCGAGGGCCGGGAGCCACGGTCGTCGAAGTCCATCTGCCGCTGGATGGTTTCGAGCGTCTCGATCTCCGAGAGGCCAGCCTCGCGAGCGGCCCCCGTACAATCGCGCGCCGATTCGACGAATGGCGTGTAGGTCGCGACGAAGCCGCCAGACGCGAGCAGTTCGGGCGCCCGTTCGACGACGGCGGCCGCATCACCGGTATCGAGGGTGATGAGGTCGAAGGGGCCGTCGATGTCGTCCAACTCCTCTACGATATCGCCGGTCCGAACGTCGACGGTCTCCGAGACGCCGGCGAGGTCCATGTTCTCGCGGGCCACCTCGGCGAATTCGGGGTCCTGCTCGTAGGTGGTCACGTCGACGCCGAGGCGGCCGAGATACGCCGACAGCACGCCGGTCCCGGTGCCGGCATCGAGGACGCGGTCACCCGAGGCGACCCCGGTGTGGCCGATGACGAGCCCGATATCGCGGGGCATCATTGGCGCGCCGGTGCGTTCGAGGTGGTCGAAGAGGTCGGGACCGCGGAGTCGTCGGACCTCGAATTCCTCGTCGAGATGCGTCTCGAGGACGGTGCCCGGTTCGACGTCCTCGGGGATTTCGAGCACGCCGAGGTCGGTCTCCTGTGTCGCACCGGGCTCTACGAGGAACTCGCGGTTGCCGCGGACGACCAGTACGCGGCGGTCGCTCACTCTGTTTCGAGCTGCTGGACGGCCGCCGCGAGGTCGCCCGTCTCTTCGAGGGCCTCACGCGCCTTCTCCGCGGGGACTTCCGCCCGCCGGGCGACGATCTCGACGTCCTCGTCGGAGAACTCGGGCGTCGATTCGATCTCGGGGTCGCCGCCG
The DNA here is from genome assembly GCF_036625485.1 of Natronomonas sp. Classification (GTDB taxonomy): domain Archaea; phylum Halobacteriota; class Halobacteria; order Halobacteriales; family Haloarculaceae; genus Natronomonas. Next base: position 6,801 of record NZ_JAZKTR010000099.1, on the reverse strand, counting down.
GGTTCCTCGATCTCCTCCGTGGTCTCGTCACCCTCACCGCGCGGGCGAGTGTCGGGTTCGCCGACGATCTGGTAGGTTTTCTGGCCTTGGGCGTCCATCCGTTGGACCTCCGCATCGTGGAAGACGAGTTCCTCGTCTTCGGTACGGATGATGACCTCCTCGGCGTCGATGTCGGTGAGGTCGATACCCATCTGGTTCATCATCTGCTTCATCTTGCGCGGGTTCATCCCGCCGCCTCCTCCAAACATACCCGGAGGGAGGGTTCGACGGGGCAAAAAGCCTGATGTTACGCGTGCCTACTCCGCAGGAACGCCTTCGCGGACCTGAACCGCCATGCCGGTGTCGAAATCCACCATCGCATCGGCGGACAGTTCCGCCCGCCCGACGGCGATGAGGTGACCGTCGTAGTGTTCGATGAGTACCTCGTCGCCCGGCCGAACTGCGGGGTCGACCTCGCGGACGAACTTGGCGAAGACGTTCTTCTCGTCGCGGACGAACGGTTCGCTATCGTCGCCGACGATGACCCGGTAGGCCGGCGCGTCGAGCGCCTCCTGCAACCGGCGGCCGCCGCCGATTCCGAGCGTAAAGCGGCCGTCGGTCCCATAAGAGACGACGCGCTCGTCGTCAGCTCGGATTTGCTGGGGGCGGCCGGAACTCGTCCGCTGGACGACGATATCACCGGCGAACAGCGCGTCGCCCGCCCCGGCGCCGAACTGGTAGTCGGCAACGGTCCGCAACGCGTCGAGGTCCCTGCTCATACTCCTGCTGACGGCCGTGCGTCGAATACACCTTTCGAGTCCCCACAACTATTGTGCTACACCATACCACACAAATATTGGCACTGTTCGTGTGTCATTCCCACGCCCTGCTTCCGGTTCCAGTAGACTTAAGCGGGGAAATTGCCAACAATCGAACATGGCAACGGACGTTCGTAAACTCGGGCTCGGTGCGGTCATACTCCTCGCCAGCAGTATCGCCATCCTCGCGACGGGCACGCTCGGCACGTCACTTCCGGACGTACTTGCGGGTCTCGCAGCGCTCGGCCTCGCCGTCGGCGCGCTGCTCGTCGGCCTCTCCCAAGAGGACGCCGCGGTCTAAGGCCGCTCTTTCTCCGAGTTCTTCGCTGACCGCCCATACTTAACAGCCAGCCGTTCGTCCCGTGGGGTATGAACCGACTCCATTCGGTCGGCCGAGCCGTCATCGGGTTGGTGGTGGCCGCCGTCGCCGCCGCCGTCGGGTGGCTCCTGTTCGTCGAAGCACCGGCCGATACCGCCGAACTGGTCGGCGTTCTGTTGGTCATCGCCACGACGATACTCGGCCTCCGGTTCGGCAGTACGATCGCTGGGAACGTTTTCCCGACGTACAACGTCGCCGAGGTTTCCGTCGAGGGGCCGATCACCCGAGATGGTGGGGGCTTCCCACCGGGCGCACCGGGTGTCCCGGGTGCCGACGAGATCGTCGACCTCATCGAACAGGCCGACGACGACGAGAACGCCGACGCCCTCCTCGTTCGGCTGAATACGCCCGGCGGCGCGGTCGTGCCGAGCGACGACATCCGGCGTGCGGCCGAACGGTTCGACGGTCCGACGGTCGCCTACGCGACGGACACCTGTGCCAGCGGAGGGTACTGGATCGCCAGCGGGTGTGACGAACTGTGGTCCCGCGAGGGGAGCATCGTCGGCTCCATCGGCGTTCGGGGCTCGCGGATGACCGCCTCGGAACTCCTCGACAAGACCGGTCTCGAATACGAGCAGTTCACGGCCGGTGAATACAAGGAGGCCGGGACGCCCTTCACCGAGATGGACGAAGACGAACGCGAGTACCTGCAAGGCCTCATAGACGACTACTACGACCAGTTCGTCGAGACGGTCGCCGAGGGCCGGAGCATGGATGCCGACGCGATTCGCGAAACCGAAGCCAAGGTCTTCCTCGGCGAGGAGGCCCACGAGATGGGCCTCGTCGACGAGATCGGCACCCACGAGGACGTCGAAGACCGAATCGAACACCTGCTCGATGAGGAGGTCGAAACGAGGGAACTGGAGCCGAGTTACGGCGTGGCCGAACGCCTCCGTGGTGGCGCCGAACGGGTCGCTTTCGCGGTCGGTGCCGGTGTCGCGAGCCGATTTGCCGACGAGAACGGCGAGTTCCGGTTCCGGGTCTGAGCGGACCACAGCCTGAAGGCTTTTACTCCGGCGTGGGCAACGCTTCCCTGTGAGTACTCTGGTCGTCTGTGTTGACCGCGAGGGGGGGCTCGGCCACGATGGGCCCATCGTGGGCTGGGAGGCCATCCAGGCGCTGGTCACGGACGTGGGGGTCGACGACCCCGAAGACAGCCGCGTCAACTGCCTGCTGGAGACGCTTCGGGTGGCACGTGACCTCCGTGACGCGGGCGAGGAAGCGGTCGTCGCGGTCGTCTCCGGCGGCGGCGACGGCGTCAATAGCGACCGCACCGTCGCCCGACAGACCGACCAGTTGGTGGCGGATTACGAGCCGGAATCCGCGATCGTCGTTACCGATTCGGCCAGCGACGAGCGACTGATACCGATAATCGAGAGCCGCGTGCAGGTCGATGCCGTCGACCGGGTCGTCGTTCGACAATCCCACGACATCCAGTCGACGTACTACCTGCTCAAGCAGTTCCTCGCCGACGAGGAGTTACGAGGGACTGTCCTCGTGCCTATCGGCGCAGCGCTGTTGGCGTTTCCCGTACTGCTTTTGCTCGCCGATAGCGTCCCCGTCGCCCTGTCGGCCATCGCGGCGGTTATCGGGACGTTCCTTCTTTATAAGGGACTCGGTATCGACGATTTCGTCTCCACGCTCCCACGACGCGTCCAGGAGGCGTTCTATTCGGGACAGATGTCGCTCGTCACCTACGTGGTCGGCGCCGGGTTGGCGCTCGTCGGCGTCTTCGCGGGCGGGATCAGCGCCACGTCGATGGAGAGTACCAGCGAACTCCTCGTCGGGCTTCGGTTCGTCTTCGATAGCGTGCCGTGGTTCGCCGCCGCGGCGCTGGCGGCCGCGACCGGCCGGCTGATCGACGAACTGCTGGCCGAGGAAGGAGTCTCCAGTGCGCTGATGAACCTTCCGTTCGGCGTGGTCGCGGTCGGCCTCGTCGTTCGGGGCTTTACCGGCTACTTCCTCGAGCGGGCACAGGTGCTCGATGGGTTTTCGGTGTCCTCGATCGCGGTCGGGCCGGTCTTCGTCGAGGGCTTTACCCTCTCGATCTGGGGTCGGCTCGCGGTCTACGTCGCCGCCGGCATTCTCGTGAGCTTCGCCGGCGTCGCCTTCACCTCGCGGATGAGCGACTCCGAACAGCCGATGGACGAGTTCCCCGAGTGACCGAACCGACGGCCCTATAGCCGACGCTCGGCTATCGCGGGTATGGATCCGTGGGTGAGCCTCTTTTCCGGCGGCAAGGACTCGTCGTGGGCCCTCTATCGTGCGCTTCAGGAGGACAAACCGGTCGAACGGCTGGTCACCGTCCACCCGGCGGGCGACTCCTTTATGTACCACGTCCCGGCGACGGAGTTAGCGTCGCTGGCCGCCGAGAGTATCGGCATTCCACTTGTCGACGTTCGTCCGGATGATTTCGAAATCACGGCCGGGGACGACGAGGATAGCGGCGAGCGCGGCGACCGGGAACTCGAACCGCTCGAAGACGCGCTGGTCGAGTTGGCCGACGAACTCGGCGGCATCGGCGGCGTGACCGCCGGCGCCGTCGAGAGTAGCTACCAGACGACCCGCATCGAGGGGATGTGTGAACGGCTGGACGCCGAGCTATTCGCGCCGCTGTGGCAGGAAGACCCCCGCGAGCTCGCGGATGCGATGCTCGATGCCGGCTTCGAGATCACCATCATCCGCGTGGCCGCCTACGGCCTCGACGAATCGTGGCTCGGGCGAACGCTCGATGCCGAGGCGCTGGCCGAACTCGAGGAACTCAACGACGAGTACGGCGTCCACATCCTCGGAGAGGGTGGCGAGTTCGAGACACTGGTCACCGACGGGCCGCATATGGACCGGCCCATCGAACTCGAATACGACACCGAGTTCGACGGGAGCCGTGGCACGCTTCGGATTACCGACGCGTGGCTGGGCGAATAGCGAGCAGGCGGAACGGTCGCTTCAGCAGCCCGTGTCCCACACTCCCGCCTCGACGGACTGCCACCATCGGTCAGATCACACCGGCGGTGGCCGCGCCTTCGTATATAAGTGACGGGCTCTTTTATTGCAAAAGACACTTGTCCGCCGCTTTTGTCGGTTCAGGTCATGAAAGCCGTCGTTCTCGCTGGCGGATACGCGACGCGTCTGTGGCCCATCACGAAGCATCGCCCGAAGATGCTGCTGCCCATCGGTGAGACCACGGTCATCGACCGCATCTTCGAGGCACTCGAAGCCGACGACCGCATCGAAGAGGTCTACGTCTCCACGAACGAGCGGTTCGCCGAGGAGTTCGAGGCCCATCTGGAGGAAAGCGACTTCGAGAAGCCGACCCTCTCCGTCGAGGACACGACGGAGGAGTCCGAGAAGTTCGGCGTCATCGGCGCGCTCGGGCAACTCGTCGACCGGGAAGGCATCGACGACGACCTCGTGGTCGTCGCCGGCGACAACCTCATGGGATTCGACCTCTCCGAGTTCGTCGACTTCTTCGAGGAGAAGGGTACCGCAACCATCGCGGCCTACGACGTTGGGGACCGCGAAAAGGCGAAATCCTACGGACTCGTCGACCTCGACGGCGACCGAATCGTCGACTTTCAGGAGAAACCGGACGAACCCAAGAGCACGCTCGTCTCCATCGCCTGCTACGGGTTCCCGGCCGAATCGATTCGCTTCGAAGAGTATCTCGCCGGCGACAACAACCCCGACGAACCGGGGTGGTTCATCCAGTGGTTGCAGGCACGCGAGGCAGTACACGCCTTCGTCTTCGAGGAGCCGTGGTTCGACATCGGGACGCCCGAATCGTATCTGGAGGCCATCGCGTGGGAACTCGACGGCGACAGCGTCATCGCCGAGTCGGCGACCGTCGAGCAGTCGACTATCGGCGACAACGTCCACGTCATGGATGGCGCCGAGATCGTCGATTCGACGATAGACGGGTCGGTCGTCTTCGAGAACGCGACGGTCACCGATTGTGAGATCCACGAGACCATCATCGACGAGGGGACACGCATCGAGAACATCGACCTCGCAGACGCGCTCATCGGCGCCCACACGCAGTTGACCAACGGCGCCGAGGAGTAGCGGCGAACAGCGGGCGAGACGGGAGTAGGTTTTAGCCCGTCGACCACTCAGACCGGGTATGGAGGGCGCAGAACGAACCACCCGACAGCGAATCGCCGACTTTCTGCGGCACGAGGCGGCCGACGCTAGCACGCTCGCCGCCGAATTCGAGATCACGACGCCGTCGGCACTCTCCCACGTCGAACACATCGCCGAGTCGCTGAAGGGGACCGACGAGGAGTTGCTCGCTGCGCCGCCGGAGTGTCAGGACTGCGGGTTTCGCGATTTCGACGACCTGACCAATCGGCCCTCGCGCTGTCCGGAGTGCAAAAGCGAGAACGTGAGCGACCCCACGTTTACCATCGAATAGAGTTCCGTGGCCGCCCGCAGGCGACGGTTTAGAAACTGCTCTTCAATTTCTCGAAGAAACCCTGCTCGACGTCGATCTCCTCGCCGCCGGCCTCGGCGAAGGCTTCGAGGGCCTCCCGCTGTTCCTCGTTGAGGTCCTCGGGCGTGACGACCTGGACCTGTACGTAGAGGTCGCCGTGGCCCCGGCGCTGGAGGCGCGGCATCCCCTTGTTGCGGAGACGGAACGTCTCGCCGCTCTGGGTGCCCGAGGGGATGTCCATCTCGACGGTCCCATCGAGGGTCGGGACTTCGACGGTGTCACCGAAGGCGGCCTGCGGGAAGGAGATGGGAAGGTGGTACTGCAGGTCGTCGCCGTCGCGGTCGAACTCCTCGTGGTCTTCGACCTGGATTTCGACCAGCAGGTCGCCCTTCGGCCCGCCGTTCTCGCCGGGGGCGCCCTCCCGGTCCATGCGAAGGGTCTGGCCGCTCCGGATGCCGGCCGGAATCTCGACTTCGAGGGTCGATTCCTCCTGGACGCGCCCGTCGCCTCGACAGGTCGAACAGGTCTCCGAGTAGATGGTCCCCTCGCCGTCACACTGGGGGCAGGTCTGGGTCTGCTGGACGCGACCCAGCGGCGTCTGTCGGACGGTGCGCTGCTGGCCTTGGCCGTTACAGGCCGAACAGGTCCGGGCGTCGGCATCCGGGGGGTGGCCCTCGCCGTCGCAGTCCGGACAGCGTTCAGGCCGGTTGACGGTCAGTTGCTTCGTGACGCCCTCGTAGGCGTCTTCGAGGTCGACGGTGAGACGAGTCCGAAGGTCTGCCCCCTGCTGTGGTCCGGAACGGGAGCCGCCCCCGCCGAAGAACTGCTCGAAGATGTCGTTCATCCCGCCGCCACCGCCACCGAAGGGGCCGCCGCCCATACCACCCATACCGCCACGACCGCCTTCGGTCGCGCCGTGTTTCTCGGCTTCCTGGAAGCGTTCGTGGCCCATCTGGTCGTACATCTGCCGCTTCTCGTCGTCCGTCAGGACCTCCTTGGCCTTCTTGGCCTTCTTGAACTTCTCCTCGGCGTTCGGATCGTCGGAGACGTCCGGGTGGTATTCGGTGGCCTTCTCGCGGAATGCCTGCTGTATCTCCTCTTCGCTCGCGTCTCGGTCGACGCCCAGCACCGAGTAAAAGTCCTCGCTCATTCGTTGAAAGGGCCTAATCGGTTGAGCTACTTCAAAAGAACGGGTC
>NZ_JAZKTR010000098.1:0-9771 GCF_036625485.1 Natronomonas sp. | reverse complement strand
TCGCGGCGGTCGGCCAGCGCGCGCCATTTATAAGGGCATTCGGCCGGGAGCGAGTGGTCGCCCGTGGCGACCCTCGCGACCCGGGGAAGGGCAGGGCTGTGCGGTTCCTGGTGGATTGAAAGGGCGAGGCACGCTGGCGCCGGAGGGGAGTCACTAAGCAGGCACTACCCGAGCGAAGCGAGGGTATCCTGCTTAGCGACCGCCAGCGCGCCGAGGGCTTTCTATGTCGTTGCGGTCAGGAGGTCACCACGCTCTATTTATAAACCACCGAAGAACACCACCCCAGCAGAACAAAACACCCGAAAGCGAGCCGAAGTGGACGAGTATAAACCGAATCGGGAAACGACCATCCACCAATCCGTTTCAATACCCTTTTGCCGCCGCACCGAGTGTCATCCCGTATGGCAGACTTTCAGGTCGTCGTCGGGGACGAGGACGGCACTACGTACTCCTTCGAGGTGGACGGACAGGACGCGAACCGATTCATCGGCCGTTCGATCGGCGAAACCGTCGACGGTGACGCGCTCGGTCTCTCGGGCTACGAACTCGAAATCACGGGCGGCTCCGACACGTCGGGCCGACCGATGCGCGAGGACGTCGCCGGGACGGACACGGCCGAGATCCTGCTGGAGGGCGGCGTCGGCTTCGAGCCGACCGTCGACGGCGAGCGCAAGCGCGTGACGGTTCGGGGCGCCGAGATCTCCGACGACACGCGACAGATCAACGCCAGCATCGTCGAACAGGGCGAGGAGTCCATCGAGGACCTCCTCGGCGGCGAGGACGACGAGTAACGACCGCGGTTCATCTTTCATGCCGAGCCTTTCTTCAGACGGTGTCGAAACCGTCCGTGCGTCGATAGAGCAGGCTGGCGCGTTGAACCGCCCGAGAATCGTCGTCCCCGAGGGGACGATGCCGGAGGGCGTCGTCCGCGTCGAAGCCGGGAACACGACCTACCACGCCGACGTGCAGGTCGGCCTGGACGACGAGGTCGAGGTTCGCGGTCTCTACGAGAACGTGCGTCTCGCCCGCGAACGCGACGGCGAGAACCGTCTGGGCGAATGGGTCGACGAGAAGGGTCTCGAAGCCGGCCGCTCGGCGCTCGTCGATATCGTCGTCGACGGCGAGCAGTATGGCCTCCGGGCGCCCGGCGAGGACGCGGTCTACCGGGTCGCCGAGACGCCGGACGACAGCCTCGCCTCGATAGCGGAGGACCTCGACGAATGAGCGAGGACGGCGAGGGCAAAAGCGCCCTCTACGACGCCTTCCTCCGCGGTGAGCGGCCCGACGACATCCTCATCTACCTCCACGAGGAGGGCGTCGGCTCCATCGACGACCTGCTCGAAATCGGCACGCGCGTCGAAGACGGCGTCGTCCTCGTGTTGCCGGGCGACGACGGCAAGGCCGCCTTCGAGAGCGCGACCGGCCTCGATGCGATGGATTTCGCCGGGCAGGCGATGCAGACCGACGGCGACATCGCCGACGACTGCACAAGCGGCAGTTGTCCCGATGTGGGCGATGACCCGGGAGACCACTACGTCAAGTTCGTCTTCGCCTTCGCCGAAGAACAGAACGAGGCCGTCGGCGGCATCTACGCCGAGGGCGACGTGGTCCACGCCTATGCGGCCTGTGCCTGCGGGACGACCTACTCCGATAAGTGGGTCGTCGCGGAATAGCGACGAGAGCGACCGTTTCTACGCGTCCGTCTCCGGTTCCTCGTCGTCCAGTTGCCGGAAGCCGTCGAGAATGACCTGCTTCGTGATGGCGCCGCGGGTCGTCCAGTGGTGGGCGTAATCCAGCATGTCGTCGTAGATGTCGGGCTTACAGCCGGCGGCTTTCGGGTGGCCGCCGCCGTTGACCTGCGCGGCGACCTCGTGGCAGCGCTCGAAGGCGTCGGTGCCGCGAATCGACGCTGAGCCGGCGGGTTTGACGATGACGGATGCGTCTGCGCCGTCCTCGCGCATCGCCTCGGCGACCTCGTTCTGCGAACAGCGGCCGTAGGTGACGCCGACCGTCCAGTCGCCGATGACCTTGTACTCGGCGCGGTCGACGGCCTTCTCGATGAGGGCCTCCTTCTCGACGCGCCGTTCTTCGAGGAAGTCCTGCACGTCGCCGGGGAGGTCGGCACCGTGTTCCAGAACCGTCTCGATGTACTCCTCGGGTTCGGCCCAGTGGGAGTAATCCGCGAGGTCGTCGCTGCGGGGGTCCTCGCGGATCCAGAGGTCGTGGTCGCGGGTGACCTTCGCGAGGTCGACGAAGCGGTCGTCGAAGTCGTAATCCAGCGAGCGGAGCGCCACGTCTGTCGTACACTCCTCGTCGGAGTTGCCGACGACCAGTTCGGCGTGTTCGCGGACGAGTTCGGCGTATTCGTCGTCCCACTGGTGGTGGTCGAACCAGCGGACCGAGTCGGCGAGTTCGGCCACCAGCGGCAGGGATTCGATGTCGTACTCCGAATCCGGACAGAGGTCGCAGACGTAGACGTCGAGGCCGGGTTCGGCGTACTCGCCGACGTATTCGAGGGCGTCGGCGATCTCGTGCGGGCCGGCGGGCAGCAGCGAGGCTTCGCCGAATGCCTCTCGCATGAGGGCGACACAGCCGAGGCCGTCGGCATCGGGGTCGGCGATGACCACGCGGTCGGCGTCGGCGAGCGTCTCACGGGCCTCCTGTTCGACCTGTGCGTCGTCGAGCGAATCCGGCATAAAGAAGCCCTCGCCCGGCAGCACGGAGCGCCTGCTGAGGGGGAGGGTCTCGTCGTCGATGAGCCAATCGTCCATATCGGCGGGAGGGGCGCCCCGGGGAATAATCCCTCGTTCGGCGGCGGCGCGTGAGTGACGGTGTCTCGGCTGGTTAATCCAGTTGCCGGACGGTCAGGACGGGTTCGGGTGAGGTCCGAACGACGCGTTCGGCGACGCTACCGAGCAGGAAGGAGTGCTGGCCGCTCCGGCCGCGGGTGCCCATCGCCACCGCGTCGGCGTCGATATCCCGGACGTAGCCGACGATCTGCTTGGCGGGGCGGCCGACCCGGACCGCGGTTTCGAGGTCGACCGGGTTCTCGCGGCTCTCGTTCGCCTCCAGCACGGCGTCCAGCGCCTCCTGGCCCTGCTCGTCGAGGGCCTGCCGGACGTCGCTGTGGAGCCGTTCGGGCAGGGATTCGACCTGCCCCTCGTTGATGACGTAGAGCGCGTGGACGGTGGCGTCGAACTTCGCTGAGAGGTCGAGCGCACAATCGACCGCGCGCGCGACGCTCTCGGAGCCGTCGGTCGCAACTACCACCGTCTCGAACATATCTGACCGTCGGCCCGCCCTCGGCTTAAAAGTATCCGCGGACACAGCTTTTTGACGACCCGGAGCGAGGGTCCGATATGCAGGTCGATACGGTCCTCGTTCCGGTCGACGGCTCCGAGGCGGCAATGGATGCCGTCGAATACGCCACCGCCATCGCCGAACGCTACGAAGCGGGCGTCCACGCGGTCTATCTCGTCGCCGAGAACGCCGGTGACGCGATGGCCAACGGCGACATCTCCGCGGCCTCGGTTGCCGAGCGCGCCGAATCCATCATGGCGACCGTCCGCACCCTCGCCGGCGAGGTGCCGGTCACCCATTCGTCAGCCTGCGGCTTTTCGGTCACACGACTCTCCCAGCACCCCGGAAGCGTCATCCTCGACGTCGCCGAGACGCTGGATGCGGATTTCGTCGTCGTCCCGCGGGAACCCGTCACCGGCGACCCCGAGGCGGTCATCGAGAAGGCCGCCGAATACGTCCTCGCCCACGCCTCCCAGCCCGTTCTTTCGGTTTAACTCGGCGGTGATGGGTCCCCGACGGCGACAGGATTAACGCGGTGCCGTTCGGAGGGCCGGTGTGCGACTCGTTCAGGTGACCATTCCGGCCGGCAAGCGAGAGACGGTGTTGGAGGTCCTCGACGAGCAGGGCATCGACTACGTCGTCACCGACGAGACGAGCGGCCGGGAGTACACGGCGGTCGCGTACTTCCCGCTGCCGACGAGTGCGGTCGAGCCTATCCTGGAGGAACTGCGTGACGTCGGTCTCGACCGGCAGGCCTACACGGTCGTGTTGAGCGCGGAGACGGTCGTCTCCGAGAAGTTCGAACGCCTAACAGAGGAATACGAGGAGGAAAACGGGGAGGGCAGCGGTGGCGACCGCATCGCCCGACAGGAACTGGTCGCCCGCGCCGAGGACCTGGCCTCCTCGCTGCCGACCTACGTCGTGATGACGGTCGTCTCGGCGGTCATCGCCACCGCGGGTCTCCTGTTGAATTCGCCGGCAACCGTCGTGGGGTCGATGGTCATCGCGCCGCTTATCGGCCCCGCGATGACGGCGGCGGTCGGCAGCGTCGTCGACGACGCCGAACTCTTCCGGCGCGGGGTCGTCCTCCAGGTCCTGGGCGTCGTCCTCTCTATCGTCGCCGCGACGGCCTTCGCCATCTTCGTGCAGGTGACCAATCTCGTCCCGCCAGGACTGGACCCGCTGGGATTGACCGAGGTCGAAGAACGGCTCTCGCCCAACTTCCTCTCGCTGGTCGTCGCCATCGGTGCCGGGGTCGCGGGGGCGCTCAGCCTGATGACCGGCATCAACGCCGCGCTGGTGGGCGTCATGATCGCCGTCGCGTTGATTCCGCCCGCGGCGACGGTCGGCATCGGTATCGCCTACGGCATCCCCGCGCTGGCGGTGGGGTCCGCGGTCCTCGTGGCGGTCAACGTCCTCTCGATCAACCTCGCCGCGCTGCTTGTCCTCTGGTATGCCGGCTACCGGCCGGAACACTTCTTCCGCCGGGACCAAGCCCGCATCGCGACGCTCAAGCGGGTTGCCGTCCTCATCGCCGCCATCGCGCTGCTTTCGGTGTTCCTCGGCGGCGTCACCTACGATTCCTACCAGACGGCGACGACCGAACAGGAGATCCGCCAGAGCGTGAACACGGAACTGGAGGACCCCGCCTATCAGAGCTACGAACTCGTCGAACTGGAGGTCGAGACGACCTCGGAATACGTCCTCTTCCATCGGCCCGAGACCGCCGTCGTCACCGTCGGCGTACCACCCGATGCCCCACGGCCGGGCCTCGCAAGCGCTATCGAGCGGCGCCTCGCGACCGAACACGGTCTCGATATCGAGGTACAGGTGCTCTACTTCGAGGTCGAACGCGGCTAAGACTCAAAGACGCGTTTTACGTATCGGCGTTTATAGGGGAGCTCCCGACGGAGAGGGACGTGTATGCAACGAGATGCCCTCCCGGTGCTGGTCGTCGTCGTCGCGCTTCTGGGCGCGGCACTGGCCGGCGCCGCAGTCGTGACCGCGACGAACGACGACGGGACCGCCAGCGGTCCCGCCGACCGAACGATCACCGTCGACGCGACCGGCGAGGCCAACGCCCAACCGGACCAGGCCGTCGTCCGCGTCGCCGCGACCGCCGAAGGCGACAACGCGAGCGCGGTGCGTGATTCGCTCGCGGCCGACGCCGATGCCCTCCGCGAGGAACTCGCGGCGGCCGGCGTCAACGAGTCCGCCTACGAGACGACCGAGTACCACATCCGCGAACGGCACCGCCCGCCACGAGAGGGCGAACGCGAACAGCCGACCTACCGCGGCGTCCACGCCTTCGAGGTGACGCTCGATGACCCCGACCGCGCCGAGGACGTCATCGACGCGGCCGCCGACGCCGACGCCGAGGTCGGTACCGTCCAGTTCACCCTCTCGGCGGAGACGCGCGACGAACTCCGCGAGGAGGCCATCGAGGACGCGATGGGTGACGCGCGCACCCAGGCCGACGCCATCGCGGCCAACGGTGACCTGCAGGTGACCAACGTCGCCACGGTCGACGCCTCCCAACAGCGGTATCGTCCGGTCAGCTACGACGGCGCTGCGGCGGTCGCCGAGCGCTCGGCCGGCGCGGATACGCAACTCGACACCGGCCAGGTGTCGGTCGCCTATCGGGTCCGTGTGAGTTACAACGCGACCGCAGCGAACTGAACGGCCGCTTCGCAGCCGTCCTCGTTCGGCCATCCAGCCAGCTATTTTATCCGCTTTCCGCCCCTACTGTACGTATGGACAGACGGACCGTCGAGTCGTGGGACGAGGCCATCACGGTCGTCCGTGCTCTCGACGCCGGGGAGTCGGTGACCGTGCCGAAGGCCGCCGAGCCGACGCTACCGGCTGACCTCGACTTCCTGCAGTCGAACTTCCCGTGGTCGATTCATAAGGGCGCCATCTCGGTCTACCGCGAGCGGAAACGGAACGAACACCTCCAGATTCGGGAGTATCCCACCTCGTGGGCCGTCTCCGTCGACAACTACAATCCCCACTACGACCCCGTCGAACACGCGACCGTCGACATTCCGGCCCACGTGATTATCGCCATGGGCGCGCTCACACCGGTTCGTGGCTACCGATGGATATTCGGCGATAGACTCCCCTCGCCTGTTGCCGGAATCGCGTTTACGACGGCCGCCATCGGCGTACTCCCGCGAATCGGTCGGTCACTTCTGCCCTGAGTGGCACCCCTGTTTTGCTACGGCGAGAACCCTTTCGGCGTCCTCGTATCTTCGGGAAGTTGTCACCTCCATCGTGGCTGGCGAATCGGGAGCCACGCGACGGCGAGGTCGGTGACGCGACCCGTGATAGAACCAGAAAGCTATACTCGTGGCGGGTGAACGGCTCCTGCATAGGCCCGGCAAATATACTCACCCCGCCATGACCGACTTTTTCCAAGCCGCTCGCCCGTTCGATCCGACGACCCTTCGAGCCATCCGAGAGGCGGTCCGGGGGAACGTCGAGCGCTTCGAGCCGCCATCGGAAGCCGATCGGGAACTCCTCGATCTGGTCGAAACGCCGTACGGAACGGCCGAAAGCGCCGCGGAGCGTCTCACCGAACTCGAAGCGGCGCTTCGAGAGCGCGGCGACCGACGGGCGGTGTTCCTGACCATCTACGTCGATATGACCCGCGTGGTCCACGACGGCATCGAAGCCGGCCGGTTCGACGACCCCGCGTGGATGCGCGAGTATCTCGTCACGTTCGCGAACTACTACCGTCGTGCCTTTAACGCGTTCGAACGCGGCGACGTCGACGCCGTCCCCGACCCGTGGCGGGTCGCCTTCGGAAGCGCCGTCGCGGGCGAGAACCTCCTCATGCAGGACGCGTTCCTCGGCGTGAACGCCCACATCAACTACGACCTCGCGCTGACCCTCGAGGACGTCGGCATCGACCCGAACCGCTCACAGAAGTACGCGGACCACAGCGCCATCGACGGTATCCTCGCTCGACTCGTCGACGCCCAGCAGGAGGCGCTCGCCGACGTCTACGCGGCCGGAATCGACGACGTAGACGCCGTCTTCGGCCGCCTCGACGAGACTCTCACGCTCCGCTCGATGACGGAAGGCCGCGAACAGGCGTGGCGAATCGCGGTCGTCCACACCGACACCAGCCTCCCCCCGGTCCGCTCGGTCGCCCACTGGATACTCCGTGTCACCGCCACAGGTGGGGCCTTTGTCGTTCTCAGCTCGCACCTCGACCTCGAGGTACATCGAACCCTCCGTCAAATCGAGACCGAAGGCATCCCACTTGAAGAGATCCTAGACCGGATTCACGACCGGGTCGCAGACCGCCGATAAGCGGGGACGCATTCGGTGTAACAACCACTACGTAGGGGTTCGAGGTTCCCAACAGGCGAGTGTTCCATCCCTGAACGCAGGGGAGGATGTCCGTACAGCAGGCTGACAGAGTGCGTGCTGAGGGCTTCGATAGTTCGTCGATGAAAAATCACGGACGCCGAAACGAAAGCGTGGCGGCTATTCCTCGAACGGCAGTTCGGGTTCGTAGCCGACGGCGTCGATCATGGCGTCGAGGACGTTCTCGACGTTCTCGCCCGTCTCGATGCTCATGTAGTGATCAGCCTCGACGTCGGTCGAGCGGTCCGACTTGTTGCAGACGACGATGACCGGCACGTCGAACCGCGATTCGACCTCGTCGAGCAGTTCGAGCTGGTCCTCCAGCGGGTAGCCGCAGGCCCCGCTGGCGTCGACCATATATAAGACGGCGTCGGCGAGGTGCTCCAAGGCGGAGACGGCCTGCGATTCGATGGCGTTCCGCTCCTCGGAGGGGCGGTCGAGGACGCCGGGCGTGTCGACCAACTGGTAGCGGATGTGGTCTCGCTCGATGTGGCCGACGTTGATGCCCGTCGTCGTGTAGGGGTACGAGGCCGTCTCGTTGCGCGCGTTGGTCACGTCGTTGACGAAGGAGGACTTGCCGACGTTCGGATAGCCGGCGACGACGATGGCGGGTTCGTCGGCCCGGATGTCGGGCAGGACCTTCAGCGCGTCGCGGGCCTCGCCGATGGCCAACAGGTCGTCGGCGACGCCTTCGGTCACGTCCGCGAGGCGGGCGAAGGCCTGCTTGCGGAGCTTTCGGGCGGTGTCGCTGTCGGCGTTGCGGATGCGGCCGTGGTACTCCTCTTTGAGGTGCTCGATCTGGCGGCCGGCGCTCATCACCGACGAGAGGTGCTGGCGGAGGTTGTCGATGCCGCCGACGTCGGTCTCGGCGAGCGTCGCGTCGGCGAGTTCGTAGTAGAAGTCGTCGACCAGTTCGAAATCGGGCCACGAGGTGACGACGTTCTGGAGGTTGTCCGACAGGATGTTGGCCGAGGTCTGGAGCATCGACTCCTGGGCCTCGATCCCCTGCTTGGCTCGCCCCGCGCGCGCCGCCCGCGAGAACGCCTTGTCGACCAGCTCCTCCGACCGGGGCGTCGTCGGAAGGTCTTCGAAGTGCATACCCACGTTTGGTCGTCCGCCCCTATAAGAAGCGTGTCTCGCGTACGGGCGGCACACTCCCTCTTGGGCCGGAAGCGACCGAACGGGTCGACACGAGACGGCCGACAGCCATTTGCGCGACGGCGGCCTACCGGTGGCCATGACGAACTGGCGTGCCGTCCTCATCGGCGCTCTCGTCGGCATCGTCGCCGGACTCTTCGCCTTCGCGCTGCCGGTCGTCGGCCACGTCGGCGCGGGACTGGTCGGTGGCTTCGTCGCCGGTCTGATCGCCGGTGGCGGCGTCCTCAGCGGCGCGTGGCACGGGCTGGTGGCCGGCGCGCTCGGCGGACTGCTCATCGCCATCTTCGCGGGCCTGCTGGTCACGGTCGTCGGGACCGCCATCGGCGGGCCGGTCGGTGCGTTAGGTGGCCTCGGCGTCTTCGCCGTCATCGCGCTCATCGCCTTCCTGCTTGCGGTCGACAGCGCCATCGGCGGCGCGTTGGGCGGCCTCATCGGTTGATACGGATATCGTAACGATTTGCCGGTCATAGCCGACAGGGACTGGCGATGACCGGTGATTGACTACAATATCCGTATAAGGGGCTGGCGCCCATAAACACGGATATGGCACGCATCGATGCCGACGCACTCCTGCCGAACGACCGCGTCAAACAGGCCGCCCTCGACGGCGACATCACACAACTCAGCCGCGGCGCCGGCAACCGCTACGCCGAGGAAGGCGATACCTTCGACGTCGACGGCACCACCTTCGAGGTGACGAGCGTCGAAGAGCGAACGCTCGGTGACCTGACCGACGCCGACGCGAAACGCGAGGGGTCGCCGTCACTGGACGCCTATAAGAAGCGCATGGAGAAGGTCCATCCCGGCGATTTCGAGTGGGACGAGACGAGCGAGATACTGACCTACCGGTTCGAATCGCAGTAATCCGGGCCAGTTGTTTTGTTTCGGCGGCCCGATTCGTCGGGTATGTTCGCCCCCGCCGAACCCTTCGCCGAGGCC
>NZ_JAZKTR010000097.1:0-9784 GCF_036625485.1 Natronomonas sp. | reverse complement strand
GGGTGGGTGGTTCGGAACCCACCCGATTCGCTATCGTGGCGGCGCCTTTTGAATACCGTTCTATAAATCGACGAAAAGGCTTATACGTCCCTTCTTGACTCACGGACTGCATCGACCGGGTCGAGGTCGGGGGAAGTCTCGACGGCGAGCGCGGCGAGTGCGTCACCAAATCTGTCTTTTTTGTCCCGATCGCTGTCATCATCGGTTGGGTCCCACTCGGTACTCGACATGGCTGGATGCAGTATCCCGACGTGAATAAATCCCCCCGGTGGTCGATGCGTGAACGCGGAGACGCCGCAGACGTATCGCGGGCCGCCGCGTCTCATATGGTTTTTTGTAGTCTTTTATCGCCGAGCGCCGAGCCATACGGGCGCTCGCCGGCAACTCGTTACATCGATCCGTATCAGGGCATCTCGTCGACGTGTTCGAGCGCCTCGACCAGTCCCCGGAGGACCTTCTTCTCGCCGCGGCGCATGTTCTTGGAGACGGCGGTCGTCGAGACGTCGAACTCGTCGGCCAGCGTCGAGAGGGTGGCGTCCCGTGGCGTCTCGAAGTAGCCGGCATCGGCCGCGCGTCGGATGGTCTCCTCCTCGACGGCCGACAGCGACCGGGCGGCATCCAACAGGGAGGTCGCCGCGTCGGCGTTGTGCATCACATCGAACAGTTGGTCGAGTTCGAGTCCGCGGCGCTGTTTGACCTCGAAGTCGTTGTTCTTATCGAGGGCGTAGAGGGTCTCGTCGGCGATGCCGCCGTCGTCGAAGCCGACCTGCCACAACTCCTCGCCGTCGCGGATGTGGAAGGGGCCGGTGATGTAGCCGCCGCGGTCGTGGATTGTCTCCATCGCGTCCGTCTGTTCGATGACCGTCCGGATGACGGCGGTATCGTCCTGCCGGGTGAACAGCCGGTAGTCGTTCATGTTCCCGTGGGCGCGAAGCGCCGACAGCCCGTTGTCGAGTGCCCCCCGATCTGCCCCCTCGACGACCAGTCGCGTCTCCAGTTCCTCGGCGGCCGCATCGAGTTGCCAGTGCATCGTCGAGAACGTCACCTCGTGGTCGACGGTGGTGTCGATGAAGGGACAGTCGTACTGCTCCATCTCCATGGTGACGTCTAACATGATGTCTCCCTTTCGGTGCCACCTATATAACGGTTCCTCACGAGCCTTCCTCCTCCATCGGTCCGAACCGTTCCTTGACGGCCGCCCGGTCGATCTTCCCGGTGCCCGAATCGGGGAACCCGTCCGTCACCGTCAGCGCGACGGGGACCGCGAAGTCGGCGACGCGGGATTCGAGGAACGATTCGAGTTCCGGAAGCGTCAGCGAGTCGTCGCCGACGACGACGGCCTTGGGGACCGCGCCGAGGTGGTCGTCGGGCACGCCGAACACCACCGCCGCCTCGACGGAGGGGTGTTCGGCGATGGCACTCTCGACGCGCTGGGGGTAGACGTTCTCGCCGTCGGAGACGAACATGTCGTCGATGCGGCCCTCGATGTGGACGTAGCCGTCCGCATCGACGCGAGCGAGGTCGCCGGTCGAGACCCACTCGCCGAAGGTGTGTCCGTCGGCATCCGCGTCGCCCCAGTAGCCGGCGGCGGCGGCCGGCCCCGCGAGTTCCAACTCGCCGACCTCGCCGCGGGCGACCGCGTCGCCGAACTCGTCGACCAGCCGGAAATCGACGCACATCGCGGGCACGCCAACGCTGTCGGCCTTCTCCGGCGGGGCATCGGACGGCATGGCGAAGTTGTTCGGGCCGAACTCGGTGAGGCCGTACCCTTGCGAGAAGTCGACGCCGCGGTCCCGCCACGCCTCGATGACGTGGCCGCGACAGCGGCCGCCGCCGCTTTTGACGAAGCGGAGACTGGAGAGGTCCGTCCGGTCCCACGCGTCGTGGCGGGCCATCTCGCCGAGGGCGGTCGGCGTTGCGACGAGGGTGGTCGCCGACTCGCGGTCGATATCCGCCAGCACGCGCTCGGGGTGGGCCTCCCGCCGGAGCAGCACCGTCGCGCCCATCCCGAAGAAGGGCAGCGTCAGGACGTTCCAGCCGCCGGTATGGAACATGGGAAAGACCAGCGGCGTCACGTCGTCGGGGCGGATGCCCCA
The DNA here is from genome assembly GCF_036625485.1 of Natronomonas sp. GTDB lineage: Archaea > Halobacteriota > Halobacteria > Halobacteriales > Haloarculaceae > Natronomonas. The sequence goes on along the minus strand of NZ_JAZKTR010000097.1, from coordinate 7,688 downwards.
CGAGGTGATGGTGTTGAAGGCGTTCCAGTAGATGGTCCCGTGGGTGAGGACCGTCTCCTTCGGCGTCCCGGTCGACCCCCCGGTGTGCAAGAGGAGATGCGGATCCGACAGCGCGGTTTCGACGCCCTCGAAGGCGGCCTCCTGCTGGTCGATATCGAGCGGGTCGTAACGGTGGTCCTCGTCGGTCGGCAACGACCGGACTGCGGGGTCGGCGTCGCTCCGTTCGAGCGCGTCTATCAGCTCGGACTCGAAGGGCGTCTCGACGACGACCGCGCAGGGGTCGACGTCGCCGATGACGGCCGCGAGGCCGCGCTCGGCGAGACGGTGCGACAGCGGCGCGAGCAGGCTTCCGGTCTTGGCCGTGGCGAAGAACAGATCGACCAGTTCGACCCGGTTCCGCGCGAGCACGGCTACGCGGTCGCCCGAGTCGACGCCCAACTCTCGGAGCGCGTGGGCGGTCCGGTTCGCCCGCTCGTCGAGGTCCGCGTAGGTGTATTCCGACCCGACGGCCGGCTCCTTGATGGCGACCTGATCCGGGGTGAGTCGCGCCCGCCGCCGGCTCCACGCGCCGACCCACTCGTAGGGCCGGCCGGCGTGGGCGTGTGGGGACGCGTCCGTGGGGCCCTCGGGCGTCACGTCTCGGGTGGGCCGGTGTGGTTCGGTTCCGCGTGTCGGCACGCCTGCCGTAGTCGAGACGTACGGGTGGGTGGTCGGCTATACGAGATGAGTGACATACCATACCACAGCAACTCATCCAGCATCAAACCGGAGATTCACATATCAACCTGAACGCCGTTGCGGCGTGTCACCGGTGGTCGTCTCACGGACGTCCCGATGTTGGAATGTGAACCCTGGTTTCCATAGCGGTGGCTGGCCGATATCGTGGTATGAATTCACGAACGGATGGCGGCGACGAATCACTGTCGCCGCCGCCGATCACGAAAGACCGAGTCCTCACCCTCGACGACGAGCGGTTCTCGACCGACAACGTCGCCGTCGTCACCGGTGCCGCCTCGGGCATCGGCCGGGCGACGGCCATCGCGTTGGCGGTCAACGGGCTGACCGTCGTCGGACTCGATATCGACGAGGACGGCCTGGACGAGACGGTCGAGAAGGTCGACTCGCTCGACGCCGACGGCCGACTCGTCGCCGCGCCCGCCGACCTGACCGATGACGACGAAACCGAGGCGGCCATCGAGGCGGCCGCCGAGGAGGGGGAGATCCGGTATCTCGCCAACATCGCCGGAATGCAGCATATCGCCTCCATCCCCGACTTCCCGATGGATACCTACGACCGGATGACCGACGTGATGGTTCGGGCGCCCTTCCTGCTGTCGAAACTCGTGATGCCGCACATCCGGGCGACCGACGACGGCGTCGGGGCCATCGCCAACATGTCGTCGATTCACGGTCGCTATGCCACCCGGGATAAGGCGACCTACATCACCGCGAAACACGGTCTCAATGGCCTGACGCGATCTATCGCCGCCGAGGGCGATGGCACGCTCCGCGGCTTCTCGGTCAGCGTCGGCTACGTGCTGACGCCGCTGATGGCCAACCAGATCGCCGACACTGCCGAAGAGCGCGGCATCTCCGAGGACGAAGTCATCGAGGACGTCATGCTCGGGCAGGCGCGCACGAAGGAACTCATGATGCCCGTCGAGGTAGCGAACCTCTTCGTCTTCGGCTTCTCCTCGCACGCGAAACACCTCAACGGCGGCGACATGCTGTTCGACGGCGGCTACACGCTGACCTACGAGTAATCGCCATACGTGGGTTCGATCGCCGCCCATCTCTTCCTTTCCGGAACACCCGCATACCTTCGCGTACGTTTATGGTTCACAAGGTCCTGTATATAAGGAACAGTGACCACAGAGAACGCCACGGGGCGTGAACGGCGGGGAGTCGGGGCCAACGTGTTGTTCCTTTCCGAGCGGCCGTCGGACTGGCAGGAACAACGCGCGGAGTTGGAACGCCACGACGATATCTCGGTGCGGACGGCTACCCTGGCGGGAGTCGAGGAAGCCCTCGCCGACGCCGACTGCGTCGTGGGGACACATGGCCCCGGAACCGACGGCTTCCGGGCCTTCGAGCGGGTCCGGCAAGTCGACGGAACCGTTCCGTTCGTTCTGCTGGCACACGACGAGACGGGGATGGTCGCCAGTCGCGCGGTCGAGGCCGGCGTTTCGGGCTTCGTCCCCGTTTCGGCCCCGAACGCGGGGCGACTCCTCGTCGAGCGGGTCGAAGCCGCCATCGAGTCGACGCGACGCGACGACGGGGTGCGGATGCCCATCGAGGAACTCGATATCCACGAGGAGTTGCGGCTGAAGGAACGCGCCATCGACGAGGCGCCAATCGGCATCACGATCTCGGACCCAGACCGCCCCGACAACCCGATGGTGTACATCAACGACGCCTTCGAGCGGTTGACGGGCTACGAGAAGGCGAACACGGTCGGCCAGAACTGCCGGTTCCTGCAGGGCCCGGAGTCGGACCCCGAGGCCATCGCGACGATGCGGGAGGCCATCGACGCGGGCGAACCGACCTCCGTCGAACTTCTCAACTACCGGAAGGACGGCGACCCCTTCTGGAACCGGGTCGACATCGCGCCGGTCCGCAACGACGAGGGTGAGATAACCAACTTCGTCGGCTTCCAGACGGACATCACCGACCGGAAGGAAGCCGAGATGGAGGCCAAACGGCGGCGTGAGGAACTCGAACACCTGCTCGTCCGCATCGACGGCCTCCTGCAGGACGTCACCCGGAGTCTGGTCGAGGCCGAATCCCGCGCGGAGATCGAGCGGTCGGTCTGCGAGCGCGTCGCCGCGGCCGACCCCTACGCCTTCGGGTGGGTCGGCCGACCTGACCTCGCCAGCGACACGCTGGTGGTAAGCGCCCGGGCCGGTGCGCCCACGCCGCCGACCGGGGCGCTCGAACGCGACCTGACCGACGAAACCGACCCGACGGTCGCCGCCTACGAGACGGGGACCGTCCAGACGGTGACCGACGCGGACCGCCTCGCGGCACTCGATACGCCGCTTTTCGACGGTGAGACGCCGAAGGGCCTCGCGGCGATTCCGTTCGTCTACGGCGAGACCGTCTACGCCGTTTTGACGCTGTATACCGACGAACCGGGGGCCTTGAGCCAGCACGAAACCGACCTGCTGGCGGCGCTCGGACGGGCCAGCGGGACGGCGATAAACGCCCTCGAACGCGGCCGCATCCTCGCCAGCGACAGCGTTACCGAACTCGAACTGCGGGCGGAAGACGAGGACCTCTTCTTCGTCGAACTCTCCGCGGAGACTGGCTGTTATCTCGACTATCGCGGGTCGGTCTTCCGCGAGGACGGCATTGTCGTGACGTTCTTCGTGACCGATATGGCGGTCGATGCGATACTCGATGCGGCCGAGGCCTACCCGGATATCGTCTCGGCGACGGCGATACACGAATACGACGACGAGGCCCTGATCGAGTTCCGAACGTCGAACGGCTCGCTCGTCTCGACGCTCGCCGAGCGGGGCGCCCGTATCGATGCCATCCACGTCGCGGACGGCGTCGCCGATATCGTCATCGAACTCCCCGACGGCGGGGAGGCCCGCTCCATCGTCGACAGTATCGAGACGCACTATCCGAACATCAGCGTGGTCGCAAACCGCGAGCGGGAACGACCCCCGGCGACCAAGCAGGGCTTCATCGCCGAGGTGGAGAACCGACTCACCGAACGGCAGTTGACCGCCCTGCGGCGGGCCCACGTCAGCGACTACTACGAGTGGAACCGCCCGGTGACGGGCGAGGACCTCGCGACGGCGATGGGTATCGACCGCTCGACGTACCACCAGCACCTCCGGGCGGCCGAGCGGAAACTCGTCGATGCGTTCCTCGACCGGTAGGGGACGCGGATGCCGACGTCGGTGACGCCGAACGCCAGCGCCGCCCTAGCCATGCCAGATGCCTTCCTGGCGGTCCATCCACGTCACGACGACCACGTGCGGCAGGGTCAGGACGGCGATGAAGACGAGATACAGCGCGACGAACTCCTCGATGCCGGTGGGAACGCCCGAGACGGTCGGGACGACCGCGGCGAACCCGACGAGCAACGCGAGGGCGGCGGCCGTCAGCGGGGCGGCCTCCCGGGCGAACGAGGCGAATGCGCGACGGGTCGGGGGGCGGCCGCCGACGGCGGTGTACCGGAGGACGTGCCGGACGGCGTGCCAGCCACAGAAGTAGACGCCGATGGCGATGAGCGGCGGTACCGTCGCAAAGAGCACCCACAGCAGGGCCGTCTCGCCGACGTCGATGCGCCAGCCCCGGGTCGCCCCGGTGTGTCGGTAGCCCGCCGCGAGCGTGCCGACGGTAAGCGCGAGGAAGGCGGCGCCGACGACGAGGCGGGTCTCGACGGCAAAGAGGGGCGCCGCCGAGAGGCCGCCGCCGAAGAGGCCCACCCACGCGTCGACGACGGCCCGATAGCGGTCCGGGAACCACAGCAGGGGGACGAGCATCGGGAGGCCGCCGCGGACGACGAGCGTGGCCGCCCGGAGCGGTCGCGTTCGGAGGTGGTCGGCGCCGACGAACGTCAACAGGGTATGGAGGTCGCCCTGTCCCCAGTGGAACCACGTGATGGCGATGAAGGCGGTCGCCGCGAGGACGGGCGCGACCAGCCACAGCGCCGCATAGAGGCCGCCCAAGACGAGGTAGGCGACGCCGACGAGGGCCATCGACTCGCGGAGCCCTCGGTCGTCGAGACGGGCGGGGACGAACGTGTCGATAGCGCCGTGCGGGAGGCCGAACAGGACGACGCTGGCGACGAGCGGCAGGTAGCGGACGGCGGGCGGCACCGAGACGTCGGCGACGAGCGCGGCCGTCGAAAGGAGGATTGCCGCGGCACAGGCCGCCCACGCGGGGACGGTCGCGAGGCGGTCGTACCCGCGCCGAGCGTCGGTCGAGGCGGTGGCTATGCCCATCGGTCCATCACCCACCGGAACAGGAGCAAGCCCTGGACGACGAAGAGGTTCGTGACGGCGAAGAACAGCGCCTCCTCTATCGGCAGACCGAAAATGGCGTAGCCGGTCGTGTGGTCGGGCGAGATGTGCCAGATGCCGGTCGCCAGCGCCACCCGGTCGATGACCCACAGATAGAGGGTCGGCACGCCGACGCCGACCGTGAGGGTGCGGCGCTGGTGCCACAACTGCGGCGTCCCGACGACCCACTGGAGGGTGAGCACCGGCGCGCTCCAGGCGAGGATGGCGCCCAGATAGAACGTCGACTGGGTCGTCAGAAACGCCGCTCCGGCGACGCCGATGCCGACGCCCCCGAGGCCCCCGAGCAGTCGGGGCCCGACCGACAGCGCGCCGAAATCGATGGTTCGGCCGCCGTCACCCCCGCGGGTCAGCAGGCCGGGCTCGGGCCAGCCAGCTCGAAGCGTCAGTTGGCCGAGCCACGTGGCGGTCAAGATCGGCTGGAGGACGAAGAACAGGTACTCGCCGACCGGCGCGAGGCCGATGTGGGCGAACGTCTGGCCGTCGCCGTATCCCCAGATGCCCTTGGAGATGAGGTAGTTGTCCCACGGCGTCGTGTAGACGACGGCGACAAGGGTGACGACGGCGACGCCCGCCCAGTAGGTCGACGTTCCGACGGCCCAGACGGGGCTTTTCCGCGTTCGCGTCCGCATCACGGCAGCCATCGCCGTCAGCATCGCTACTGCGGGGATGATGAACGCCGCGTGGAACTGGAAGTACGTCGGGCCGGGCATGGTATGTCGGGTCGTGTATGGAAAACCGACGGCCCGACCGGGCGACGGGATGCGGGACAGGGGTTGCGGCGTCCCGGCCGGGTCGGGCCGTCGTCGTCGTCTCGGTCGTCTCAGTCGTCGGCGGGCGATGCGGTGCCGCCTTCGGCCAGTTCACCCGCGGCGTCGAGCACTTCACGGCTCGACAGCAGGATGATACCGAAGCCGACCTTCGCGACCAGGTCCAGCACCATGAAGCCGGCCGTCTCGACGTTGAGGCTGATGACGCCGAGGCCCTCGGTGCCGACCAGCCACCAGACCGGGTAGACCAGCCACGCCACGAGGATGAGGTTCCGGAGCGTCTTGAAGGTCGACTGGGCCTCCGGCGAGAGCCGCTTGGCCTCCTCGGTGAGGGTGCCGAACAGGAAGTACAGCAACACGAGCAGGAAGCCCGTGGAAACACCCCACCAGATGAGGCGGTCACCGGCCGCACCGAGCAGGACGCCGCTGGTGGTCAGGGTCGCGATGGCGCCCGTGCCGATCATCAGCACGTCGAGGCCGACCAGCGTCGACAGCTGGTTGCGACTCGCGCCCGCGAGCAACCCGAGGTCGATGAGCAGCAGCGGCGTGGTGAACAACCAGTCAGTGTATCGGGCCCAGTAGATTGGGAGTTCTTCACCGCCGACTTCGACCGTGGTCAGGCCGAAGCCAAGCGCCATCGAGAGGTAGTTGACGAACGCGATGGCGGTGATGAATATCGTCACGATGTAGAACTCCTGCCGTCTGCGGTCCTCCTCGCCCCACCCGCGGGCGATGAAGTACAACATGCCGAGGAACATCCCGGCAGTGCCGATCCAAAGCCAGATTTGTTCGCTCCCTGGTTGTGCCATGGTACATCATCGAATAGGGGATATTAGGAGTTCAAGGTGATACCCAACACGTTGGGTTACCTTACACGGACAGCGAATGGAACGTGGCGTCGTGGTGACCCGGGCGTTCGGGCGAACGACCGCGTTGTCGGCGCCGACGAAGATGGCCGGCACGCCGTCGGGTTCGCCCATCGACGGGCCGAACGTATCGGGATTCGGGTGGGCGCTCTCCGGCACTTCGTCTCTACGCTACTGGTTCCACGGCGCTTCCTCGAAATCGACGTACCGTTTCTCGCGGTCGATGGCGTCGATCCGCTCGAGTTCGGCGTCGGTCAGGTCCACGTCGAGGGCGCCGATGTTCTCCTCGATGTGTTCGGGCGATTCGGATTTCGGGATGGCGGCGACCGAGTCCTTCGACAGCAGCCACGCCAGCGCGACCTGTGCGGGCGTCGCGTCGTGGGCGTCGGCGATATCGACCAGTTCCGAAATCTCGGTCACATCGCCTTTCGCCAGCGGCGTGTAGGCGACGAGATGGTGGTCGTGTTCGCGGGCCAACTCTCGCAGTCGGTCCTGCTGGAGGAGCGGATGGCACTCGACCTGATGGGCGAAAAGCGGCACGTCGAGCGTTTCGATGGCCTCTTCTAACAGGTCCGGCGTGAAGTTCGACAGGCCGACGTTCCGGATGAGGCCGCGCTCGTAGAGGTCGTCGAACGCCGACAGCGTCGCCTCGGGGTCGTAGGCCCGAATCGGCCAGTGGACGTACAGGAGGTCGAGCGTCGTCACGCCGAGACGTTCTCGACTGGCCTCGGCGTGGTCGATGACGTCGTCGTACGCGAGGTTGTCCGGGCTGACCTTCGTGGCGAGGAAGACGTCCTCGCGGTCGACCTCAGAGCGTCGGATTCCTTCGCCGACAGCCCGTTCGTTCTCGTAGCCTTCGGCGGTGTCGACGTGGCGATAGCCACAGTTCAGCGCCGTTGCGACGCTTTCCGCACAGACCTCGGGGTCGGTGTTTTCGTAAGTTCCAATGCCGATGTCGGGGAGTTCCTCGACGGCCATACCGTCGCATGGGGCGGCGGTCCCTTGGGTGTTCGTGC
>NZ_JAZKTR010000096.1:0-9791 GCF_036625485.1 Natronomonas sp. | reverse complement strand
ACGTCGTCAGCGAGGCGGGCTACACCTACGAGTACGAGTTCACCGAAGAAGACGCCGGTATCACGACCTACAAGTGCGAACCGCACGAAGCACAAGGTATGAAAGGCGGGGTTGCCGTCGGTGACGATGTCGAGACCGTCGAAGTCGGTGGCGGCGCCGACATCAAGGAGCCGGTGCACTTCGGCGTTCACCCACACGAACACTGGGTCGGCATCTCGGTCATGCTGATGATGTCCGTCTCGCTGGTGTTCACGTTCTTCACGCTCAAGTACGGCGAATCGCCGCACACGAGTGGAGGTGACTGAACGTGGCAGACGACAACAGCTACGGCGCGATACACCGGTACGAACCGGCGCGTGAGAGCACCGTCGCCGCGATCACCATCGTCCTCCTGTCGGTCCTACAGATAATCTTCGTCGGCATGTTCGCCTACGGCCTCACAGCCGGGTGGGCAGTCGGGACGTCGACGGGGACCGACGCAGGGAACGTCCTGCTCGGCCTGCTTCTGGCGGCCGTGTTCATCAACCTCGCGTTCATTCTCCTTCTGTACCGCAAGGAGTTCCTCCCGGACGTGATGGTCGTCAAGAAGCGGCGTCGGAAATGGGAGGACCTCTACGTTCGCGAAGAGGACATGGAAGGCACCGAAATCGGCGGCGATATGGTGGAGAAACTGAAACGTGCTATCTATCCCTACTACAAGCGATAAACAATGAGCGAAGACAAATATCCGAGCGAATCCGGACGTCGACGGTTCGTCAAAGGCGTCGTCGGTAGTGCCGCACTCTCCGGCGTCGGCGTCGGCGGTGCGGCGACGGTCGACCTCGCAACACAACCCTCCGGTGGCGGTGGGGGTCCGACCCCCTACGTCGGCATCCAACTGCTGGGCGGTCCCGCGCCCCGCGGGATGCCGTATATACCGATCGAACTGGACGACGAGGGGTACATCCGTGGCGTCTGGCCCGAGGCCGAGACGGTGACCGAGGCCGGCCGGACCTACGATGTCGCCGAGACGGAGATCGGTGGCCAGACCTACTCCTCGGAGTGGTTCCAGTACTGTGGTCGCCAGCAGGCCGGCGGCGTCGTGCCGAGTGCTGATCAGAATAACTACTTCCTGTCGGGAAGCGACCCGAGCTACGACTGGCAGGCGGAGGAACTCTCCGAGGGCGACCGACTCAACATCGACCACTTCTCCGATTACGAGTCGTGGGGTAACGAGATCGGCGACGAAGGTGTCGGCAAGCCCGCGGAAGCGACGTGGCGCTCGGAAGGCACCGAGGGCGTCCTTCCCGTGACGGTGATCCGGAGCAAGCGCATCGAGGAGAAGGCCCAAGAGGGCGGAGAGGTCGGCAACTGGTATTCGGGAGCGTCCGAACAGGGCCTCATCGCCTACCTGAACGTCTGTACGCACTTCTGCTGTGTGCCGGGGTACAAAACCAGCAGCGACGCACCGAACTACAACGCGGAAAACGGGGTCTACTGCCAGTGCCACCAGTCGCGTTACGACCCCTTCACGCCGGAGTTCGGGACGTTCACCGCACTTCCCCGACCTGACTAACCATGAGCCTGGAACGAAAAGACGAACACGACCACGAAGCGTGGATGGAGACGAAGGACCTCTCACCGATCGAGGAGGTCTATCTCACCGCGCTCATCTGGATGGACCGTCGGCTCCGCATCGTCGATTACCTCGAGTTGCTGGAGGACATGTACTACAAGACGAACCTCCAGATGCCGAAGAGCCACACCGAACAGTACAACCTCGACAACAAGTTCTGGTACTGGTATCCCTTGTATGCGTTAGGGTCGTTCAGTACCATCGCCTACGTAGTCGCCGCCATCTCCGGCGCACTACTGGGCTTCTACTACGCCCCTTCGACGGCGACGACGGAAGGTGCCCGGACGGTCGCCTACTCGAACGTCCTGTTCATCATGGGCGATCTGAACTTCGGGTTCTTCCTCCGGAGTCTCCACCGCTGGTCGGCGCAGGTGATGACGGCTGCGGTCTTCCTGCACATGCTCCGTGTCTACTTCACGGGCGCGTACAAGGAGCCGCGTGAGTTGAACTGGATACTCGGTATCATCCTCATCTCGCTGACGATGGTCTTCGGGTACACCGGCTACCTGTTGCCGTGGAGCCAGTTGTCCTACTGGGCGGGTCAGATCGGCGTCGAGATGGCGCTGTCCATCCCGCTTATCGGCGAGTGGGTCGCACAGCTGGTATTCGGCGGCTTCACCCTGGGTGAGGCGACACTGCAGCGGATGTACATCCTGCACGTGTTCGTTCTCCCCTTCGTCGTCACCGCCCTCATCGCCATCCACATCGGTATCGTCTGGATGCAGGGTATCGCGGAGCCACACTAACAATGAGCGACAAGGAACCCAAAACCGACGGCGGCATCGTCCCGCAGGACGACCAGGCACCGACCTGGTCCGAGCGGAAAGAACGCACACAGGGGCTCGCTCGCCTCACCTACGAGTACTTCGAGCGGTCCCGCCGCGAGGACGAGGACCTGCGCCGCGCATCCGACTACGTCGAGCGTGACGTGCTCGCGTTCCCAACGTGGCCCCACGAGATGATCCGCAACCTCGCGATCACGTCGTTCTTCGTCGGCCTGATGTTCTTCATCGCGGCGGCGGTCCCCATCGGGGTCCCCGAGCCGGCCAACCCCAACACGACGCCGGCGGTCATCCTGCCGGACTGGTATCTCTACTGGTCGTTCGGGCTGTTGAAGCTCCCGCCGCTGAACCCCGAACTCGCGATACTCGGCGGCGAGAAGCTCATGGCCGACCGGACCTACGGCGTGGTGGCGAACCTCGTCGTCGTCGGTGTCATCGCCATCGTTCCGTTCCTGAACAAGGGCAACGCGCGCCGCCCCGTCGAGGAGCCCTTCTGGGCAGCCGTCGGCGTCGGCGGCGTCGTCTTCGCCTTCACCATCGCGGTGATCGCGGTCCAGAACCTCGTGGCCGGGACGTTCTCGATAACGAGTGCCGAAGTGTTCGACTTATCGTTCCTCCTGCCGGTCGTCGCGGGCTTCATCACCTACGCAATCCTGAAGGCGATGCGCGAGGGGTACATGTTCGAACTCAACCGTCGGTACTACCGGCTGCGCCCGCCGAAGTAACCGACCACCGCTTTCGGCACTTTTAGGCTCGCGCCCGCTGTTTTCTTCCGTAATGGCCTCATCCGAGGATTCGACTAGCCAGTCGGCTACTGCCGAGTCGACGGACGGCGATGCTGCTGTCGCCGACGCGGATGCCGACGCCGAAGCCACTGATGCGGAGGGCCCCGGCGGACGTGATATCGTCGTTCCGCTGCGGCTCTACAAGACGATCACCGTCTTTTCGACACTCATCGCCGTCGTCGCCATCCTCGCGGGGTTCGTCCTGCTCGACCGCGGCACCCAGCGGGCGACGGCGAGTCCCGACGAGGTGAGCCTCCCCGTCGTCGCGCTCGGCCTCGCCCTCATCGTCGGCGGGAGCGCGGTCTACGTCTTCTCGACGCGCTTCCGAACCGAGGGAATGGGAAAACCTAAAGACGACACCGACGAACCATCAGATAATGGCTGACGAATTCGCAAAGGGGCTCGGCATCCTCGCTAGCTGTGGGATGGTCTGGATCGCTATCTCCACGTGGCTGACCACGGAGAGCTTCGCTGGGACGCAACTCATCGCCCCGCCGCCGGAGGATCCCGGTACGTACGCGGAACTCGTGCTCGTGTTGCGGGAGGTCGTGTGGTGGTTCATGATCTTCGGCGTCCTCACCTTCTGGGTTCTCATCCCGGCCTATCAGGAACTGCAGGGCTACCTCAAAGAGAGCGCATAACCCCACCACGCGGATTCCGACTCGGCGCTGACCGCTCGGTTGTTTCTCGTCGACTTGCTGGTCGCTAGTCTACCGTGTTCGTCGTACCGTCGACGACACGTTCGACGGTGAGGACGCTTCTTGTACGTCGTCTCTCCTGCAGGACCTTTGTACGTCGTCTCTCGCTCGGTACGTCTGGTCGGCAACTCGCACAGTGCTTCTCGTGGTGGCCGCCTCGAACCATAGGTCAAGCCAGTCACTACGCTGACGACGGAACTCGGTCGCGCGAAAACCGCGTGAAAAGTGGTGACAACGTGGGCGTGGGCCCGGAAGCGATACCGCGATTAGACGACGGCGCTCCAGTACGGTTCGATGAGGAAGAACAGCGCCTGATAGGCGATGTACAGCAGCGCGACGATGGAGGCGCCGATCGCGCCCTTCGGTCGCTCGATGTCCCAGCCCTGTCGGGCCTCGACCTTGCGGGCTTCGAACTCGAAGAAGTCCGTGAGGAAGAGCCCGACGACGAGGAGCGTTGTAATCATCCCAGCGTGGCGATGGACGGTGAGATAGTAGAAGGCGCCGACGACGAGCAGGAAGTTCGTCGCGACGGTAAGGGGGTGGCGACCGACGGCGTCGGCACCGTCCTTGGCCTGTTCGACGATGCGGTTGTATTCGAGGCCTCGGGCGACTATGTTGAGCAGGATGAGTGCCAACATCACGTACGCGATGACCGGGGCCAGGTACGTATCGACCGGGCCGAACAGCGTCACCGATGGATCCATATCTGGTGGTGAGTTCGGCGCCCATTAATGTGTTTCCAAATTCCGGCTCTCTACCGATGGGGTTTCGCACTCAACGTTCGAGCCACGCGGCGGGCTTTTAGCATACTATTTTATATCCATTCATGATGAACCAAGGCAGCGTGTCGGAGCTCAGACGACGAGTGTTGAACGTCCCGGCGTGGATCGTCAGCGGGACCGGCCTCGTCCTAGCGGGGCTTTCGCTCTGGTATCTCATCGTCATCCGGGCCTACTATCTCGGGGGGAGTGGATTTCAGCTGTCCCCGGCCACGGTTCTGGAGCTCATCGAAATCAGCCTCCTTGGCGGGTTCTCCATCGTTCTTATCTACGCTGGCTACTGGCTGGCCAGTTCACAGTTCGAGCGGCAGCGGCTGTGGTGGGCGGGGCTGTGGACACTCATCGGGATGACCGGCATCATCGCGATCGTCGTACTCTTCAACTCCCTGCAGATGCTACAGGGCGAGCGACTCTCGGAGCCTTCGTTCATCCAGACGATGCTGCTTGCGGCCGGCGGCGGCGCTATCGCAGGCCTGCTCATCGGCATCTCGACGGTCCGAGAGACCGTCGAAGCCGAACGCGCCAAACGCCAGCGCGATACGCTCCTGTTCATCAACGAACTCCTCAGACACAACGTCCTCAACGGGATGCAGATAATCAAGGGGAACACGGAACTGCTCGAAGCCCACGTGGATGGGGCCGGCGAACAGTACCTCGAAACGACACAGGACCGGTCCGACAGCATCGTCGAGTTGATCCAGAACGTGCGGGTGCTGGCCGATTCCGTCTCACGGGAGACGTCACTTCACCCGGTTTCGCTCGACGACGTGGTTCGAAGCGTCGTCGACGGAGCCCGCGATGCGTATCCGGACGCGGAGTTCGACGTTGCCGTCCCGGAGGACGTTCGTGTGCGTGGCGATGACCTGCTGGAAGCCGTCGTGGAGAACCTCGTCTCGAACGCCGTCGTCCACAACGACAGCGACACGCCACGGGTGGCAGTCTCCGCGACGGTCGATTCCTCGGGGAGGGTCGTTCTGGAGGTGGCCGATAACGGCCCAGGTATCCCCGAAGACCGCCGGGAGCAGTACTTCGAGCCGGGCGAACAGGACGAATCCAGCGTCGGGCAGGGACTCGGCCTCTATCTCGTCCGGACGCTCGTCGACTGTTACGACGGGGACGTTCGAATCGAGGACAACGAACCACGGGGGACGGCCCTCGTCGTCGAACTCGCGCAGGCGGAACCGGACCGAAGCGCCTAGATCTCGCGTTCGACGACGAAGTCGGCAAAGCCAGTCAGTTTGGCTTTCGGTCCGTCTTCGAGGTCGAGGCCGTCGAGGTGGGCCTTCGATCGTTCGGACAACTCCACGGCTATATCGCGGGCGTACTCGACGCTACCGGCCGAATCGAGGATGTCGATGGCTTCCATGACCTCCTCGTCGGTGTTGTCCTCGGCCCACAGGATCGCTTCGAGGCGGGCCACGTCCTCGGGGTCGGCGTGTTCGGCCGCATGGATCACCATGAGCGTCTTCTTGCCTTCGCGGATATCGTTGCCCATACCCTTGCCGAAGTCGCCGCCCTCCTCCATCGCGTGTTCGACGTCGAGGACGTCGTCGGCGATCTGGAAGGCGACGGACATGTCCTCGGCGTAGTCGGCGACGGCATCTTCCGCATCGCCGTTCTCGGTGACGATGGCCGCCAGTCGGGCGACGATGCGGCCGAGACAGCCGGTCTTGCAGGCGGACATCTCCAGATACTCGGCTTCGTTGATAGTGACCTCCTTCTCGTTGTGCCAGCAGATGTCCATCCCCTGGCCGAGATGCGTGCGGTTGAGTTCGTGCATCAGCATCTCGTAGGCATCGAGTCGGACCTCCGCCGGCAGGTCACCGGGATTGCGGGTGATGATCTTCAGCGGCAGGAAGTACATCGCGTTGCCCGCGTTGAGCGCCACGTCGGCGCCGTGGGTGTGGTGGAGCGCGGGTTCGCCACGGCGGTGGGTCGCACCGTCCTCGACGTCGTCGACGATGATGGTCCCATTGTGGAGAATCTCCGGAATGATGGCGTACTGGAGGTACTCCTCGGGGTCTTCGCCGAACGCCTCCACGAGAAGCAGAAAGAGGACGGCGCGCCACCGCTTGCCGCCCCGGTCGAGCAGCTCCCAGATGGGGTCGGACAGCGCGCGCTGGACCGCCGCCGGCTCGTAGGCATGAGAGGCCTCGCCGAAGAAATCCGTGAGATACGCGTCGTCGATCTCTCGCGGCAGCACCGATTCGATGGCCTCGTCGACCATCGGCCGCCACTCTTCGAGTACGCTGCGCATATGACGTGGCTGGCGGTGGCGGGATAAAAACCCTCCCGTGCGTCGATCCCGTCGGGTCGGCGTGGCCGATCGTGTCCTCGCGCCCGCGACGGGGGACTTTTGAATCCCCCGTCCGTGCTTTCGAGCAGATGAGCCGACAGCGCGTTGGTGTCGTCGGGGACGAAACGCTTGTGGATGTCGTCGAGGCCGCCGGCGGCGACCCGAGAGCCGGCCGTCCCGACGCCTTCGACGACGTCGAGTTCGTCGTCGCCGCCGGTGAGGCGGCACTCGTCGACCTCGCCCGGGCGGACGCCGACGTACCGATCCTGCCCGTGGAAGCCGGCGCCGGGGTTCGGTCCATCTCCCGACGCGCCGCCGACGAAACCCTCGAACGACTCGTCGGGAGCACGTACCCGACCGAACGACATCCCGTCCTCTCGGTATCGGGGTCGGAGACCGAAGTGCGCGCGCTCTTCGACGTGACGCTCGCCGCGGCGGAACCGGCACGCATCTCGGAGTTCGCGGTCCGGTCCGGCGGCGAATCGGTCGCTCGCTTCCGTGCGGATGGAGTGACCACGTCGACGCCCGCCGGCAGCGTCGGCTACAACCGCTCTGCGGGCGGCCCCGTCGTCGCCCCCGAGACCGACGTCGTCTCCGTCGTTCCGCTTGCGCCCTTCGCGACGGACGCGGACCACTGGGTGTTGCCCGCCGAGGCGGTGACGCTGTCGGTGACCCGAGACGAGACCCCCGTCGAACTCCTCGCCGACGGCCGCTCGGAGGGCACCGTCGAAACGGGCGAACCCATCGACCTCGCGTACGCGGGCGCGATCGAGACGTTCGTCGTTCCCGAAGGCGAACGCTTCTTCTGAACGTCTGCAAGAATTGCAACCGTTTAACTCGTGGGCCGCCGAAGCGCGGGTATGGCATCCCAGTTCGACTACGACCTGCTCGTCGAACTCACCGAAGAACGCGGCGTCCCCGGCTACGAGGACCGGGTTCGACAACTCGTTCGTGAGGAACTCGGCCCACACGTCGACCGGATCCGCTCGGACGCGATGGGCAACCTCGTCGGGACTATCGAGGGCACCGAGACCCCCGAATACGAGGTCGTCGTCCCGGCGCACATGGACGAGATCGGCTTCATGGTCCGCCACATCGACGACGACGGCTTCGTCCAGCTCGATGCGCTCGGCGGGTGGGACCCCCGAATCCTCCGGGCCCAGCGCGTGACCGTCCACGCCGACGACGAGGACATCACCGGCCTCATCGGTTCAGTCCCGCCGCATACGCTCTCCGAGGAGGACCGCGAGGAACAACCCGACGTCGAGGACGTTCACATCGACCTCGGTCTCGACGCCGAGGAAGTCGACGAACGCGTTTCGGTCGGCGACCTCGTCACCATCGACCAGACCACCGACCGCGTCGGTGACTTCGTCACCGGCAAGTCCCTCGACAACCGCGTGTCGGTGCTGGCCATCATCGAGGCGGCCCGCCGTATCGAGGACCCGGACGTGACGATCCACTTCGCCGCGACCACACAGGAGGAAGTCGGCGTCCGCGGCGCCGAAGCCCTCGGTGTCGACCTCGACCCCGACCTCGTCGTCTGTCTCGACACCACCGTCGCCAACGACGTTCCGGGCTTCGAGGGCGGCGAGTACGTGACCGAACTCGGCGAAGGCGCGGGTATCAAGCTCAAGGACTCCAGCGTCATCACGAACCACAAGGTCCACCGCCGAATTCTCGACGTCGCCGAGGACCGAGATATCGACCACCAGTTCGAGGTACTGCCCGCCGGTGGGACCGACACCGCTGGCCTCCAGCGTACCTCCGGTGCCACGCCGGCCGGCGCCATCTCCTTCCCGACCCGCTACCTCCATACGCCGACCGAGAGCGTCCACAAGGACGACGTCGACGCCGCCATCGACCTGCTCGTCGGCGTCCTCGAAACCGAGGACGGCGAGCACGACTACACACTCTGACAGCCACTTTTTGTACACTCCGGCGGCGGCCTGCGGCCGCCGCCCGCGACAAAAACGTGGGGAAAATATGCGGGAGAGCCTCCAGCCGCCTCCCTTCGGTCGGCGTTAGTCGGCTCTCGCTACCGGACTGCGGGCGCCTTCGGCGCCCTCGTCCGGGGAACCGCCTCGGGGGCGACCTTCGGACGTCCCCTCGGCGGATGCTTCCCAAAATCTTGTCTGAACTGGCCGGACCAGGACACTTGTGCCGGCTACTTCAGCAGCTGGTGATTGTGATGTCCGCGAGCGCCCGCAGGGCGCGAGCGGGAGCGTTGGAAGACGAACGAAGTGAGTCTTCCTGAGGGAGAGTCGACGTGTCTTTTTCATCGAAGTGGTTCGAGAGTCCCCTATGGCGACTCTCGTCACCCGGCGAATCGCCGGCGGCGATTCGCATGGATTTTTGCCGGTCGCTCGCGTCAGCGAGCCACCGTACAAAAAGTTCGTAGAACGAAGTTCGAAGGATTGAGTACGGGGTGGTCGCAAGGGATGGGTATGAGCACGAACGACATGAGTCGCCGTGGGTTTCTGACGGCGGCTGCGGGGACCGCTGCGGCGGGTGCGGCAGCCGGGACGGCCACGGCCCAGCAGGAGGCCCCCGATTACGGCCCGTACCTCAACGATGCGAACCTCTACAGCGAGGGCGAGTTCGAAGATTATCGGGGCGAAGACTCGCTCACGATCTCCGTCGGTGCCGGCGAAGGGTTCTCCTTCGATCCGCCGACGATCTGGATCGATCCCGGAACGACCGTCACGTGGGAGTGGACGGGCGAAGGTGGCGGCCACAACGTCGTCCCCGAAGAGGGTCCCGCGGGCTTTGAACAGCCGGACGTCGTCAGCGAGGCGGGCTACACCTACGAGTACGAGTTCACCGAGGAGGACGT
>NZ_JAZKTR010000095.1:0-9800 GCF_036625485.1 Natronomonas sp. | reverse complement strand
GTCGGCAGTGTACGGGCCATCAGCCTCGGCGCCGCTGGAGACGAACGAGTAGATCTAGTCGCCGTCCGTATCACGATGTGGCATGGCGACGAGGGTATCGTCCTCTTCGAGCGGTTCGTCGAGCGTCACGGTGACGTTCTCGTGCGTGCCCGGCTCCAGATAGTCGGAGGCGCCACGAACGCTCGTGAGGACGGCTTCGCCGCCGTCGAGTACGGTCGAATCGTGGATGGTGACGAACCCGCCTTCGGGTACCGTTACCTCCTCGACGACGACTGTCGTTCCGCCCGAGGTCTGTTGGGAGATCGTTGCGTCTGCCGCTTCGCCTTGGGCGCCGACGGTTCCGGCGAACCCGAAGGCCACACCGCTTGTGACCAACAGGAGCGCCATCACCGCAGCACCTATGCTTCGATGCAAGGATACGACCTTTTCCGATATATAAAAAGGCGTTTGCCGAACTAAGGCCCAATTCCGTCCCACCGGCATTCATAATCGGTCTACGTGGTGTGGTTTGGCTTCGAACCGGCGTATGGACGACCG
This sequence comes from Natronomonas sp., assembly GCF_036625485.1. Lineage (GTDB taxonomy): Archaea > Halobacteriota > Halobacteria > Halobacteriales > Haloarculaceae > Natronomonas. The sequence goes on along the minus strand of NZ_JAZKTR010000095.1, from coordinate 9,263 downwards.
GAATACCAGCCGCTTGGATACTTATAAATAGCGGTCAGCAAAGGAAGGTTCGACGGCGGTCAGTCCCACGTGACCCACGTGAGAAAGGCGAGTCCGATGAACTGGAGGACGCGAAAAGAGGCGAGGGCTGTCTGGGCGACGGTCGGCACCATCTGGTCGTTGTGGATCCACGCGTTGAGGCCCGGATGCATGACGAAGAAGTACACCATCAGCAGGTTCTCCCCGAGAAGGAAGAGACTGAACATGACGAGGCCGAGAGTGTGTTTCGAGCGAATCTCCCACCAGTTGCGACCCCAGACGTAGAGCAGGCCGGCCAACAACAGCGAGTTCAGGACGGCAAAGACCTGCACGATACGTACGAGCACTATGCATCACCTTCCAATCTGACGTACATATACCCTTTCCCAATTTCGCCCATACTCATAATCACCATCAGGTCACCTTCTCCAGTATCTCTTCGACGGTATCCCAGTGTACACGTGTCGATTCGCTCGGCAAGTAGACCTTCCCGTAGTCGTCGCCGCTGTCGGTGACGACGTTGTTGTCCTCGAGGACCTCCAGATGGTGTCGAACGGTTTTGTAATCGAGTTCGAGGTCCTCTGCGAGTTGGTTGGCGTTTCGCGGCCGCTCATCAAGGGCCCGGAGGATGCGGGCGCGGTTAGCCCCACCCCGCGTTCCGGAGAGCACATACCAGAGGGCCGCCTCCATTATCGACGCACACACGGGCAACCGACGTAAAAGAGGGGGATTCCGGCGATAGTCTACACGGTAAAGAGGTGTCCGTCGGTCGGCACCTCGAAGATGCCCATCCGCGCGCCCGCGTCCATCCACCCGTGGCCGTACGAGAACGAGGCCAATGCGTTCACGAGGTCGTCCTCGTCGCGGAAGTGCCGGCCGTCCTCCAGATACGATCGGGCCATCTCCTCGTATTCCAGTGCCGCCTCGTACAGCGGCGTCCCTTCCTGCGGTGCGATTTCGGCGGCATCCAGCGCCTCCGCCAGCAGTCGCTCGTACCGGTCCGTTTTCTCTTCGAGGTCGGCAGCCATACCGGCCTATCGTCCGCCTGACTAAAAGAGTGCCAGCATCGGGAGTGAAGGCTCGGTCTTCACTCGTAGAACAACAGTGTGAAACCGAATTTTGTGTAGCATCCGCCGAGCGGGTGTTCGAAGAACACCCCTGAGGCGGTTTGCTCAAAAGAGCGCGACGCGCTCTTTTGGCATGCCACAGGAGCAAAGCTCCTGTGTAGCTCGCAAATCTTCGATTTGCTCACTGACGAAAGACGCTCTGGGCCTTTCGAACCACCCGGCGACGAGGCGCGCGAGGCGTTCGCTTCGCTCACGCCTCGGTATGGCCGAACGGCGAACGGAGTGAGCCGTGAGGCGCGGAGCGCCGAGTCGCCGTAGCGCGCGCGACCGGCGGAGTGTGCAAAAAGTGGGCCAAAAATGGCGTCTAGTTTCCAGCAGCCGACCGCGCGCCACAGGCTTCACAGCGGACCAGCTCTGCGCCGTTCTCCTTCTCGATGCGGGTGTCGGGAAGGCCGCATTCGGAGCAGATGACGTAGCCCTCTGCGTATTCTTCCATCGCCTCCTGGACCCGGTTGCGGCGGAACTCGCCGGTCAGTCGGAGGCGGCCCCGCTCATCGATGTTTGCGGAGGTACCGAGTTCGTTCTGGAGGTACTTCATGACGTGTTCGGCGCTGCGGTCTAGCGAATCGAGCGTGGACTGGAAGTTCTCGTAGACGGTGACGTTGCCTTCCTGACGGACATCGGGGTCCGGGAGCTCGAAGCGACTCGCGGCCTCCTCGATATCGGGCGTCTCCTCGATTGCTCGGTCGAGTTGCTCGTCGTAATCCATGACTACTTCTACCCCCTCGTGAGGGAAAAATTTTCGCCGAAACCGACAGCCCTTGCCGGAAATCCGAAACTGTTGGTAACGATACGCACGGAGCGTCTATCGCCGATACGTGTTAACCTGTGTCAGGATAGTTCTATATGTCCCGAGTCGCTACGCGAATATGACCATGAAGAAGCAGGAGCTCATTCATCTCCACGGCCTGCTTGCAGAAGTATGCAACCACTACGAGCAGGTAGCCGACTGTGAAGTTGAACACCAGAAATACACCGAACTCGGCGTCCGGCCGACATCGATTCACAAATCCAAGACCGACCACAAAGCGGCTGTTTTTGCACTCGCCGACGGTATCACCGAAGAAATGAACGCGGAGACCGAGCAGCCGGTTTCCGCGACGGCCGACTGAACGCCAGCAACACGGCGGTTCTCTCGGAACGCGACACCGAACAGCGGCGCTACTCGTCGATCAGCTCCTCGAACTCCGGCAGCACGTCGTCCTCGTCGCCGCTGCCACCGTCCGGCTCCGTCTCTGTCGGTTCGTCGGCGGCTTCGGCTTCCTCTTCGTCCTCCTCTTCGAGGACCTCGATTTCGAGGACTTCGAGCGGGATGTTCTTGAGCCGTTTCCCGATCTCCTTGCGAGCGATACGGGCGGCGTGTTCGTCCCGTTCGACGTTGAAGACGGTCATCTCCAGTTCGAGGGCGACCAGTCCCTCGTCCGCCGCGATGAACGCTGGTTCGAGTTCGTCATCACAATGCGGACAGTCCCGACTCCCCATGCTGATCTCGACGTAATTGAGGTCGGGATTCAGCATCTCCCCCGTCTTCGAGATAGCGATTCGCACCGCCTCGTCGGCCGTGGAAACGTCGTACACCGGTACCGCGGCTTCGACGACGACTCGGCAGTCCATGTTAGTTGTTAACGCCCGAACCGATATGAAGGTTCGCCCGCCCGCAGTTCTGTTCTTTTAGGCACATTTCGAAGCAACTCGAAAGGCCGATACCGCCGGACTCCTACGCGAGAATATGGACACGGGGAGCATCTCGATAGCGGGTCTCGACGGCGGCCTCGATCTGCAGTCGACCGTCGAGAGCGGTCAGTCGTACCTGTGGCGCCGCGAGGACGGCCGGATGTACGAGACCGACGCGGCCCACGGCGGCGACGCGTGGTACTACACCGTCCTGCCGGCGATCGAAACCGAAACGAACGAGCCCGAGGTCATCCGCGCGCGCCAGACCGACGGCCGCCTCGACTGGGAAGCCTCCACGCCGAACGCTCCCACCCACCTCGAACACCTGCTCCGACTCGAGGACGATCTCGATGCCATCGTGGATGCAACGCCGGAAGACCCTCTCGTCGAGCGCGCCTACGAGGCCTACCGGGGACTACGCCTCGTCCGGGACCCGGCCTTCGGCTGTCTGGTCTCCTTCATCTGCTCGGCGCAGATGCGCGTCTCCCGGATCTACGGGATGGTCACGACGCTGGCCGAGGAGTACGGGGATTGGGTCGCCTTCGACGGCGGGACGTATCACGCCTTCCCGACGCCCGTACAACTGGCCGAGGCGACCGAAAGCGAACTCCGCGATCTCTCGTTGGGCTATCGTGCACCCTACGTCCAGCGAACCGCCGAGATGGTCGCCAGCAACGAGGCGACCCCCGAGGAGGCCCAAGGACTGGCCTACGAGGACGCCCGCGACTCCCTGACCCGCTTCGTCGGTGTCGGCGACAAGGTGGCCGACTGTATCCTCCTGTTCTCGCTGGGCTATCTGGAGGCAGTCCCGCTGGATACGTGGATTCGGACCGCAATCGAGGAGTACTATCCCGACTGCGAACAGGGCTCTTACGCCGACACCTCTCGGGCCATCCGCGAGCAGTTCGGCGGCGACTACGCCGGCTACGCACAGACCTACGTGTTCCACTACCTCCGCAACGGCGGGGAGTAGGGTACACCGGGGTCGCTCGTGATCCCTACGGACCCGACGTTTTTGAGGAATCCCGAACCATGCTCACCTATGAGCGACCGAACCCGTGCACACGTCTTCGTCTCCGGTAAAGTACAGGGCGTCTACTACCGTGCGACGACCCGAGACACGGCCCGCGAGCGTGGCGTCGATGGGTGGGTCAAGAACCTCGCCGACGGCCGCGTCGAGGCGGTCTTCGAGGGCGACGAGGCCGCCGTCGAGGGGATGATCGAGTGGTGTCACACCGGCAGCCCACAGGCCCGCGTCGAGGACGTCGAGGTCGAATACGAACCGCCCGAGGGACTGGACGGCTTCGAGATTCGCTACTGAGACGCCGATAAAATTACCCGCCGACCACCCGAAGCCGCAGGTATGATATCCAGCGAGGAGATGGCGGTCGTCGACGCCAACGCCGAGGCCCTCGGCGTCCCCCGAAAGCAGTTGATGGAGTCGTCGGGCAACGCCGTCGCCCGCGTCGTCCGCGAGTACGCCGACCCGGGCGATTCCGTGGCGCTGGTCTGCGGCCGGGGCAACAATGGCGGCGACGCCTTCGTGACCGCACGGTTCCTGAAAGAGTTCGACGTGAGCGTCCACCTGCTCGGCCGACGGGAGACGATCACGACCGACATCGCCCGGGAGAACTGGGACGCCCTGCAGGAGGCCGAAATCGACGCCCGAACGGTCACCGATTCGGCGGACATCGAACTCGAGGAGCCGGACGTCATCGTCGACGCGATGCTCGGGACAGGCGTGACCGGCGCGCTCCGCGAACCCGAGGCGACGGCCGCAGAGGCCATCAACGCCAGTGACGCGACGGTCGTCGCGGTCGACGTGCCCTCAGGCGTCGACGCCGATACCGGCGAGGCGGCGGGCATCGCCGTCGAGGCCGACCACATCGTCACCTTCCACGACGACAAGCCCGGCCTCGCGGAGTTCGACGTAGAGGTGACCGTCGCCGACATCGGGATTCCCGAAGCTGCAGAACTGTTCGTCGAACGTGGCGACCTCCAGCGGCTCTCGCGGGACCCGATGGGCCACAAGGGCGATTTCGGCTCCGTCCTCGTCGTCGGGGGCGGGCCGTACACGGGCGCGCCGGCGCTTTCGGCACAGGCGACGCTCCGGGCAGGGGCGGACCTCTCCTACGTGGCCTGTCCCGAAACCGTCGCCCGTGAGATTCAGGGCTACAGTGAAAACCTCATCGTCGAATCGCTGCCCGGCGACCACCTCGCCTCCCCACACGTCCCGGACCTCCTTTCCCGCGCCGAGGAGGTCGATTGTGTGGTCTTCGGGCCCGGCCTTGGCGACCACGATGCGACCCTCGAAGCCGTCGCAGAGTTCCTCGACGCGTATGCGGGTACCGCCGTCGTCGACGCCGACGCCCTGCAGGTCGTCCCCGACGTCGAGACCGACGCGACGCTCGTCTGTACGCCCCACCAGGGCGAACTCCGGAAGATGGGCGGCGAGACGGCCGACGACTGGCGCGAGCGCGCGGACATCGTCGCGGAGTTCGCTGAAGAGCTCGGCCACACGCTGTTGGTCAAGAGCGCCTACGACGTGGTTTCGGACGGCGAGACCACGCGCGTCAACCGGACGGGCAATCCCGGGATGACCGTCGGCGGCACCGGCGACGTGCTCGCGGGCGTGACGGGGGCGCTCGCCTGCGTTCTCGACCCCCGCAACGCCGCCGCCGTCGCCGCCTACGCCAACGGCCGAGCGGGTGATATCGTCGTCGCCGAGCGGGGCTACGGCCTCACCGCGACGGACCTCTTGGAGGCCCTCCCGAAGGCGCTGTGGCCCGACGGGTGAGGGCCACAGCGACCTCGACGACCCCGGTAGTTTTTCGCGGCGCCCTCCTCACTCACTCGTATGAGCGACGAGTCCGACCTGACGCACGTCACTGACGAAGGCGAGGCCCAGATGGTCGACGTCGGCGACAAGCCGGATACGGCGAGACGCGCGGTCGCCCGCGGTGAGATTCGTCTCGAACCGTCGACTATCGACGCGATTCGAGCCGACGGCATCGAGAAGGGCGACGTGCTGGCGGTCGCCCGCGTCGGCGCGATTCAGGCCGTCAAGCACACATGGGAGACGATTCCCATGTGCCATCAAATTCCCATCACGAACGTCGACACCGATTTCGAACTCGACGAGGACGTTGTCACCCTGACCGTCGCCGTCGAGACGACGGGCAAGACCGGCTGTGAGATGGAGGCTCTGGAGGGCGTTTCGACCGGGCTCAACACCGTCTGGGACATGGTCAAGGCCGCCGAGAAGGACGAAGACGGCCAGTATCCCGGCACGGGCATCTCCGATATCGAGGTCGTCGAGAAGGAAAAGCGGCGACTGGACGGCGAGTAACGTCGGTTATATGCCAGCCAGCAGGAGCAACGCCCACCCAACAACCGCCGTCACCGTCAGAAACGTCAGTAGGCCGGCGAACGTCGATGGTCCCGATTCGATTTCGAGCTCCTCGGCGTGGGTCGGACGGGCGGCTGTCTCCAGCGGTCCCTCGACCCGTGAACCGCCGAGGCCGACCGTGACCCAGCCGATGGCTGCAAGCAGCGTCACCACGAGAACTCCGTTTCCGAAGGCCACGAGCGAGAGGGAATCGAGTATCGCCAGGACGGCGAGCGTGGCGGCTGGCAACCAGAGGACGGCGCGCGCGAGCGGCGACGCCAGCCACGCTCGGAGGTCCATACCGGCAGGGGTGGCCGGAGACCGTTAGAACTCACGGTTCGAGAAGCCGAAAACGGGCGTCTGGGCGGCTATTCCGCGGTCGCGGGAACGAGGTCGCCGGCCTTCGCGCGGGCCTGCTCGATGATGGCGGGGCGGGCCTCGAAGTCGACGACGACCTGCTCGCCGTAGTCGACGTCCTCGACGTGGGCGTGGTCGTGGAGCCACGAGACGAGACTCATCGTATCCTCGGCCATCGGGATGACGAGCCGTTCGCGCCGCCAGTCGGGAAGTTCCTCGTCGATGCGGGCCCGCAACTCATCGATGTTCTCGCCGTCCTTGGCGCTCACGGCGACCGGATTCGGCGCCAGCGCGTTCAGCGCCTCCTTCTTCCGTTCGAGTTCCTCCTCGTCGACCGCGTCGATCTTGTTGAGGACGGTTACGATGGGCGCCTCGTTGCGCTCGTAGAGGGTGTCGTGCGAGGTCACCAGTTTCTCGCGAATCTCCTCGACGGAGTCCGAGACGTCGACCACGAGCAAGACGAGGTCGGCGCGGTAGACCTCCGAGAGCGTCGATTTGAACGATTCGACGAGCCAGTGCGGCAGGTCGGAGATGAACCCGACGGTGTCGGTGACCAGCACGTCCCGTCGGTCGAACTCCGCACGACGGGTGGTCGTTCCGAGCGTCGTGAACAGCCGGTTTTCGGATTCGGCCGTCGAATCGAGGTCCGGATGGAGGTCCTCGTTTTCGTCGATGTCGAGGTCCTCGGCGAGTCGGCGCAACAGCGTCGACTTGCCGGCGTTGGTGTAGCCCGCCAGCGCGACGAGGTCGAAGCCGGACTCGCGGCGCTGTTCGCGGCGGTGTTCCTCGGTCTGCTCGATGCGTTCGAGTTCGTCCTTGATACGGCTTATCTGGGCCTTGATGTCCTGTTCGCGGGACTCGTCGTACTCACCGAGGCCCATGAAGCCGGGGCGTTCGTCCCGCTTCGCGAGGGAGGCCTTCGCCTCCGCGCGCGGGAGTTCGTACCGCAGTTCCGCTAGTTCGACCTGCAGTTGCGCCTTCTTGGTCTGGGCGCGCTGGCCGAAGATGTCGAGGATGAGTTTGAACCGGTCCAGCACCTCGACGCCCTCGGGGAGTTCGTTCCCGAGGTTGTACATCTGGTAGGGGCCGATTCGGTTGTCGAAAACGACCGTCGTCGCGTCGTTTTCCTCGACGACTGCGGCGAGTTCGGCGACCTTCCCTTCACCCATGTGGAGGGCGGGGTCCTCCTTGCGCGTCTGGGTCACCTCGCCGACGACCGTGTAGCCGGCCGCGTGTGCGAGGTCGCGTACCTCTTCCGTATCGGGGTCGCCGTCGTCGACACGCTTGGCGACGACGGCCGTACCGTTAGTCCCTGTCACTTGCTTCGGAATAGACGGCCACGGTATATAAGCGGCAGGCCAATACGCTAGCTGTTGACAGCCGACGCTGGCACTATCGCGTCGAGATCTCGTCTTCGTCCTTGACGACCCGAGTTTCGGCCTCGCCGCTGGTCTCCTCGTTGACGAGGTCGTAGAAGTCGTTCTGGAGGCCGGCCGGGAACTCCAGGACGCCGACCCACGAGCCGTCGGATTGCCACTCCTCGCTTTTGAGCTCGCCGAACTGGCGGATCTTCGCCTGCGCGCTGCCGGCGTAGTCGGCGGGCACCTGCACCGCCATCACCACCTCGTCGAACCGGATTGGGATGACCGGTCGCAGGTCGTCGAGCGCCTCGTCGACCTGCTGTTCGACGGGTTCCATCGGGTCCACCTGAAAGCCCGCCTCTTCGAGGGCCCGCTCGATGCGCTCGGGCGGGTGCGGCGCGTCGTCCATCTGCGGATTGACGGCATTGCGCGCGATCTTGTTGACCAGTTGCTTGTGCTTCTGCTCCTGCATCTCACGACGTTGCTCGGACGTGATCTGGATCTCCCCTTGCTTGATGACCTCGGGGATGATCTCGAGGGGGTCGGTCGTTCCGAATACCTCTTCGAGTGATGCCTCCGGCGGACGATCTCCCGAGGAGGCGTCCTCGAAGACGTCCTCGGCGGCGATGACGTCCTCGAGATCGCCGTCGAACTCGTCGCGTTTGATGGAAAGCGCCGCGTCGGGGTCGACGAGCACCTCGAACCGCTGTCCGTGGGATTCGAGACGTGCGGTTACCGCCTCGTCAAGGGATATCATACATCCCGCTACGGGCGGCGACGGTTAAAAGGTGTTTACAACGAAAGGCGGGGAAAGAGGTTACTCCTCGTCCTCGTCGGCCAGCAGGCCGTGTTCGGTGAGGTGGGCCTCGATCTCCTCGTCGGAGAGTTCGGTGAATTTCTCCTCGTCGACGGAGATGGTCGCCAGACCGATGCCTTCCGGGCGCAGTTCGTTGTCGTTGACCGATCCCAGCGCCTCCAGCGCGAGCCCGACGCCCTCGTCGAGTGTCAGGTCTTCGCGGTAGTGTTCCTCGAGGTAATCCTCGATCTCGCCACGGTCGGCGCCGACCGCAAGCGCCTGCCACTCGTAGGGCGTCCCCGAGGGGTCCGTCTCGTAGAGGCGGGGCTCGCCGTTCTCGATACCGCCGATGATGAGGGCGACGCCGAAGGGGCGGGCGCCACCGACCTGCGTGTACTGCTGGATGTGGTCGGTGACGGCCTTCGTCAGCGTCTCGACGCCGATCGGCTCACCGTAGCGGAGTTCGTTGACCTGTGCCTGACGGCGCGCGAAGTCGATAAGCTGGCGGGCGTCGGCCACGTGGCCGGCGCTGGCGATGCCGA
>NZ_JAZKTR010000094.1:0-9855 GCF_036625485.1 Natronomonas sp. | reverse complement strand
GGCAGTGCGTGGGACCGGATTTGAACCGGCGGACCTCTACAGGACAGCGCCCTCAACGCTGCGCCGTTGGCCTAGCTTGGCTACCCACGCACGGTGTGTCTGTCTGCACTCAGTCGTAACCCGGCGCACAATAAAAGGGCTTTCCTTTGAGCCGCCGAGGGGGAGCGATTCGCATGGGGCGGTACGACGCGCAGTCCGTCGGCCTTAGTTGCATGGCCTGCGCTTCCGCACAGTTGAAGTAGACACCTCCACTCATAACGTGTATGGCGAAATACTCGACCGGCGGTGTCGGGGGCGACTCCGGCGGTGCCTGCGAACTCTGTGGTGCCGAAGACCGTTCGCTTGAGACGGCGACGGTCGCCGGCGCCGAACTGCAGGTCTGCTCGGAGTGTGCCCGTCACGGCGACGATGGTGGCTCCAGCGGCTCGGGCGGCGCGACGTCCGGTGGCGACGGCCGCGAGGAGACGAACCGCCGCAAGAAGGCCGCACAGAACATGGCCAAACTCGACGACGCCCAGAAGGTCAACTCCGACTGGCAGGAGGACACCGAATACGAGGAGGACCCACTTCCCTACCTCGTCCGCGGCTACGGCGACCGCGCCGAGCAGGCCCGACAGGACGCGGGCCTCCAGACCGACGAACTGGCCGAGGAACTCGGCGTCGATGAGGAGGACATCGTCGCCGTCGAACAGGGCCGGGCCGCCCGCGCCGGCGTCGGCGGGTCGCTCATCGAAGCCCTCGAAGACGAACTCGGTATCGAACTGGCCGACGAGTAACGACGGCCGGTATCACTTCTCGGCGCTCGGGGTCGGACTGCACTCGCCTGAGCGACACGAGCACATATTACCCTATGTTTTTGCCGAACCCGCCGTATGCGAAGGTATGGACCTCTCCCCCGAGCAGCAGGCCATCCGCGAGACGGTTCGGGAGTTCGCGCTCGAAGAGATACGGCCGACCGCCCGCGAGGCCGACGAACACGAGGATTTCCCCGAGGACGTCTGGGACGGCCTCGCCGACCTCGAACTGACGGCGATGACCGTCCCCGAGGAGTACGGCGGCCTCGACGTCGGCGGGCTGACCTACGCACTCGTCAACGAGGAGGTCGCCTACGGTCAGTTGGCGGTCGCGACCGCGCTGTCAGTCCACTGTCTCGCGACGTCGTGCATCGCGGAGTTCGGCGACGACGAACACAAAGAACGCTGGCTCCCCGAGATGGTCGAGGGCCGACCCGTCGGCGCCTTCGCCCTGTCGGAACCCGATGCCGGGTCGAACCCTGCCGAGATGTCTACCGAGGCCCGCCCCGAGGGCGACGAGTTCGTCATCAACGGCACGAAACAGTGGATCACCAACGGCGAGCGCTCCGGCGTCGTCATCCTGTTCGCCAAGACGGATGCCGACGACCCCCGGACGGTGACCCAGTTCGTGGTTCCGAAGGACGCCGACGGCCTCGACGTCGGCAAGAAGGAGGAGAAACTCGGCCTCCGGGCCAGCGACACGACGACGCTGACCTTCGATGACGTGCGTATCCCGAAGGAAAACCAGCTAACCGATGAGGGTCGTGGCCTCTCGGCCGCCCTCTCGATTCTGACCGGCGGCCGGGTCGGCATCGCCGCCCAGTCGGTCGGCCTCGCTCAGTCGGCGCTGGATCTGGCTCAGGAGTACGCCCAGGAACGCGAGCAGTTCGACCAGCCCATCGCCGATATCCAGTCCATCCGGCACAAACTCGCCGAGATGCACGCGAAAACGCAGGCCGGCCGATTGCTGACCTACGAGGCTGCTCGCGGCCTCGACGGGGACGACCCGCCGTCGCTGGCGGCCAGCACGGCCAAATACTTCGCCAGCGAGGCGGCGATGGACGTGACGAACGAGGCGATCCAGATCCACGGCGGCTACGGCTACACGACCGATTTCCCGGTCGAACGGCTCTACCGGGACGCCAAGATCACGACCATCTACGAGGGAACGACCCAGATTCAGAAGAAGGTCATCGCCCGCGAACTGCTGGGATAGGACGGGCCGCAGGAATCGCTAGCGAGCCAATACTGATAGTCCGGCCCGACGAAGTCGGGCTATGACTGACCGCAGCGCCGAACCCGAGGAGAGCATCTGCCCGTACTGTGGGGTCGGTTGCGGAATCACGTACAACCCGAAATCGGGGAAGGCGACCGGCTGGAAAGGCCCCGTCAACACGCGCGGGGAGATTTGTCCGAAGGGAGCGGCCGCGTGGGAGATCGTCGACCACGACGAGCGCCTGACGCGGCCGCTGGTCCGCGAGGATGGTGACCTCGTCGAGGCGACGTGGGAGGCGGCGCTGGACCGCATCGAGTCGTCCTTTTCACGAATCGTCGCCGAATCCGGCCCCGATGCACTCGGCTTCTTCGCGTCGTCGAATTGCACCAACGAGGAGAACTACGTCCTCCAGAAACTCGCGCGCGCCCTCGGAACGAACAACGTCGACAACTGCGCCCGTCTGTGTCACTCCTCGACGGTCGCCGCGATGGGAGAGCGGTTCGGCGCCGGCGCGATGACAAACTCCCTCGATGACCTCCGAGAGGCCGACGCCTTCCTCGTCGCGGGTGCCAATCCTGCCGAACAGCACCCGATCATCTTCCGGTCGTACCTCCTGCCGGCGATTCGAGACGGGGCCGACCTCATCCACGTCGACCCCCGAGAGACCGATACAACGTCTGAAGCGAGCCTCCATCTCCCGGTGAAGCCGGGGTTCGACATCCCCCTTTGCAACGCCATCGCGAAGGTCATCCTCGATGAGGGCCTCGTCGACGAGTCGTTCGTCGCCGACCGCGTCGAGGGGTTCGAGGCGTTCCGCGAATCGCTCGAGGGGGTCGACGTCGAGGAAAACGCCCGACTCGCGGGCGTCGACCCGGCCGATATCGAGGCGGCCGCACGAACCTACGCCGAGGCCGACCGGGCGGCCATCATCACGGGCATGGGGATGAGCCAGCACCACTGCGGGACCGACAACGTCCACGCGCTGCTCAACCTCGCGCTGTTGACCGGGAACGTCGGGAAGCGTGGCGCCGGCGTGAACCCGCTTCGCGGCCAGAACAACGTGCAGGGCGCCGGTGACGTCGGCGCCTTGCCCGACGTACTGCCCGGCTATCGACCGGTGACCGACGCCGAGGCACGCGAGGCGGCCGCCGACGTCTGGGGGTTTTCGCCGCCGGCGACACCCGGCCTGACGGAGGTGGAGATGACCCACGCTTTCGGCGAGTCGATACACGGGGCGTTCGTCTTCGGCGAGAACCCCGCCGTCACCGAACCCAACGCGAACCGCGTCCGGGACTGCTTCGACCGACTCGACTGTCTCGTCGTCCTCGACCTCTTCCGGACGGAAACCGCCGAACACGCCGACGTCGTCCTGCCCGGCAGCGCGTGGGCCGAGAAGGCCGGCACCGTCACCAACACCGACCGGCAGGTCATGCGGATGCGCCCGAACACCGACCCGCCGGGCGAGGCTCGGCGTGACCTGTCGGTCCTGTGTGAACTCGGCGGTCGACTGACCGACCGAGACTTCGACTACGAGGGCCCAGAGGCGGTCTTCGAGGAACTCCGGCGGGTGCTTCCCCAGTATGCGGGGATGTCCTACGCGGACATCGGCACGGACAGCCAGCGCTGGCCCTTCCCCGAAGACGCCGACGAGGGCGTCGACGTCCTTCATACCGAGACGTTCGCCGACGGAAGCCGGACGGCCCAACTCCGGGCGGTCGAGCACGTCGACCCGGTCGACCCCGTCGCCGAGGACGAACTCGTCCTCACGACCGGTCGCGTCCTCCAGCATTTCAACAGCGGCGCGCTCACCCGCCGGTCGGGGACGCTCGTGCGGATGCGCGGCGAGGACGTCCTCCAGATCCATCCCGAGGACGCCGACGCTCGCGGCATCGACGATGGGGACACGATTCGAGTCGGGAACGACCGCGGCGAGGTCTCCATGGCGGCCGACGTCACGCCGGCGATCCGACGCGGGACCGTCTTCGCGACGTTCCACTACGCCGATCCCCTCATCAATCGGCTCACGGGCGATACGCTTGACCCGGTCTCGAAGATACCCGAATACAAACACAGCGCCGTCAGGGTCGAGGTGACGGTGGACGGTTCCTGACGTCGCCGCTACTCGTCGGGAGCCTCGTCTCCCTCGGTGCCGACGACGAGGACCGGAATCGCCGCCTGTCGAAGCACCCGCTCGGCCGTGCTTCCGAGCAGCACCGTCTTGAACGCCGACCGTCCCGTCGCGCCGATGACGATGAGATCGATCCCGCGGTCGGTGGCGTAGTCGAGGATCTCCTCGTGGGGGACGCCCTTCCGAATCGCGGTTTCGGCCTCGATACCCGCCTCGGCCGCTCGTTCGTCGAGTACCGCAAGCGCCTCCTCGCCGTCCTCGCGGAGGGCTTGCTCGACCTCTTCGGGGTCGACGATGGCGTTATCGTAGGCCGTCCGCGTCTCGATGACGTAGATGCCGTGGAGAGTCGCGCCTGTGGCGTCGGCGAGCGCGACGGCTTCGTCGATGGCGTCGGCCGCGTTTTCGCTGCCGTCCGTCGCGACGAGGATTTGGTCGTACATGGGGTTTCGTAGCAGCAACGGGCGTAAGTAGCTATCCGACGGGGACGTTCGGTCGATGACGTCGCCCGGGTATCCCGCTCAGGCTTCGTCCCCGTCGTCGGCGTCGACGAGTGTGAAGAGCTTCCCCCAGTTCTCGTCGTCCTCGCTTTCCGGGAGCATGTCCCGCAGTTGTCGCAGGTCCGAGGGTGGCACGAGCGTACTCGTCAGGTCCATGATGACCTGCGCGTGGTAGGCCGCGTCCGGCCGGTCGACGCCCTCGATCTCGGCGACCCGCTCGACGAACTCCGACCAGTCGAACCGCTGGCCGTGCTCGTGGACGGCACCGGTCATGTACCACTTGACTTCCATCGGGAGCGAGGCCGCGAAATCCTCCGCGTTCCCCTCCGGAATGCGCTGCCCGAGCGTCATCAACGTCGCCCGAATCGCACGGACGGCCTCGCCGGTCGCCGGGAGTTCGAGTCGGTGCTGGACCTCGCCAGTGAATTCGTCGAAGTTCATGGATTGGCTCCTCCGTTTGGAACTACGACTTGAAGTGTGATAACTATCCCCTATCATTCCCAGTCTCGCAAACGCCCAAGAGGGTGGGGCGTGAACGTCGCTTCGGAACGACATGCGACGGAACGCACTCGCCGGACGGGTCACCCGCCAGCGGATCGGGCTACCGCTCGGACCGGCGGTGTTCGCCGTCCTCTTGCTGCTTCGACCGTTCGATATCGCGCCATCGGCGAACGCGGCGCTGGCGAGTACGCTCTGGATCGCCATCTGGTGGGTGACCGAGGCGATTCCGATTCCGGCGACGAGTCTCTTGCCCGTCGTGCTCTTTCCGGTGACCGGCGTCGTCGGCGTCGCGGGAGCGACGGCGCCGTACGCCGACCCGGTCGTCTTCCTGCTGCTCGGTGGATTCCTCCTCGCGCTCGCCATCGAGCGCTGGGGTCTCCACAGGCGTATCGCGCTCACCATCGTGAGTCTCGTGGGTGTCAGGGCCGACCGACTCCTGCTCGGGTTCATGGTCGCGACGGCGTTCCTCTCGATGTGGATCTCGAACTCCGCGACGGCGATGCTGATGGTGCCCATCGGGACCGCCGTCATCGTCTCGGTCGGGACGGTCGGCGGACGGGACGGCGACACCACCGACGACGCGCCGGACGCCCCCGATGGGACGCTCGTCGCGGGGACGGGGGCGGACCCCCAGGAACGCCCGGCGACCGACTTCGGGCTGGCGTTGATGCTCGGCATCGCCTACAGTGCCTCCATCGGCGGCGTGGCGACGCTCATCGGAAGCCCGCCGAACGCCGTCTTTGCGGGCGTCGCAGCATCCCGCCTCGACGTCCAGATCACCTTCCTCGACTGGCTGGTGTTCGCAGCGCCGCTTTCGGTCGTGTTCTTGCTGCTGGCGTGGCTGGTGCTGGTGGTCCGCTTCGCCCCCGAACTCCCACAGGAGGGCAGCATCGAGCGCCTCATCCGGGCACAGCGGGACGCACTGGGACCGATGTCCCGCGGCGAGCGCCGCGTCCTCGCCGTCTTCGTGGCGGTCGCCGCCGGGTGGGTTCTGCGGCCGTTCGTGCTTCAGCCGGTGTTTCCGGCGATTACGGACACCGTCGTCGCGGTCGTCGGCGGTATCCTCCTGTTCGTCGTCCCCGTCGATTATCGGAACCGGGAGTTCCTTCTGGACTGGCGGGACACCGCACGGTTGCCGTGGGGTGTACTCGTGCTTCTGGGCGCCGGCTTCTCGCTGGCCAACGGCTTTCAGGAGAGTGGGCTTGACGCGCTCATCGCCGACGGACTGGCCAGTATCGCGGGCGTGCCGCTGGTCGTGCTCCTCCTCGCGGTCGCGACGGTCGTCGTGTTCCTCACCGAAGTGACCTCGAATACGGCGACGGCGACGGTCTTCATGCCGATAATGATCAGCCTCGGGCTGACGCTCGGTGTGCCGCCGCTCACGTTGATGGCGGCCGTCTCGCTTGCGGCCTCGATGGCGTTCATGCTCCCGGTTGCGACGCCGCCGAACGCGGTCGTCTTCGGCAGTGGCTACGTGACCATCCCGCAGATGTCGACGACCGGCTTCTGGCTGAACCTGCTCGGCATCCTCGCTATCGTCGCACTCACCTACCTGTGGTTGCCGATAGCCCTCGGAATCGCGGGCTAGTACCGACGCTGGCCTGCCACCGGTTCTGGGGCTACTCTCGGGTGTCCGATTCCGAACCCACCCGTAATATTAACCGGAGGAAGAACGGAATGGGGGACGATGCCGGGTGATGGACGGAGTGACGTGGTCGATTTCGATGCCGACGCCGCGCTGTCGGCGGCCAGGGAGGCTATCGGAGCGGAGAACGTCTTCACCTGCGCCGTCTACGACGCCGAGACGTTCCAGACGGTCTACGTCGATCCGCGGGTCGAGGGTCTCTATGCCGACACCGACCACCGCCAGGAGCATTTCGAGGAGATCCACTCCTACGTCCACCTGGATTTCAGCGAACACGACCTCTTCGAGGAACTGTTCCGCGACCCGGAAGGCGTCCGCGCCTTCGTCACGTACATGGGCAGTCTCGTCGCCGCCCGCGTCGTCAGCGAGAAACAGGGGATCTTCTTTTCGGTTGCTCCGGACGCGCCGGTGACGAAACTGGTTACTACCGTCGAGGCCGAGATGCAAGCGTGAACCACGACCACGACACGGTCGTTTTCGACCTCGACGGAACGCTCGTCCGTCTCGCCGTCGAGTGGGACGTCGTCGCCCGAGAGGTCGCGACCGTCCTCGAAGAGCGCGATATCGTCCCGCCGGATAGCCTCTGGGGGATGCTCGAGGCCGCCGACGAGAACGGCGCCCGCGAGGCCGTCGAACGGGTCATCGCCAGCCACGAACGCGACGGCGCCCGCGACTCCGAGCGCCTGCCCGCGGCCGATACCGTCCCCGAGGGACCCGTCGCCGTCTGCTCGCTCAACGCCGAGGAGGCGTGTCGAATCGCGCTCGATACCCACGATATCGACGGTATCGGCGCCGTCGTCGGTCGGGATTCCCTCGCGACCGAGAAACCCGACCCCGAACCCCTGCTGGAGGCCGTCGAGCGTCTCGGCGGCGATCCCGCGGGGACGCTCTTCATCGGCGATAGCGATACGGATCACAAGACAGCCGAACGTGCCGGCACCGACTACGTCGACGTCTCGGAGTGGCTTCGCGCGTAGAGAAAGACCGGCACGCCGATACAGAGCCACACGACGGCGCCGACGCGAACTGCGAACTCGACCCGCTGGCCCCACGTCGGTAGTGTGACGAAAATCGAGAGGAGGGCGATGACGGGCGCGCCGACGACGATGGTGAGGACGAACGTCGTCTGCATCACCCAGCCGTAGTCGACCCCTTCGGGGTCGGTCGTCTCGACGCGGGTCGGCATACTCCGATATGTGGGTGTCGCCCGGTAAGCCGTTACGATTCGACGCCGGAACGTGGCCCTGACCGATTCACATGGAGTGATAGCGTTTAACCCCCCGCGCGACTGATTCGATGCCATGCGAGCGAAGGACATCCGCGCGAAGGCCGGCGAAGAGCCGATAACGATGCTGACGGCCTACGACGCGCCGACGGCGGAACTCGTCGACGAGGCCGGCATCGACATGGTGTTGGTCGGCGATTCGGTCGGCAACGTCAAGATGGGTCACGATTCGACGCTACCCGTCACCGTCGACCAGATGGCCAGCCGAACGGCCGCCGTCTCCCGCGCCACCGACGACGCCCTCGTCATCGCCGACATGCCGTTCCTCTCCTACGGTGCCGACGAGGGCGACGCCATCGAGAACTGCGGTCGCATGCTCAAGGAGGCCCACGCCGACGCCGTCAAACTCGAATGCGGTCCCCACACCGTCGACCTCACGCGGCGACTCACCCGCCTCGGCATCCCCGTACAGGCCCACCTCGGCCTCACGCCCCAGCGGGAGAACGAAACGGGCCTCTTCCGGCAGGGCACCGACCCCGAGGCCGCCCGGCGCATCCTCGATCTGGCCCGCGAACACGAGGCCGCCGGCGCGTTCTCGCTGGTCCTCGAACACGTCCCCGCGAACCTCGCCAGCGAGGTGACCGACGCCATCTCGATTCCCACCATCGGCATCGGCGCCGGCCCCGACTGCGACGGGCAGGTACTCGTCATCGACGAGGTCACCGGCCTCTCCGAGGGAACCGCCCCCTTCTCGAAGGCCTTCGGCGACGTGCGAAGCGAGATGCAGAACGCGATCTCCTCGTACGCCGAGGCGGTCGAAAGCGGGGAGTTCCCCGCCGAGGAACACAGCCACTACGAGGAGGAAATCGAGGACGTCTATTAAGACGGGGCGGTCGCGGCGCCGTCGCCCGAGTCTACCGGCCCCGAGCCGTGTTCACGAGTTCGTGTTGAACGGCGAGGGTCCCGTCCTACCTATCGGCTTTACTGTACAGATAGACCGCCGAGACGGCCAGTATCGCTTCGGCGGCTTTGGTGACCACTGCGAGCGGATTGAGGCTGCCGTTCATGTAGAAGGCTTCTACGCCCCATCCCTGCACCGGGAAGAGCGCGAGAATCGTCGCGACTGCGTAGAGCGCTGCGACGAGGAACAGCCACCGCCGCCAATACCGCGTGAGGTATAGCATCGCCCCGCCGATGAACCCGAGCCCGTTGAGAACGAACAGGACGCCGAGTACCAGGCTGAACTGGACGGCATTCGTCGACGCCAACAGATGTAACACGCCCGTTACGAGCGCTGCGAGGACTGCGACGTAACCGATGGGGTCGGACGGACGATTGAACAACTGCCCTGTCTCCGTCGTTCGGGTCGCACACATATGCGAGATGTCGTACGGATAAATAAAGATGATATTGGTGTGATTGTCGAATCAGTAGCAGCGGTTGGACGAACTGGACGAGTGTCTATCAGGCACCGATTGACAATGGATCGTTAAGCGGGGGGTCGGCTGTCCAGTGTCGAATCGACGCCTCGTATACAGGACGCCAGTTCTGACCGATATCGCGTCGTTCGGCGATGGCGTGCGACGTGTGTCGTCCCGGTGCCGGAACGTGACTCCCATACATTTCTACGGCGCGCCGGCGATGACCACCCGAACGCGCCCATCGCTGTGGTTGTGGAGTTGCCGTTGCGTCTCGGGGCTGACCCGAATGGCTTCGCCGGGTCCAAGCGTCACTTCCGCCTCGTGGTCGTCCTCGGGACCGAGCCGAACCGTCAGTTCGGGCTCGCCCGTCTCCTCGGCGTCGTTGGCCTGCTCGCCGCCGACGACGAGGTAGACCTCCTCTTGGCCGT
>NZ_JAZKTR010000093.1:0-9991 GCF_036625485.1 Natronomonas sp. | reverse complement strand
ACCGACGTCGACGAATCGACCGACCAAAATACTACCAGTGGAGCAAATCAATGAAACCAACCTTTCGGACCGTGGCGAACGTACTCGCCGTATTGCTGTTGATCGCGGTCGTCGCGCCGTTCGTCGTCTACGCGGTTCCCGAGACGGTCGGCGCCGACCACAGTTTCGTCGTCCTCACGGCGAGCATGACCCCGGCTATCGCCCCCGGCGACGTCGTCATCGTCGCGGACCGCGACCCGGCGACGATACGGACGGGCGACGTCATCACGTTCACCCGCGGGACGAGCGAGATACCGGTCACGCACCGAGTCACGGCGGTGCTCGACGAGCCCGGTGGGCTAGCGTTCGAAACGCAAGGTGACGCCAACGACGGGCCGGACGCATCGCCCGTTCAGGCCACGAGCGTCGTCGGCACCGTGATACTCACGATTCCGTACATCGGGTACGTCGTCCAGTTCACGAACTCGCCGTACGGGTTCGTCGCGCTCGTCGTCCTTCCGCTGGGACTGTTCGTCGTCAACGAACTGTGGTCGCTCTACCGCCACCGGGCGCCGGGCTCGGATACGACCGACGTGCCCGACGACCCCGCCGAGGAGGCCGCCGACGGAGCAGGCGAAAACGCAGCGACCCCTCCAGCCGACGGCTGGTTCCTGATAACGACCCGCTCCCTCGAAGGGGCGTTCCTCGTGTTGGTCCCGCTCGGGGCATACAGCGGCTACGTCGCCTACACGTGGCCGACGGCGGGCACTATCGCCGTCGCCTTCGGGACCACGCTGACCGCTCTCGGACTGCTCGTGGTCCTCGTGGCCGCACGCCGGAGTGCAAGCGTGAACAGGGACGGTACCGAGATGGACCCGCTCGCGGCCGGGAGCGACTCCGACCGACCGGCCACCGACGGCGGCGTCGACGGAGACGGCGCTGCCACGCCGCCGACCGACCGAGTGATGGAGGAAGAGGAATGACCGCTCGGAGTCAGGGATTCGGCGTGCTGACCGTGGTTGCGATAGTTGTCTTCTCGCTCGCGGCCGGCGGTGGGTTCTACACCGTCGGACTGTTCTCCGACGAAGGCAGCGTCGATGGGAGTTTCGCGACTACGGGAACCTTCAGTCCCATTGAAGAGGAGACCACCGGCAGTGACGATGGTCCGGTCGGCATCTCCTCGGCCGGCGACGACACCAGCGTCGCCTCTCCGACGGCCCCGAGCGAGGATGGTGACGTTCCGACGGACGGAAACGAGTCCGATGCCGACGACGCCGACGATGTCCCGACCGATGGGAACGAGACGACGGTCACTGAAGCCCCCGGCGATGGAGGTGACGATGCCGAAGACGGTGCTTCATCGGACGGTTCCGACACCGACGAGGGTACGGAACAGCCGACCGACGGTACCGAAACGGCAGATCACGACGACGAGAACGGTGAAACCGACCCAAGCGGTGACGTGAACGAGACCGACACCCCCGACGACAGCACGGACACCGAAACCAACAGCACGGACACCGAAACCGACGGAGACGCCGACGGTCCCGGAGGAACGGTCGACGATGGCTCGGACGGTACCGACGGAGAGACCGACGACGACGCCGATTCGGACGGCAGCACTACGGACGGCGAAACCGAGAGTGACGAAACGGCCGACGAACCGAACAGTGACGAGACGACCGACGAGTCGGAGACGGACAGTGCGTGAGCGCTGTGGGTTCCTCGACTCGACCCGAGGGCTACTGTCGCTGTGGCGGCCGGCCCCCCGGATTCGAAAACGGACCGTCCTGTTCGTGCTGGCCGTCTTGCTCGTCGTTCTCGCGTCCTGGGGCTACGTATACGGCCCCTGACGACCGACGCTGCGATGTTCGCTCGTGACGGTCGAGCACCCGCTTGCCGTCGTTTGAGCGTCGAGCCACGATGCCATCGACGCGACCGGTCCTCGTCAGTCGGCCGAAACCATCAGGTCGTCAGTGGCAGCAGAAGTGACGGTAACCGATTGTTCGGCGTCCGCGGGGTTCGAAGCGGCGACGTCGCCGTTCCCATGAACCGTGACGTGACAGCCATGAAATTCGAAGGAGACCTGGAAAGACCGATCCGACGTCTGTTCGATCAGCGATTCGAGGGCATCCGGGTCGACCGTTTCGTAGAGGGGTGGCGATACCTCCATCGGTGAGACATCGTTTGCTTCCGCGACTGCGAGAACGACCCGCTCGGGTACAGTTAGCTTTTCAATGCCGCTCATGGAGCCTGGCATGACTGATCGTTCACCCCTCTCGCAAAAACCATCATCGGAAAACGGAGTTCGTCCAGAATCACCCGGCGAGATCCAACATCAGACCACCGAGACGATTGGTTTCAAGCGGAGAGATGGGAAATTACTCGCCGGTCGTATATTTCTCGCCGAAGTGGTTGAAAACGTTCCCGTAGACCGCCTCGATGAGTTCCGTGTTGGTGATCTCGATGCCGAGTTCGTCCAGTTCGTTGGAGACGTCTTCCAGGCGCTCCTGCGTCGGCGCGACCAACTCGACGTGGATTCTGGCCGGTTCGGCCAGCAGTTGCCGGACGGATATCACGTTCTCCACCTCGCTTATCTGCTCGACGACCGTCTCGTCGGTCTTCGGGGCGAGCTTGCAGATGAGCAGGATATGCTGGTCGAGGCCGGCTTTCTCGTAATCGATTCGTGGCCGGTACCCGGTGATGATTCCACGTGCTTCGAGTTCGTTGATTCGTGCCGCCACGGTACTCGAGGCCAACCCCACGCGGGTGCTTATCTCGCCCGTCGTGATGTTGCGGGCATCAGACTGGAGGAGATGGAGAATGGCTGCGTCATCGCGGTCGAGATCGCCCTGCATACCCGCTGTTGCCTGCCCGCCACATTTGGCTCTATTTACCGGATTGTTACCAGCCGCCGCAATCAGCAAAAATCGGGTATTCGTTGCCCTCAGTAGCTCTTGGCGAAGTAGGCCGTCTCCACCGATTCCTCGCCGCAGACGCCGCAGGTATCGTGAACGGGTTCGTAGTCCTCTTCGAGGGGTAACATCACGATCTCGGCGGCGATTTGGTCCTTGATCTCGGCCTCACAGGCCTCATCGCCGCACCAGCCGGTCTTGACGTAGCCGCCGTGCTTGCCGAGCGTGCCGAGGATTTCACCGCGGCCGTGGGCCTCGCGGATGTTGTTCTCGAGGGTCTCCTCGGCGTTGGCGTAGAGTTTCGCGTAGACCGTATCGAGGGCGTCCTGAACGGACTCGGTAATGGCCTCGCGGTCGGCGACCTCGCTTTCCCCGTCGGGGCGGTGGACCAGCGTGGCTTCCTCGTCGTCGACCTCGTTGGGGCCGATCTCGATGCGGAGGGGAACGCCGTTGAGTTCGTGCTCGTTGAACTTGAAGCCGGGATTGCGCTCGTCGCGGTCGTCCAGTTCGACGCGGAACTCCTCGTCGAGTTCGGCGGCGAGGTCGGCGGCGTACTCCTTGACCTCGTCTTCGGTGTCGGACTGCCAGATGGGGACGATAACGACCTGCGTGGGCGCGAGTTTGGGCGGGATGACCAGTCCCTGGTCGTCGGAGTGGGTCATGATGAGCGCGCCGAGTGCGCGCCACGAGAGGCCCCACGAGGTGGTGTGGGCGATGCGTTCCTCCTCGTCCTCGTCGGTGTAGGTGATGTCGAACGCCTCCGCGAAGGAGGTCCCGAGGTGGTGGGAGGTGCCGGCCTGTACGGACTTGCCGTCGGGCATCAGCGCCTCGATGGTCGTCGTGGTGTCGGCGCCGGGGAACTTGTCGTGTTCGGGCTTGCGACCGGTCATGCCGGGGATGGCCATGACCTCCTCGTAGAGCCGTTCGTACTGGCCGAGGCGGGTCATCGTCTCGTCCCACGCGTCCTCGCCCGTGGCGTGGGCGGTGTGGCCCTCCTGCCAGAGGAACTCCTTGGTCCGGAAGAAGGGCTTGGTCTCGGTGGCTTCCCAGCGGACGACGCTACACCACTGGTTCAATCGGAGCGGGAGGTCCCGGTAACTGCGGACCCACTCGGCCATGAACGGCGCGATGATGGACTCGCTGGTCGGTCTGACCGCGAGACGTTCGTCGAGTTCGTCGTGGCCGCCGTGGGTCACCCACGCCACCTCGGGGTCGAACCCTTCGACGATGTCCTTCTCCCGTTCCAGATAGCTCTCGGGGATGAAAAGCGGGAAGTACGCGTTCTGGACGCCCGTCTCCTTGAACCAGCCGTCGAGGTGGTCCTGCAGGCGCTCCCACAGCGCGTAGCCACGGGGGCGGGTGATGATGAAGCCACCCATCGGGGCATAATCCGCGAGACCGGCCTTCTGGACGACTTCGGCGTACCACTCGCCGGGGTTGTGCTCCTTGGACTCGGTTATACCGAGCTCCTGCGTTCCCGATTCGTCGCTCATACCTCAAAATCCCGCAGGCGGCTATTAAACCCGGCGTATCGTCGGGAGGGATTGCCACGGGGTGGAAAACGGTTTAAGAGCAGGGGACGCTCCGCCGACATGGACGTCGTCGAACTCGACGCCGCCGACGCCGAGGCGCTGTGTGACCTCTACGAGGACTACGAATGGTGTACCGACCGCGACCCCGCCGAGGTTCGGCAAGCCATCGACAACAGCATCACCCTCGGCGCGTGGGACGACGGCCGCCTCGGCGCTTCGGCGCGCATCCTGACCGACCGGACCTACTACGCGAAGATCTACGACGTCATCGTCGCGGCCGACGAACGCGACAGCGGCATCGGCGAGGAGTTCATGGCCGCCGTCGTCGACCACGAATCGATCGCTGACCTCGACCCGGCGCTCCTCTGTCGGGAAGGCCTGATTCCGTTTTACACGAGTGCGGATTCGAACGCATCGAGCAGACGACCGATATCGCGGGCGAAGAAGAACCGTTCGTCCACATGCGTTATCACCGATAGCGTCGTGTCGCCGCTGAGTACTCACCGCAGTTCCTCGTAGCGTGCTTCGAGGTCCAACATCGGTTCGGGGTAGTCGATACCCAACTGGACGCCGTAGTCGGCTTGTTCCTCCTCGGACAGTTTCCACGGCCGGTGAGCGTACTCCGGCGGTAGGTCGGCCAGTTCCGGCAGCCACGTGGTGACGTACTCCGCGCCGGCATCGTAGTATTCGGCCTGCGAGAGGACGTCGAAGAAGTTATCCCGCGAATCGTTGCCGACGCCGGCCTGATAGGCCCAGTTGCCCCAGTTGGAGGCCACGTCGTAGTCGACGAGGAGGGATTCGAAGTAGGCCGCACCCCACCGCCAGTCGACGTTCAGGGCGTCGACGAGGAACGACGCGGCGTTCTGCCGACCCCGGTTGGACATGTAGCCCGTCCGGTTCAACTCGCGCATGTTGGCGTCGACGAAGGGGATACCCGTCTCGCCGTTGGCCCACCGCTCGAAGGCGCTTCGGTCGTGGTCCCAGTCGGCCGAGACGTCACGTATCCCGGTCGACCCGAAGAAGTCCGCGCCGTGTTTGGCGAACTGGAACTGGAAGAAATCGCGCCACACCAACTCGAAGACCAGCCAGTAGGTGTCCTCGTTGGCGACCCGTTCGTCCTCGTAGCGTTCGACTTCCCGGTGAATCCACCGCGGCGAGAGACAGCCCGCGGCCAGCCACGGCGAGAACTTCGACGAATAGTCAGCACCGAGCAGGCCGTTTCGAGTCTCCTTGTACTCGCGGAGGTGGTCGCCCTCCCAGACGTAGGCGTCCACCCGTTCCATACCGGCCGACTCGCCGCCTTCGAAATCGAGAACCGACCGGTCGTCAGTTGGTGGTTCCTCGACGCCGAGGGCCGAGAGTGTGGATACCTCCCCGGCATCGACAGCGTCGAGATCGTCGGGCGTCCGCACAGACGCCGGCACTGGAATCGGGTCGCGAACCTCGGTTTCGGCTTCGACCGTCTTCCGCCACGGCGTGAACGTATCGTCGATGGCCTCGGGCGGCGTCGGCAGGTCGTCAGGGTGATACAACGTGTGCGTCCAGCGCGTTTCGAAGTCGATTCCCTGCTCTGTGAGTTCCTCGCGGACCGCTGCTTCTGCCGCGAGTTCCTCCGTCGCGGGTTTCGTCTGTGCGAAGACGGCATCGGCATCGACCGCCGCCGCGATATTCGGGACGACTGCTTCGGCACGGCCCTCCCGGACCAACAACTCACCCCCACCTTCTCGGAGCGATTCGCGTAGGTCGAGTACCGCTTCGCGGCGGAAGCGCGTCCGATGAGACGCTTGCTTGGTGGGGCCGTACTGGCTTTCGCCTCGCCACCGCGGGTCGAAGGTGTAGACGGGGACGACGTGGTCGGCCGCCCCGACGGCGTCGGCGAGCGTCGGGTTGTCGGCCACGCGAAGGTCGTCACGGAACCAGACGACAGCCGTTTTCATGAGTCATATAGGGTCCAGCGCCGCAAAAATCAGGGGAAAGCGGAAGCGGGTCGACCTCCGACGATGACCCCGTTAGACGCCCCAGTCGATGCGGTCCCATGCCCGCTCGTAGGCAAAGTAGGTCCCCGTCTTCACGACGTTGGCGACGAGGCCGATGCTCAGCGCATCCCCTACGTCGCCGACCACGAGAAACGCGATGGTGACGGTGATACACACCATGAAGAACCGGTAGCCGAGCGTCTTGACGACCGCCCGCGAGAGGTGCTGATGGGGACGCTGGCGTAACCTGCCCATACAACCAGTAACGGGGCCAGCGTTATAATCATAATCCATTACTCCACACTATTTTGAAACTAATATCAGTTAACCCAGTCAGGGCGATTCCGAGGAGAGCCGATAGACGACACGTCAGAGCAGGCTCTGGAGGGCGACCAGCGCGACCATGCCGACCGTGATGGTAGCGAAGATATTCTCAGTACGCCAGGCGACGACGGCGGCGAGACCGGCCGCGAGCAGGCGTTCGTTGCCGACCGAAACCGCGGTCGACCCGTCGACGATGACGACGGCGGGGACGACCAGTGCAGCCAGCACCGCCGGCGGGACGAAGCGGAGAGCACGCTCGATGGACTCGGGCATCTCCGAGATTCGCTCCAGAAGGAAGATGAAGGAAAACCGGATCAGGAACGTCCCGACGCCGATGGCGACGATGGCGGGCCAGACGGCGGTCATCGCTTCCACCCCGCTTCGACGACCAGTCCGGCGACGATACCGACGACCGCGCCGGTGATGAGCCCGAGGTTCAGCGGCAGGTCGGCACCGAACGTCGCTATCGAGCCTCCGACCACCGCCGCGAGCGCGCTAGGCGAGTCGGTTATCGAGGGGACCAGCAACGCCAGGAAGGTAAGCGGGACAGCAAAGCCCAGCGGCAGCGACTCGGGCACCTGCGCCCCGACAACGATGCCGACGGCGGTACAGATCACCCAGACCACCCACAGCGGCGCCGCTGCACCGAGATAATACGCGGCCCGGTCGATGTCGTCGTCCGTCCGGAACCGGGTAATCGATAGCGCGTACGCTTGGTCGGTCAGCAGGTACGCAAGGGCCGCCCGGAGTCGCGTCGAGAGCCCGCGGAAATGCGGCGCAATCGAAGCGCTGTACATCGTCATTCGCAGGTTGATGACAAGCGCCGTCACGACGACGATCAGGGCCGGTGCGTCCTGCCCGAGCAACTCGATTGCGGCCAGTTGCGAGGCGCCGGCGAAGACGATGACCGAAAGCCCCATCGCTTCGAGGCCGGAGAGCCCAACCCGGACGGCTGCAGCGCCAGCTACCAGGCCGAAGGGGACGACGCCGAGGAGAACGGGAACGACGGCGCGGGCGCCGGCGAGAAACGAACCGCGGCGAGATGGCATGTCGGCCGGTACCCACCGACGGTTTAGGAGCCTTGCCGTTTCGGCCGGAAGAATGGAACTCGGCGTCGGCGTCAGGCGTCGGTCTCGTTCGTCGTGTCCGTCCCGTTCGTCGCGTCGGTCGACGTCCCCGTCTCGACGTCCTCGTATTCGACCTCGACGCCGTCAGCGACCGGCTGGAGGATGTAGCTGTTCTGCTGGCCTCGTTTAACCGGCGTGAAGTCCGCGGTGAAGACCGTCCGGGTGTCCGCGCGGATCTCGAAGGACTCGTTGAACTTCAGCGGCGCGTTGCCGGGCGTATCCACCTCGGCGTCGCCACCCTCCTTGAGCGTCCCGTCGACCTCGGAGACGGTCAGCTTCATGTACTCGTATTCGCCGGTATCGATCTCCCGCTCGTCGATCAGTTGCGTGTTGCCGTCCTGCAACTCGACGAGGTCGGCCTCGGCGGAATCGACCTCGTAGACCTCCTCGCTTTCATCCTCGTCGTCCTCATCATCGGCCTCGGTGTCGGTGGATTCCGCCTCGGTTCCCTCGGGCGTGTCGGTCCCCTCAGCAGTGTCCTCATCACCGTCGTCCTCCGTATCGTCGTCACCGTCCTCCGACGGCTTGAGTCGGATCCCGGTGATGGTGACGACACAGGATTCGAAATCACCGATATCACCGGGTTGGTCGGTGACCCGCGTAGCGAGTGTTCCGGTCCCGCTACCGCCGTTTCCATCGCCGAGACAGCCTGCGAATGCCGATCCGACCACGGCACTACCGGTCGCTACGAGGTATTCTCGTCGTCTCATATACGACAGGTTCGGGGTTGGCGCGTCATATGTTTGCTGGCCGTTCCGCGCAAAAACTGCGATACCTGACCCGGGGAGGCTATGCCTCGTAACCGACCGCGGTACTGTCGGCGACCGGTCGGAGAACGTAATGGGTCTCCTGACCGTCCTCCGTCTCCTTGGTTTCCTGCATAGGCGCGAATCCGGCCGTGAAAAGCGTCCGCGTCCCCGTCCGAAGCTCGAAGGCGGCGTCGAACTCCAGCGGCCCGCCGCCGGGCGTCGCCACCTCGACGGTTTCGCCGCCTTCGAGCGTCGCATCGACGTTCGAGACGACCAGTTTCAGGTATTCGTATTCGCCGGTCCCCAGTTCCCGCTCGTCGATGCGTTTCGCATTGCCGTTCCGAAGTTCGACGAGGTCGATTTCGGCATCGGCCACCTCGTAGGCCTGCTCGCCCTCGACGGTCGGGGCTTCGGCAGCTATCGTCCCACCGCCGGCCGTCTCCGTCTCGCCGTCGCCGCCGGTCGAGGCCGACATGACCCGGAGTTCGGTGACCGTGACGATACACGACTCGAAATCGCCGATATCGCCAGTGGGGGGCGCGACCTGCGTGACGAGGGTGCCGGTCGACCCGCTGAGACACCCTGCCAGCGCAGTTCCCACGGCTGCGCCGGCCGCCGTGAGAAACGCTCGTCGTTGCATGTCACAAGGGTTCGGTAGACCGTTTCAAATGCGTGTCGGGTTCTCCGTATCGCCAGTAATACGGGCGGTTGTAACGGGTTCCCCGCGGTCACCGACCCATAGGATAAATCGCCGCTTAGGGACTACGACAGTCCGTATCAGGCGATTCGCATCTCGTTGCCGCATTCGTTACAGTAGATGACGAAGTCCCCGTCGGGCTCTTCGACGCCGTGGGAGGTCACTTCGTCGCATTCGGGACACGGCGCGAAGGATTCGAGGTCGGTCCAGTTGTGCCGGCTTCCGGGCGCCGCCACGGCGAGGCCGACGACCCTCCCGTCGCTTTTGTTCCGGCCGCACTGGAACTCGCCGGGCTCGAATCGGATGACTTCGCCGGCGCTCACCTCGGTCTCCGCTCTGTCGGTGCCGTCTCGCGGGTCGCTATGCTCCCCGCTCGACCCATCCGAGCCGCGTTGCGGCTCGCGGTATTCGAAGGTAGCGGTCCCCTCGATGACGTAGAACAGTTCCTCCTGGTCGTGGTGGGTGTGGAGGCCACCGGAGAACTGCTCGCCGGGGTCGAGTTCGTAGTGGACGGCGCTCATATGCTCGGCCCCGACGGCGTCGGTGATCGACCGTCGCTCCCGGTTGACGCCCATCGGGTGCGGCTCCGCCTCGATATCGTCGATACTGACGCGTTCCATAGGCCTCGGTTGTAAGCATTATGTGAACTACCCCACCCTACTCGCTCACCGCTGACGCGGTTCGCTCCTTGA
>NZ_JAZKTR010000006.1:0-38553 GCF_036625485.1 Natronomonas sp. | reverse complement strand
CCCTTTCCCGCGCGTGGAGGGACTCCCCTGTCAGGACAGGTCGTCGGGGTCGGCCTTCAGGAACTCGCGGGCCACGACCGTCGCGTAGCTACCCTTCGGCAACGAGAACGAGAGCGTGAGCGGGTCCTGTGCGATATCGAGGTCGGTCGTCACGCGAATCGCCCGCCGGGTGCCCGTCGAATCGAACTCGCCGGGCAGGGAGAAGTCGGCGGGTTCGATTCCGAGGTCGTCGAGGACGTCGTGGGCGATATCGGCGGGTTCGCCGTCGCCGAACTCGGTATCGGTGCCGACGAGCGGTGCGGTGACGAATGCACGGCCGCGTTCGCAGTGGCGGGCGACGGTATCGACGCGGCCCTCGTCGACCGTCTGTGCGCGGTCGGGGTCCGGCAGGCCCGCGTCGTCGGCGAAGCAGACCACGTCGCCAGCGACGGGACGGCCGAAGGGCAGGCCACGGTCGAGACGCTTCGAGAGGATACGATTGAAGGCATACGACTGGGCAGCGTTGACGAACATCCGCTGGAGGTTCGTCGGCAGGCGTTCCAGGGCCTCGCGGTAGTCCTCGTCGGTCTCGGCGCCCTCCGCGAGGCGGGCGGCGATGGCCCGCTCGAAGCGGAGACGCCCCGGGAGTTCGTCGAGGGCGGCCTGCCAGTCGCGCGTCTCGCCGATTTCCTCCCGTGCCTCGCGGGTGTTCTCGGGTTCGCGCTCGCTGGATTCACAGACGTACCGGACCGCCGCCGACTCCCAGTCCCCGCGAACGATATCGAGACCGACGCGGTGGGTGATGGGCCGTTTCGACCCGAAGCGCTGCTGGCCGAAGTAGTTCGGGACGGCTATCTCGTCGGCACGGCCCTCGAAATCCGCGGCAAACGCACGGAGTTCGTCGGCGATCTCATCGGCGTTCTCGGGCCGTTCGGCGTCACGAACGACGACATCGAAGTCGTTGCCCGCGAGGTCACCGAAGAGGACGGGCCGGCCCGCTCGGCCGAGAATCTCGATATCGGCGTTGCCGAGGTCGGGTAGTTCCGCACGGTCGGGCAGTTTCACCGAGAACAGTTGTGTCGTGATCGCGTGTTTGTCCTTCGTGCCGGCCCACGAGACGCGCTCGCGGCTGATCTCGAGTTCGTTCGACAGTGTCGAGGCGAAGTCGTTGGTGTCCCACCCGGAGAGTTTCGCCCGGAAGACGAGATGCGGGTACGACCCGCTGTCGGCGTCGACGGGATGGACGTCCACGTCGAAGGATTCGCGTTCGCGAACCCGGAAATCCTCGGGGCGGGCGCGCAGCCGGCCGCCGGTGCCGTCGGCCTCGCTGACGTAGTAGTCGATGCCGACCGCCTGCTCGACGGGGTGGGACTCGCGCATACCACCGGCTGGGCGCCGGTGTGCAAAGCGTCTTACGAGACGGAAGTCAGAAGGAGGGAACGAGGGGGGCCGTTACCTCGTCGGCGTCGTAGCGTTTCCGCTGGCCGCCGTCGGCGCGGACCGTATCGGTGGACGTTTGTCGAGGCATTCGCGGCACCATCGGTTCGATTTCGTCGGACGTCATCTATTCCCCCGTACTAACTACGCATCCTTAAACCTCATGATTGTTAGTGCAGTTCCGGCAATTGCTGCCGGTCGACTCCGTATCGGCGGGGAACCTCGGCGAGGCGGTTACCACGCGGTCAGGGCGTTCCGTCCGTAATCGTAGGCTAATATCCCGAGAAAGGCCAGCGCGCCCGTGATGGCGAAGGCCCCGCCGACGACGAAGACCGAGGCCATGCTCACCTCAACCATCAGCCACCCGGCCAGCAGGGGGCCGATGACGGACCCCGGTCGCCAGACCAACTCGCGGATGCCGAAACTGGCGGCGACGCCGCCGTCCTCGGTGCCTTCGTCGGCGAAAAGCGCCATACTCGCCGGTTCGCGGAAGGAGTCGACGACGCCCAGAAGCCCCGACAGGAGGACGAGCGGGACGTATGCCGGCGGGACCGATCCCAGAATCGGAAGCGAGAGTGGCGTTCCCAGCAGGGCGCCGAGGTCCGTCGAGAACGGGATCGCCAGCGACACCACGCCGTAGGCGCCACCGCCAGCGAAGACGAACATCGCTCGGCCCGTCCGGTCGGAGAGGCGGCCGGTGAACAGTTGGCCGACCATGTTCGTCGCCTTCTCGGCGGTCACGGTCAGCGCGACCGCGGTCGCCGCGACGCCGAGGCCGCCCGAGGCCATCGCAGTCCCGGCGTAGATCGGCACCCACGTCCGGACCATCGTCACCGCGAAGGCGTACTGGAACCGGAAGGAGGTGATGGTCAGAATCTTGCGATTCAATGCGAGGTCCGTGAACGGAAAGCCCTCGACGCGGGTGTCGTCGGCGTCGAGCAGGCCGTAGAGCCCGACCCACGCGATGATCATCAGCGCAACGATACTCATGAAAACCGGTCCGAACCCGACCGCGTCGTAGATGGCGCCGGCCAACAGCGACCCGAGAATCGAGGCCGCAAAGGAGGCAGCGTTCGCCCGTCCGATCGCCTTCGCACGGGTGCCGGTCGTCGCGATCTGGCCGACCAAAGAGAGACTCATCAGCCCCGCGCCGGTCACGACGACGCCCTGCAGGGCCCGTATCGCGATGAACGACGCCGACGAGTCGACGACCGGAAACAGGGCGTACACCCCGGCGCCCGCCGCGAGAAGGACGAGCAGGACCGTCCGCTTGTCGAAGCGGTCGCCGGCCCACGCCAGCGGCACGACGGCGGCCGTCTGGGCGAGCGTGAAACCGGTCGTGTACATCCCGATGATGAAGCCCGCGCTGATGGTCAGGCCCAACACCGTCGTGGCCTGCGGGTCCAGCGTGTTGATATACGTCGGCAGCAGCGTCAGCAGGGTGATAAAGCCGAACCCCTCGGCGAAGCGGGTCAGATAGAGTACCCAGAACTGCAACCGTTTGCCGTCGCTCACGTCCCCTCGTCCGGGGGTTTCCCGAAAGGCGGTTTCGATTCGCCGACGGGGGTTTATAAACCAAGACGCGACCAGCGGCAGTATGTCGTCGCCCAACCCCGACCGCCGATCGATCGAACGCCGCCTGGATGCCGTCGAGCGGGCCATCTCCGAGGACGAACCTATCGACCGCACCGAGCGCGTCGACGAACTCGAATCCCGAATCGCGGAACTCGAAGCGGCCGTCGAGGCACTCCGCGGCTACGTTGGATCGGTCCGCTCGGTCAACGAGGACGTCGAACGCCGCGCCGACCGCGCGCTCCGGAAAGCCGAGGCGCTGGAACGGACCGTGGGGGCAGGACGGCAAGCGCGCGAAGACGCCCCCACGACCGACGCCGACGACGAGGACGAGAAACCACTCCTCGAACGTCTCCGACCGTGATTCGCGTCGTGCTGGCGGTCCTCCTCGGGACGGCCCTCCTCGGCGCCAGCCTGCCCGCCGCCGAGCGAGCCGAACGGGACCGAAACGCCGCGCTCGCGACGAGCGAACTGGACGCGCTCGCGACCGAAGCCGAACTGCTCGCGGCCAGCAACGATCCGGTCGACCCCCGACGCTCACCAGCCACGACGACGGTCACGCTCCGCCCACCCCAGCCGACGTTCACCGACGGCGGCCGACTTCACGTCGCCGACGACCGGCTGGTCTGGGTGCCACGAACGGGCCCGAACCGGACGGTCCGAAGCGAGATTCCGATCCGCGTCGATGCGCCGCTCCGCATCGAGCGCCGGACCGACCTCCGGCTCTCGCTGTACCGGGTCGACGGCGAGTCGGTCGTTCGAATCCGGCGAGCGAGGGTTGAAAAGGCAAGCCGCGGCCAACCGCCCCATGCTGGATAGCCTGTTCGGCCCGACGGCCGACTGCGGTTGTGTCCCGACCGTCGATGACGACCGCCTTCACGTCGACAGCGACGACTGCGCCGGGGAGGGGCGACTCGCCGAAGAACCGGCCTGCCGCGCGACCGTCGTCGCGGCACTGGAAGACCGCGACGTGACGGCCGTGCGAACCCGCGCGTCGGGCTTCGAGCGCGCTTACGAGGACGAGGCCGCGGCTCTGCTCGTGGCCGCCGGGCGCTTCGCCGAGGCCGCGACGTTCCACGATGCCGACCTCGCGACACGCGCCCGCGAGGACCCGCTCGGTGCCGCCCGGGTCGCCTCGGGGCGTGGCGAGCCGCTGGCCTGTATCGCCGCCGAAACTGGCCTCGCGGCGTTTCTCGGTGCCGACTACGAGACGGTGCTCCGGCCGAGCGTCGGGCCGACGGTCGCCAGATCGCGGGTCGCGACCCGACCGCCGGCCGACGCGACGCTGACCGAACGCTACGAACTCGATACCGGCGCGGTCGTCCGCCACTACGCCGGCGAGGGCCTGCCGACCTACCATCTCACCCCCGCGGAACATCGGCTGGATACCGAGGCGACGGCGACGCTGGCGGCGGCCCACGAGCGCCTCGCGGAGGGACGCGTCAGCGGTGGCGAGCGAGCGCCCGGCCGCGCGGTCAGACGGGTCGCCGACCCCGGACAGCCCGTCGAAACGCTGGCGACGGCCCTCGAAAAACACACTCGCGGCCTCGGTGCGCTTCAAGACTGTTTCGCCGACCCGGAGGTCACCGACGCGTTCGTCACCGCGCCGGTCGAGGACAACCGTATCCGGATCCGCCGAGACGGCGAGACGATGCGAACCAACATTCGGCTGACGGCCGACGGCGCGGCCGCCCTCGCCTCGCGGTTCCGGCGGGCCAGTGGCCGGGCCTTCTCGAAGGCCAGCCCAACGCTGGATGCGACCGTCGATGCGGGCGGCCGGCGGGTCCGTGTCGCAGGCGTCACCGATCCCGTCAGCGACGGCGTCGGGTTCACCTTCCGCGCCCACGACGAGTCAGCGTTCCGACTGGCCGACCTCGTCGAAAACGGAACGCTCGACCCGGAACCCGCGGCTCTGTTGTCGGTCACCGTCGAGCGCGGCGCGGCCGTCCTCCTTGCTGGTGCCCGCGGGGCCGGCAAGACGACGCTGCTCGGTGCCCTGCTGTGGGAACTGCCGACGTCGGTCCGAACCGTCGTCATCGAGGACACGCCCGAACTCCCGGTCGAGGAACTTCAGTCGGCTGGCCGCGACGTTCAGCCACTCCGGGTTGCGACCGGCGACGGGGCCTCCATCGCACCGACCGAGGCCTTGCGGACCGCCCTCCGACTCGGGGACGGCGCGCTCGTCGTCGGCGAGGTGCGTGGAGAGGAGGCCAAAGTCCTCTACGAGGCGATGCGGGTCGGCGCGGCCGACGGCGCGGTCCTCGGGACGATTCACGGCGGCGGTGGCGAGTCCGTCCGCGAACGGGTCGTCACCGACCTCGGCGTTCCGGAAACCGCCTTCGCCGATACGGACTTCGTCGTCACGGTGGAGGCCTACGACGACGGCGACGGCCGGACGCGGCGGCTCCGGGCCATCGAGGCGGTTCGGCGGACCGACGATGGGGTCGACTTCGAGATGGTGGCGGACGGCGGCAGCGGTAGTCTCCGCCTCGAGCACTGCCCTGCCATCGCCGACCTCGCAGCACCGAACGAGACGGCCACCGACGTACGGATGGACATCGAGGCACGAGCGGAACGACTGGCTGGATGGACGTAATCGGCCGGTTCGCGGCCCTCTCACCGCGGGAGACGGCACCCGCGTCCCTCGCCGAGGTCGCGCCGCTTCTCGACCGCGACCCCTCGGAACTGGCGGCCGCGGCCGACGTGGTCGGGTTCCTCGTGGCCGTTCCTGTCGCTGTCGTCGCCCTCGTCGCCGGGCGGGTCGAACTCCTGTTCGTGGCCGCCGGTCTTGGCGTCGGCGCGGCCGTCGCCGCTCATGGGTGCGTTCTCGCGGTCGCCAACCTGCGTGAAAGCCGCGCGCTTGGTTCCGCGCCGACGCTCGTCGGGCGGGCGGTCTTACGCACGCGAATCGCCCCTACGGCGGAGGGGGCGGCCGAATTCGCCGCGAAGACCGACGGTCTGCTTGGCGACAGACTCGCCGAACACGTCCGACGGGCGCGGGGCACGTCTCGCTCTGGGTTCGGTGCGTTCGCAGACGCGTGGCGCGAGCCGTTTCCCGCCCTCTATCGGGCGGTAACGCTGCTGGAAGCGGCCGCGAACGCGCCCGACGGCGAGCGGGACCGGGCGCTCGACCGGGCGATGGAGACGGTCCTCGACGGCGCGGAAGACCGCGCGGCCGAGGCTGCCGACGCCCTGCAGGGACCGACGACCGCCGTCTACGCGTTCGGCGTCCTCCTGCCGCTGGCGCTTGTGGCCGTCCTCCCGGCCGCCGGCGCCGCCGGCGTCGATACCGCTCTTCCAGCCATCGTCGCCGTCTACGACCTGCTGTTGCCCGCCGGCCTTTGCTGTGCAGCGGGATGGCTGTTGGCGGCCCGCCCTGTGGCCTTCCCGCCGGTTCCGGTCGGCCGTGAGCATCCCGCAGTGCCGGACCGTCGGTGGCCGCCATTCGCGGCCGGTGCGGCAGTCGCAGTCAGTGGCTGGTTCGCCGCTGATGCCGTCCTACCGTCGTGGACGCGCCCACTCGCGGCCGCCGGGTTCGGCGTCGGAACGGTGTTCATCGTTCGGTTCCGTCCCGTTGTCGCGGTCCGGCGGCGAGCCTCGCAGTTCGACGACGGCCTCCCGGACGCCCTGTATCTGGTCGGCAGGCGGGTGGCCGACGGCGTGGCCGTCGAGCGCGCGGTTGCCGACGCGGCCGCCGACCTCGACGGCGTCGTTGGAGAGACGTTCACCGCGGCCGAACGACGTGGGCGACAGCTTCGCGTGGGCATCGAACCCGCCTTCGAAGGCACGCTCGACGGGATTCCGAGCAGACGTGGCGAGAGCGCCGCCCGACTGCTCGGACTGGCCGCGCGTGAGGGGCCGCCGGCCGGTCGCGCGCTCGTGGAGACCGCCGACCACCTCGACGCGCTCGGGCGGGTCGAAGCGGAAGCGCGCCGCGACCTCGGCCGTGTCACCGCGACGCTGGGCAACACTGGAGCCTTCTTCGGCCCGCTGGTCGGCGGCGCGACGGTCGCGCTGGCCGACAGTATCGACGTCGGCGCGGCCAGTGCCAGCACCGGAATCGACGGGAGCGCGCCTGCGGTCGCCGCGCTCGGACCTGCAATCGGCGCGTACGTCCTTCTGACAGCAGTCGTCCTGACGGCGCTGGCGACGGGCCTTTCACGCGGACTCGACCGCGCGACGGTCGGCTACCGGGTCGGCATCGCCCTGCCACTGGCGACGGCGACGTACCTCGCGGGCTTCGCCGCGACCGCTGCCACGGCCGGGGGTTTATAACCGAAAACGCGGCCAGCAGGCGTATGTTCGACGTTCCCGTCGACGCCTGGTACGTCTATCTCGGCCTCGCGGTCGCCAGCGGGGCGACCGTCACGCTCGCCGGCGCGATGCCCGCCGCCGCGCCGCCCGACGCGAACGGCGCCGCCCGAACCGTCGACAGCGTCGCCGCCAGCGAGCACGCCTCGGTCGGCCGGCATCCGATGGCGGACGCCGACGCCGTTCGAGCCGGTGCCGACACCCTGTCGCTACGGGGGCCGGGCGGGACGGCCCACGCCCGTCTCGGCTACGGTCCGGTCGTCTTCGCCCCCGAGGGAACGCCGCTCGGGCGCGTTCTGCGTGGCGAACCGCCCGAGACGGTCTTCGCATCCCCCGAGAGCTTCGAGCGGGCGATCACCGAGCGGCGGGCGGCCGACCCGACGTGGCACCGCACCGAGCGCCTGCTGGTCAGACGCGTCGCGTGGGAGGGAACCGATGTCGTCCTCGTCGGATAGAGCGCCGGGGTCGTCCCCCGACAGGGGGCAGGTCGAACCGCTGGCGGCGCTGGCGGCTGTCTTCGCGGTCGGCGTCGGACTGAGCCTCTACGCCGGCGCCCTCGACGGGGCGCTCGCGGCGCTGGATGACGACCGGGAGATGGCGCCGACGGCGGCCGACGCCTTCGTCGACGAGGCCGCCTCGTTCGGGGTCGTCGACCCGCGGCTGTCGACGGCCGCCGAGGCGGCCCGCCCGACGGGCTATCGGCTGAACGCGACGCTGTCTGTCGGCGAGCACCGGTGGCAGGCAGGCCCGTCACGGGTGGCGGATGCCGACTGCGTCGAGCGCCGGGTGAGCGCTCGAACCGCGCCGGGGACGGTCCGTCCCGGCCGACTGGAGGTGTGCGTGTGGCCCGCGGCGTGAGTACCGTCCTCGACGTGTCGGTCTGTCTCCTGCTGGTCGGCGCGGCGATGACGACGCTGGCCGTCGGGATTCCGGAGGACGGGCGTCACTCGGTCGACGGTTCGCTCGACGCGGGGTCGGATACCACTGCCAGGACACTGGCAACCGCGACCGTGAGTGTCCCTGTTTCCCGAAATCGGACGGCATACGGGACGCCCGCTGACCACCTCGGACGGGCGGCAGCCACGAACGCGTCCCTCGATGGCGACTCGCTGACGAACGGCGACTACGCCGCCGCGGTCGCCGCGGAGACCACCGCGACGACGGACCGACGCGTCGCCGTCACGGCGCGCTGGGAACCCTATCCCGACGCGCCGCTTCGGGGGACGACGACGGCGGGTGAGCCGCCGCCGGCCGACGCCGATGTCGCGGTCACGCGGTCCGTCGTCGAGACGGGAATCGACCCATCGGAGACGACGCCGAAGTCGTTCGCGGAACTGGCGCGAGCACTCGCAGGGGCGTACGTCGAGTGGCGCTTCCCGCCGGAACGGACTCGCGCCGCGCTGGTCGACGAGCGGACCGCGCCAGCGACGGCCGACCGGTATCGGGCGATGGCGGGGACGCTCGACGTGAACGCCGAGGCGGCGCTGACCGACGCGAGCGCGCGGCGGGCCAACGACCGACTTGCGGCCGCGCTGGCCGAGCGGCTCGAAGCCGACCTTCGGAAGCGGTACGACACCCCGAGAGCCGCCGCCGAAGCGAGTTCGCCCGACCGAGCGGTCGTCGTCGTCCGACGGTGGGATACATGAACGACCGTGCGCGCGTCCCGTTCGCGCTCGTTGGGGTGCTCCTGCTGGTCTCCAGCACGACGCTGACCGCGACGGTCGGCACGGAGGCGCCTGCCGACCAGCCGTCGGTCGACCGGGCGATGGACGGTGCAACGGCCGAATCGATGACCGCGCTCCGAGCGGCGGCCGACGAGGCAGCGACCGAGGCCGCTGCCGCCCCCGTTACGCGCCCGGCGAACACGACGGCGGGCCGGGCGCTGAACGACAGCCAGCCGTTTCGGGACGCGCTCCGCTTGCGGCTGTATCTGGCCGCTCGCGAGCGTCTCGACCCGGTGGCGGTCGAACGGGGAGGTGTCACCGCTATGGCCTCCTTGTCGCCGGTCGAGCCGACGACACGCGGCTACCGCGAGGTCATCGAACGCGTCACGGTCGAACGGGCCGGTACCGATGAGGCGGCTCTACGGGTGACCATCGAGGGGATCACGCTGACGGCGACCAAGGACGGGCGACAAATCACGGAAACGGCGCGGTCGCCTACGTTCGTCGTCGCCAATCCCGCGCTGTTGCTCCACGACAGCGCCGAGCGCTTCGAGCGGCGGGCGACCGCGCCGGTGACCGACGAAGGCGTCGCTCGCCGACTGACGGCGCGGCTCTACCCCATCGCGTGGACCCGGGGCTACGCCCAGCACGGCGGCGCGCCGATAGCCAACGTCGTCGGCACGCGCCACGTCGAACTGGCGACCAACGACGCGCTCGTGGCCGAACAGCGGGCGGTCTTCGGCGCCGCGGACCCCGACGGCCATCGAGGGGTCGCGGCCGCCGGTCGGCGCGTCGCGACGACCGATGCGCTGCTCGGGGGCGGCGGCGACAAGGAATGGGTCGATGCGGTACTACGCGGTGCTGACGAGGTTCGACCGGCCGACTCGGCGAATCAACCTGTCGGGACGTGGCGCGACGAACCGCCGCCCGCGGAGGTCCCCGTCGGCGTCAACCGCTCGGCCGACCACGCCTACGCCGCGGTCGTCGGCATCGACGGCGGTGACAACCTGTCCCGCCGTATCGACCGCGCACACACCGTCGAGGCGCGCGTGGACGTCTCCGTCGACCGGCGAGGCGGTCGGTCGGCCGGTGGCGACTCACCCGGCGACGGGTGGGTGTTCCTCGACGAACGGCGCGAGACGACCGTCTCGCTTGCATCTGTCGATGTGACGGCGGACGATAGGGCGGGCTGGGAGACGCGGCGAACCCGGGCCTTCGACGCGACGGAGACGACGACCGTCACCCGGACGTGGCGCCGAGGGAACCGAACGCGGACGACCGTCGAAACGAGCGAGCGCCGATACCGTGTTACCGTCGCGGTCCGCGCCCGGACTGCGCCCATCGACGACGTGCCGAGCGGCCGACTCGACGGCGCGCTGTCGGCGGCGACCGACCGGGCGACCGACGATGCGCTTCAGGAGGTGGGTGGGTTTCGAACGGCAGCACGAACCGCCGTCACCGACGGGTGGGAGCCGACGACCGCGATGGCGACCGCCAACCGGACGGTTCCGCCGGCCGAAGCCCGAGGCGACCTCCGTTCGCTCCGCGAGGAGACGCGCAACCACACCGTTCGCCTGCCCGCGCCGGCGATCGGTGCCGGACGGGCAAACCCGCCGGCTCGATTGCGCGAGAGCCTCGCCGACCGTCGCGAGGAACTGCTCGGCTCGTCGACACCGTCGGCCGCCGCGCGGACGAAACGAGCGGTTCGGGCCGCATACCTCGACGCGCTGGCGGCCGAACTCGACGCCCGGGCCGCCGACCACGCCGAAACCAACGCCGGCATCGAGGCCGCGCTCGGCGAGCGCCTCCCGGCCGACCGCCTCGACGGCGCGTTGGCGGCCCATCGGGCGGCCCGACGGCCCGACTCGCCCCGCCTCGAAGATCCAGCAGGGAACCTATCGCTTGCTGTCGACACCGGCCCGTCCTATCTCACCACGGGGCCGGTCGCTCGCGACCGCATCGGCGCCCGTGGCGGCGGCGAGGTGACGCCGCTTGCGACCCGGAACGTGAACGTCTTCACCTCACCCCACGACGGCGCCGCCCAGTCCATCGTCGACCGCGTCCCCTATCTCGGGGCCGACCGGGTCGCTCTCTCGACGGCCGCCTCGGCGCTTCGGGCCGCCGACGAAACGCCGGGAACCGACCCGGCGGCCCTCGAACACGAGGTCGAATCAGCCACCGCCTACGTCCGTGGCGAACTCGTGGCCGCGATGGTCGACGAGGGAATCCCCGAGACGGCCGCACGCGAAGCACTCGAAACCGATGCCGGGACCGCCGAGACGGCGCTGGCGTTGGCGAACGGCACGACCGCCGACCGCGCGGCGGTGACCGTCGCCGACAGCGAGGCTGAACGGGACCGGCTCCGCATCCGCCTGCGAACGACGCTCGACGAGGCGCTCGCCGAGGAGGGCGCCCGCCCGCCACGGAGTGTGACGACGCCGATTCCCGAGGACCTCCGTGCGGAGTACAGCGACGAACTGCAGAATCGGGGTGCCGATGTGCTCGAAGCCGAACTCGCCGAGCAGCGCAAGCGTGTTCTCGGAAAGCGCCTCGGCGCGCTGCCGGCCGGCCTGCCGGTCGCGCCGGTTCCGGGCTACTGGTATGCGACCGCCAACGTCTGGTACGTCGAGGCGGGCGGCGAATACGAACGGTTCGTCGTCCGGGCCGACCGCGGCGGGCCGGGGAGCGCCGTCACCTACATCCGGGGCGGCCGGACGGTCCGCATCGGTACACGGAACGCCCGTCTCGGGACCGCCGAACGCGTTCCGGTCCGGGTCTCGACGGCCGTCGTGGTCGTGGTTCCGCCGGGGCCGCGCGGGGTCGGTGACACCGACGGCGTCGCCGACGAACGCTCCTCGGGGTGGCCGCCGTGACGGCCGAGGCTTCTTGGAACCGGCCACGGAACTGGGGGTATGGACGCCGCCACCGCCCTCAAGTCGGCCGCCGCGGTCCTCCACCGGCCGGCGGACATCCTCCCGGCGTACTTCCTGACGCCGGCCGTGCCCGCGATCACGCGAGTCGTCGCGTTCTTCGGCCTCGCGTTCGCGTACCTGTACCTCGAAACGACGGGCCGGCTCGCCCGGTTTCGAGCGGAACTGGCCGCCCGCGATCTCGACCCGCCGCCAGCCACCGAAACGGACCCGGAGGCCTTCGACGCGTGGGTTCGAGAGGTCACCCCGCTCGTCGAGACGGTCGTCACGCCGACGACCGTTGCCATCGTCGCGGTAACGCTACTGGCAACGGTGGTCGTCTCCGTGGTTCTCGCGGCGGTTGCTGCGGCGGCCCAGCTTTCGGCCAGCCACGCGCGACTGCGCTCGGAGCGGGGTACGACGGCTGCCCTCCGCGGTGCCCGCCGCTACTGGCTGTCGATACTCGCCCTCCGCGTGCTGGAGACCGTCCTGTGGCTGCTGGTGCTCGCCGGCGTCGGCCTCGTGGTTGGCGTCGTCTCGCTGGTCTCGCCGCTCGTCGGCGTACTGGTCGTGCTCGCCGCCATCCCGGTAACCGTCGGATTACTCGTCGGAATCCGCCTCACGTTCGTCTTCGCGGCGGTCGCGGTCGTCGTCGACGGTGTGTCGTTCGGTGATGGCGTCCGAAGGGGTCTCGACTTCCTCACTACCAACCCGACTGCAGCCGGCGCGTACGCCCTCATCGCTCTCGCCGGCCTGCTGGTGCTGGGTGCGGTCGCCGGAGCGTTGGCGGTCGGCGGTGCCGGCGCCCTCGTCGGCGTGCTCGGGTTCGTCCTGTTGTCGCCGGGGTTGGATCTCGTGAAAACCGGCTTCTACGCGGACTACCGGGGGACGGTCGACCCGCCATCGACCCCCGAAGCACCGACGAGCGAGCGGCTGAAGGCCGGCCTCTACCGCGGCGTCGACGAACTGTTCGCTTTCGTTCGAAGCAACCCGATATTGCAGGTCGTCTCGCTTTCGGTCGCGCTCGGCGGCTTCGCGGTCGGCTGGGTCGCCGTCGAGCCGTTCCTCGGCACCGCATCGACGTCCATCGCCGAGCGGTTGGCCGACCACGACCCGCTGTTTGCGGCCATCGAGTTCGGTGCGAACAACTGGACGGTCGCGGTGAGTACGGCCTTCGCCGGCCTCGCGCTCGCGGTGCCGGCCGCTATCGCGCTGTTCTTCAACGGGTTCGTCTTCGGCGTCGTCGCCCGCACCGAGGAGACGCTTCCGGAACTGCTGGCCTTCGTCGCCCCGCACGGCATCATCGAGATCCCAGCGTTCGTCATCGCGGGTGCGCTGGGGCTCTCGCTCGGCGGTGCCGGCTGGCTGACTGCCCGGGGCCGGATGTCGGTCGATGCCCTCGCCGACAGCCTCGAACGCGCTTTCTGGGTCGCCGTCGGGTTGGGCGTCCTGCTCGTCATCGCGGCGGTCATCGAGGGCTTCGTCAGCCCGTACTACTACCGACCGTTCCTGTAGGCCGACCCCGAATCGTACTTGAGGGCGGGAACCCGAAGGACGCATATGCTTCACGAAGTCGCCGACGATCCCGGCGCGCACACCCCGGAAGAACTCCACGAACGCTACGAAGCCGAACTCATCGGGGCCGTCGAGGCCCACGGCGTCGAGAAAGTCGCCGA
Organism: Natronomonas sp.; assembly: GCF_036625485.1. GTDB lineage: Archaea > Halobacteriota > Halobacteria > Halobacteriales > Haloarculaceae > Natronomonas. The sequence continues at coordinate 25,005 of NZ_JAZKTR010000006.1, read as the reverse complement.
AGAATCCGGCGTCGAGGCCTCGCGGCTCCGCGCGCTGCTGGACGGCGAGACGCCGGAGTTCACCCTCGAAGAGGCCGCCGCCATCCTGTCGGTGCTCGCGGACGCCCCCGACGCCGAAACCATCGCCATGCTCGTCCGCGACGACCTGATGATGGGGATGTCGATGGCGGTCCTCGACGTCGAGGCCGTCGAATCGGGCATCGGCGGCCAACTCGAAGCGAAAGAGATCCAATCGAAGCTCGAAGGGCGGTTTCCGATGAAGCTCCGGGAACTCGCCTTGCTCCACCAGTTCATCGAGAGCAAGAAACGATGAGCGTCGGAATTCTCGGCTGTGGATACGTCGGCCTCGCGCTCGCCCGCCAGTTGGCCGACGACCACGAGGTGGTCGGTGTTCGTCGCTCCGAAGCGGGTCTGGCGGCCGTCGAGGAGACCGGTGCCGAGGCCGTACAGGCGGACGTCACCGATGCAGGTGCGCTCGATGCGGTCCCCGACGTGGACGCGCTGGTGTTCGCGGCGTCCTCGGGCGGCCGTGATGCCGAGGCCGCTCGCCGGGTCTACGTCGAGGGGCTTCGGACCGCCATCGAGGAATTCGGCGCTCGCGACGACTCGCCGGACAGACTCGTCTACACGTCGAGTACGGGCGTCTACGGCGACCACGACGGCGACTGGGTCGACGAGGAGACGCCGCTGGAGCCGACCACGAAGAAGACGACGGTGCTCGCGGAGGCCGAACGCATCGCCCGCGAGGAGGCGCCCGAACACGGCATCGACGGCGCCGTCGCCCGCTTTGCGGGGCTGTACGGCCCGGACCGCTACCGGCTCGAACGGTATCTGGAGGGGCCGGTCACCGAGGGGTATCTGAACATGATCCACCGGGCCGACGCCGCTGGAGTCGTCCGATTCATGTTGACCGAGACCGACGCCGAACTCCTGTTGGCGGTCGACGACGAACCGGTCGACAAGTGGGCGTTCGCCGACTGGCTGGCCGACGAATGCGGCGTCGAGCGGCCGCCCAAGCGGACGAAAGCCGAGCGCCTCGACGACGACCTCTCGGAGGCGGCCCGACGGCGCATCCTGACGAGCAAGCGCTGTTCGAACGACCGGCTCCGCGAGTTGGGCTACGAGTTCGAGTATCCGACCTATCGTGCGGGCTACCGTGACGCCATCGAGGCGTATCGGAGCCGGCAATAGACGGGTTTGGTACCCGAAGTACTTACTTCGGTGCCGAGTTATGTCGGGCTATGCAGCAGACCGCGGCCGAGGACCTACTCGCGGTCGGTGAGGGGGTTCTGGAGGAACTCGGTGGGCCGTCCGAGCAGGCGCTCGTCGCCGTCTCGATCGTCATCGCGATTCTGCTTTTTGCGGTCGTGCTGTGGTCTCGATTCGAACGAACACTCGGCGACGAGTTCGTCGACGCGATCTCCGTTCCGGAGCACATCTGCGTTCTCATGCACCCGAATCCCGATCCGGACGCGATGGGCTCGGCGATGGCCGTTGCGGCGCTGGCCAAGGTCGTCGGGACGTCCGCGACGATACAGTATCCGGGTGAGATACGCCATCCGGAGAACCGGGCCTTCGAAACGGTGTTGGACTGTTCGTTCGAGCGGGTCGAGACGGCGTCGGAACTGGCCGGCGACGAGGTGGTGCTCGTCGACCACAACGAACCACGCGGCTTCGGCGGCGCGGACTTCATCGAACCGTACGCTGTCATCGACCACCATCCCGGAAACGGCGAAGGGGAGGTCTTCACCGACGTGCGCCCCGAACGGGGGGCCTGTGCGAGTATCCTCACCGAGTACCTGCGGGACCGCGGTTGGACGAACGATTCGGGCGGGGATGAACACGCGATCTCGCCGCGGCTGGCGACCGGCCTGCTGTACGGCATCCAGTCGGATACGACGGTGTTCACCCGCGGCTGTACGCCCGCGGAGTTCGAGGCCGCGGCCTTCCTCTTTCCCGCGGCGGACGCCGATTCGCTGGATCGGATCGCCAACCCCGAGATCGACGGGGATACCCTCGAGCTGAAGGCCAAGGCCATCAACGACCGGAAGCAGGAGGGGTCGTTCCTCGTAAGCGATGTCGATACGGTGTCGAACCTCGATGCCCTGCCGACCGCGGCGGAGGAACTCGTCCGACTGGAAGGGGTGACCGTCTCGGTCGTCATGGGCAAAGCCGACGGAACGGTCCACCTCTCGGGGCGGTCACGTGACGACAGGGTTCATATGGGAAAGACCCTCCAGCGGGCGCTGGGGTCGCTTTCGGACGCCAGCGCGGGTGGTCACGCGCGGATGGGCGGCGGACGGGTGGACCTCCCGGTATCGGAGGAGGTGTCGGGCGAGACGGTCGAGCTCGAACCGCGACTCTTCGCGGCGATGAACGGCGAACTGTAGCCTGCCGACCGGTCGGTGGGCGGTCGTCCGCCAGCGTGCTTTTGTGTCCGACCCGCCTATCGCGGGTATGGCGACGAAATCGGCGACGTGGGCCTATCGTGACCGCTTCCACGAGTCCTTCGGTCGCACCTATTTCCGGCGGTTCGCTGACTGTCTCGTCTCGTCGGTCGGCGTCGGGACCTATCTCGGCGACGCGACCGACGAAGCCGACGCGGCCTACCACGACGCCCTCGTCGAAGCCCTCGAAAGCGGCATCAACGTCGTCGATACCGCGGTGAACTACCGACACCAGCGCTCCGAGCGGGTGGTCGGCGAGGCGATTCGGGACAGTGATATCGACCGCAATGCCGTCATGGTCTCGACGAAAGGCGGGTTCGTCCCCTTCGATGGCGAGCGGCCGGCCGACGCCTCCGCATACGTCGAATCGGAGTTCCTCGATTCCGGCGTCGTCGACCGCGAGGACCTCGTGATGGGCAACTGCCTCTCGCCGGACTTCCTCGATTGGAGCCTCGACCGGTCGCTTTCGAACCTCGGGTTCGACTCCATCGACCTCTATTACGTCCACAATCCGGAGGCCCAACTCGCCCAGTTCGACCGCGAAACCGTCTACGAGAAACTCGAAGACGCTTTCGTCCGCCTCGAAGAACGCGCCGAGGCGGGTGATATCGACCACTACGGCGTGGCGACGTGGGAGGCCTTCCGCGTCCCGCCGGACCACGACAAGTACCTCTCGCTGCCCGAGGTCGTCTCCCGGGCCCGCAACGCCTCGGACCGTGCGGGCACGACTGCGACGCACTTCCGGGCGGTCCAGTTGCCCTTCAACGTCCACATGGCCGACGCCTTCACCCTCGAGGCTCACGAGGGTGCCGACGGGAAACAGAGCGCGCTGTGGTTCGCCAGCGAGGCCGGCCTCGACGTCTTCACCTCGGCGTCGCTGCTGCAGGGTGACCTGACGAACCCGACCGAGATTCCTGAGGCCGTCGATTCCCGCCTCGCGGGCGATACGGCCGCCCAGCGCGCGCTCAACTTCGCCCGGAGCGCCCCCGGAGTCACCTCCGCGCTCGTCGGGATGGGGTCGCCGGAACACGTCGCCGAGAACGTCGGCGCCGGCACCTTCTCGCCGATGGGTGCGGACGCCTTCGATAGCGTCTTCCAGTAGACTGATACGTCGGCGTCGGATACGGGGCGATATGCGCCGCCGTCGCTATCTCGCCGCGCTCGGAACCGCCATAAGCGCCGCAGTAGCCGGTTGTAGCGGCGGCCAATCGACGGAGACAGGGACGCCGACACCGGTTCCGACGCCCTCCCGCGAGGACCTCGTCGCCGAGTACCGCTCGCAACTCGACGAGCGGGACATCGACGTTCAGACCATCGAGTGGGACGGGACCACTCTGGGTCTCGAATACTACAGCGACGCCGGGAGCACCTCGGCGTTCCGCGAGGAGGTCCAGCACGTCGCCGTCGCGGTCGCCAACTCCTATGGCCGGTACTACGGGATCGACATCGACCGTTTCGAGACGACGGCCTACGCGTACAACGACGACGTACTCGGCGAGTTCTACGTCGAGGCCGCATGGGTCGAGCAGTTGGGTGACCGGGAGATAAGCGAGGACGAGTACCTCCAGCGCGTGCGGGATACCGTCGAATCTATCTGAATCGGAATCGGTGGTGTTGGGGGTCGAATCCCACGACAGCGGCACCCACAGCGGGGTCGGTCCGAGCCTTTCAAACGGCGGCCAATCGAAGGCCGGATGTGTCCCGTCGAGAACTGTTCGGGTCCCTCTGTGCGATGGTGTTTCTGGTCAACCTCGCACGGGTGGTCTTCGCGCCGATCGTCCAGCCAGCGGCCGCCGACTTCGACGTATCGGCGGCCTCGCTGGGCGTCGTCACCAGCGCGGCGTGGCTGGGAAGTGCGGCCCCGCGACTGCCGACCGGCTATCTGCTGACCCGCGTTTCCCGACACCGGGTCGTCGCGGCGACGGGGACGCTTCTGGTCTTCACCTCGGCGTTCGCCGCGCTGTCGCCCTCGGTGACGCATCTGGCGGTCGGCGCGTTCCTGATGGGTCTCTCCAGCGGGATGTACTTCATCGCGGCCAACCCGCTCGTGAGCGAACTCTTCCCGGAAAGAGTGGGGAAAGTCATCGGCGTGCACGGTATGTCGAGTCAACTCGCGGCCGTCGTCGCGCCGCTTGCGGTCAGCGCGATTCTGCTCGTCGGCGACTGGCGGACGACGTTCCTCTTCATCTCGGCGCTCGCGGCCGCGGCGACGGCGTTTCTGGTGTTCGCGGCCCGTCGGGCGGACCTGCCGAAGGCGGGAACGGCCGACCGGAGTCTCATCGAGGCGGGCCGTGCCCAGTGGCCTATCATCCTCACGGGTATCGCCTTCATCGGTGCTGCCGGCTTCCTGTGGAACGGGCTGTTCAACCTCTACGGTGACTACCTGGAGGTCGTCAAGGGTATCGACCCGGCGACGGGCCGGACGCTGCTGTCTTTGATGTTCGCCGCGGGCGTTCCGGCGTTTCTCATCACGGGGCGGCTCGCCGATCGGGTACCGAACGTCCCGCTGCTTTTGGCCATCGTCGGGAGCTTCGCGGTCTGTGTCCTCGCGTTGACGCTGGCGGAGGGCGTCTACGTCGTCGCGGTGGTCAGCCTCGTTCTGGGCTACGTCATCCACTCGTTGTTTCCCGCGGTCGACACCTACATGCTGGCGTCGGTGCCGGACCGCCACCGGGCCAGCGCCTACGCCCTGTTCTCGTCGTCGATGATGCTGGTGCAGGCGCTCGGGTCGGGCAGCGTCGGTATCGCCGTCTCCCGCGGCGTCAGTTACACCGTCGCCTTCCAGACGCTGGCCGGCGTCCTCGGCATCATCGTCGTCGGCCTGTTCGGCCTGTATAAGGCTGGATGGCTGCCGGCCGGTGGGGCGGCGCACAGGGCCGCTGGCGAGCCGAGCACCGCCAGCCAGCCGGAACGTTAACGGCGCCCGCAAGCGGACGCCCGTACATGTTTACCGCCGACGAGTTGGCCGGTATCGTCGACCTCTTCGGGGCGTTGACCCGCGAGGAACTCGATGCGGCCTGCTCGGAGTTGGCCTACCGGCGGGGCGAAGCACCGCCGGAGGACGACATCGAAGAGGCGCTTTCGGCCTTCGCGCTCGTGCGGTTCGAGGCCGACGACGACGAACCGGAGGAACTGCTGGCACCGGGGCCGGCGGCCTTCCCGACGATGCCCGACGGCGCCGAGGACCTGCCGCACATCCTCGATACCGAAACGCGGGTGGTCGACCGGGCTGACGTGGCGCGGGCCGCCGAAGAGCGCCTGCGGACCGAGGCCGCGCAGGCGGTCACCGCCGGCGACGCCGAGCGGGCCGACGAACTGCTGGATGTCAGCTACGACATCGAGGCGTGGGGCGGCGTCGACCTCTCGGATATCCGCGACCGACTCGACGACGCCGACAACAAGACAAACTAAGAGCGCCCGGCCCGACATGGCGAATATGGACTGGGAGCGGGTGATGGCACACGAGGCGGTCGCCCTCGACGGCGGGGAGCGAGACGCCGCCGTCCTCGTGCCGATCATCACCCGCGACGATGGCCACTATCTCGTGTTCACCAAGCGCGCCGACCACCTCGGCGAACACCCCGGCCAGATGAGTTTTCCCGGCGGCGGCCACGAACCCAGCGACGCGGACCTCGAAGCCACCGCCAAACGCGAGGCTGACGAGGAGATCGGCCTCCGGCCCGAGGAGGTCGAGGTCGTCGGCCGCCTCGACGACATCCCGACGGTGACCGACTACCGGGTCCGCCCCTTCGTCGCGCGGGTGCCGGACCGCGAATACACGCCCGACGAGCGGGAAGTGGCCGAGATCGCGGTGCTGTCGCTGGACGATCTGACCGACCTCGACAACTACGAATCCGAACGGCGGGACCACCAGCACTACGGCCCGCTTCGGATTCACTTCTTCCGCGTCGACGGCTACACCGTCTGGGGCGCTACCGGTCGCATGCTAGTGCAGTTCCTGGAACTGGCGACCGACTGGGAGATGCCCGAAGAGGTCGACCGCGTGGTCGACCCCGACGCAGAGTTCCCGGTGTGAGGGTCCGAGGATGCCGGGAGGCGGATTCGGGGCGGCCACAAAACGTGGGGTTTATCCGTTCGCTAGAAGGAGTATGTTGTACTATGGCCAAACGAGGAAAGACCGGGAGCGCCGGCCGATTCGGCGCACGATACGGGCGTGTTGCCCGCCGCCGCGTCGCCGAGATCGAAGAGGACATGCAATCCGCGACGGTCGACGGCGACAAGGTCAAGCGCGTCGGCACGGGCATCTGGGTCAACGAGGAGACCGGCGAGAAGTTCACCGGTGGCGCCTACCAGCCCCAGACGCCCGCGGGCGAGACCGTCACGCGCTCGATCCGCGCCGCCATCGGCGACGAGGGAGCCGAGGAATAACGACGCCCCATGAGCTACAAGTGTTCCCGCTGTAAGCGCGACGTCGAACTCGACGAGTACGGCGGCGTCCGCTGTCCGTACTGCGGCCACCGCGTCCTCCTGAAGGAGCGGAGCCGCGACATCAAGGAAGTCGACGTTCAGTAGCGTGCACACCGCCGAGTTCGTTTTCCGATACGACAGTCCCCGAGCGGCCGCGCTGGTCGCCGCGGCCATCGACCAGGAGGCGGGCGAGATCGACGGCGGTCGCTCGTCGGCGACGGTCCGACGCGAAGGCGAGGCGGTGTACGTCGACGTCGACGCCGACGACCTCGTAGCGTTGCGGGCCGGCCTGAACACGTGGAGCACGCTCGTGGAGGTCGCGGAACGGAGCGCGTCGGCCGGCGGCGTGGCCCCGCGCGAGCGCTGAGGCCGAAAGCATGGCTTTTTCAGTACTCATCCCGACGCGTAGCATATGCAGGGTAACCTACCGCCTGAAGCCCAGGAGAAAATCGAAGAACTCCAGGACCTTCAGGAGACCGCACAGCAGGTCGCACAGCAGAAACAGCAGGCTGAAACCCAACTGCAGGAGTCCAAGAACGCGCTGAACACCCTCGACGACATCGAGGGCGACACCCAGATGTACCGCGAGGTCGGCGAACTCCTCATCGAGACGGGCTATGACGAGGCCTACGAAGACCTCGAAGAGAAGGTCGACAGCCTCGAAGTCCGCACCGAGACCCTCGAAAAGCAGGAAGAGCGCGTCCAAGAGCAGTTCGAGAGTCTGCAGCAGGAACTCCAGCAGATGCTGGGCGGCGCGGGCGGCGGCGGCCCGATGGGGCCCGGCGGTCCGGGCGCCGGCGGCGACTAAGCCGTGACTGACGCGGAACCGACCGACGAGGAGATCGTCGAGGCCGCCTCGGACGCCGCCGAAGGCGTCATCCTCGACCGCTACAAGCAGTCCGACGTCGAGGACATGGACGTTACCGTCCGGTTCGAAGACGGCACTCTCGACGTCGACGTCTACCTCAACGCCCCCGAAGAACCCGACCCCGCCGTCGTGGCACAGGAAGCCGTCGAAGCGGCCGAAGCCGCGGTCGACGAACTCTTCGCGGACGCCTGATACGGACTGTTGTAGTCTTTGACCGGACATCGCCGGTCCGCACGGCGATGTCCGATCAATCGTTACAACACTCCGTCTGAGGTCCCTTTCTTTCTATCGACGCCCGCGCCGAGAAGCGGCGGCTCTTAGCCCGTGAGCAGGAACACGAGCAGGCTGATCGCCATCGCCGCCGCGACGACGACGAAGAGGAACGCCCCGCCGATCTGGACCATCGCGTTGGCCGTCGAGGCCAGCGTCTCGGTGCGGTCGTTGCCGAAGACGGTCACCTCGGCGTGTTCGACGGCCATGCCCGCCTCGACGGGTTCGAGGTCGGCCCTCGCATCGGCGACGAGGTCCTCGACCAGCGCGACGAGTTCGTCGGCGTCGATGGCTTCCCCGACCTGATTGGTCGCTTCCATCGTGTTGACGACGTGGTTGTCGGTGGTCATCACCTCCGCCTCGTCGGCATCGATGGCAGCCAGCAGTTCTTCGCGGAGGCCGGGTTCCATGTTGTTGCCGTCGACGAGGACGTAGGCGGTCCGCTGGTCGTCGACCTCGACGACGGCGACGCGGACGCCGAGGGGGCCGATACCGTCTTCGGGTTCCCAGTCGGTCGGGTCCCACGCGACGCCGACGTGGAGGTCGCCGCGGTCGGCATCGGCGAGGCGGTTGCCGAGGCGGTTGGCGGCGGCCATCATGTCGAAGGAGCGCTGTGAGCCGGGGACGACGTGGCCCAGATCGTCGCCGTCCAGCCCGTTGTTGCTGTTGTGGGCGTCGACGAGCATGACGTTCCGGAGGCCCGACGCGCGGGCCTCGGAGGCCGTCGACAGGCCGACGCCGAAATCCACGTCGTCGGCGAATCCGGGGGCGTGGGTGGCGACGACCAGCGCGTCCTCGCCGACGGCCTGTCCCAGCAGTTTCGACTCGCCTTCCTGCTCGCGGAGCGCCGGGGTCGCTTCGGTGGCGTAGTCGATGCGGTCGTAGGCGTCTTCGGCGGCGTCGACGAGCGTCCCGACCTCGCGTTTGGTGACGAGATTGAAGTCGTGGCCGGCGGTGGCGTGCGGGGGGAAGGCCAGTCCTTCGGCGCTTCGGGCGATGCGTTCGGGGAGGTTGCCGCCGCCGATCTCGCCCATAGGTCCGGGATGGATCATCGGGAGGACGAACCGCGCCTTCTCGGTGCCGTCCGCGCGACGGATGCCCATGACGGTCACCGGGACGACCGCCTCTTCGCCCAACCCCTCGAAGAACGCCTCCAGTTCGTCCGAGCCCTCGGCGATGTGACCGATGAAGCCGCGGATGAAATCGAGGACGGAGACGCCGAGGCTCTGTCGCCACGGGCGGTCGATAGTGACCAGAAAGCCGTGGACGGCCAGCGCATAGAGGGCGCAGATGCCCGCGAGAACGAGGAAGTCCTCCGGTCGGACGATGAGCAGTTCCGGTGGGGCATCCCGTGGTTGGGCGAGGTACGCACGGACGAGCGGGCCGCCGACCTCCAGATACCGGAGCGTGCCGCTGTAGACGAACAGCAACACGGCGGCGACGACGGTCTGGATGCTCGCCGGAACCGCCGCGACGAGCAGCGAACGCCGCGAGATGGCCATGATGACGAACAGGCGGAACGCGAAGATGGAGGCCAGCGCGACCAGGAGTACGTCGAAGACGAACGTCTGGCCGAGGTCGGTGACCAGCGTGATGACCGCCGCCCCGACGAGGAAGACGACGACGATGACCTCACAGAGCAGTGCCAGAAGCGCCGAGCGGTTGTGGGTCATCCGGCCGCCGAGCGACTGGTCGACCCACGGGGTGAGAACCGCCGCGACGACGGTCGGAACGCCGATGTAGAGCATCCCCTGATAGACGTCGTCGAGGACGAACTGATAGTCGAAGGCGGGGACGCCGACGAGTGCCGCGAGCACGAGGGCGAAAAACAGGCTGGCCGACCAGTCGGGGGCTTGGAAGACGAACCGCGATAGCGCCGCGAGGTCGCCCTGCGTCTTCGTCATTAGGCGACAGAGGGGATGGGACGTGGTTAAATGGCTCGGGAGCGGATTCCCGCGGCCGGGCCGGCGTCGATGGCGGACAGTATTTCCGTCCGAACCACCACGAATCGGTATGGACTTCGACGTCGACGCGTGGCGCGAGGAACTGCAGTCCTACCGCGCCCAGAAGGACGACCAGTTCGCCTCCTCGCGGCAGTCGCCGCTGCCGCCGGAGGAACGCGAGGGCTTCGGCGGCCTCGAGTACTTCGAGCCCGACCCCGACTACCGGGTCGAGGCGACGGTCGAACTCGTCGACAGCGACGAGACGGTGACGATGGAGACGACCGCCGACGGCGAACAGCTCTACGAGCGCGCCGCGCGCCTCCACTTCGAGCTAGCGGACGCCAGCGGCGAGACGGCCGAACACACGCTCGTGGCCTACCAGCGCGTCGACCACGAGGGCGGGTCGCTGTTCATCCCCTTCCGCGACAAGACGACGGGCCAGCAGACCTATCCTGGCGGGCGGTACATGGAGCTACACACCGAGGGCGAACTGGAAGACGGCGCGACCGTTCCACTCGACTTCAACCTCGCGTACAGCCCCTTCTGTGCCTACAGCGAGGCCTACGAGTGCCCGCTGCCGCCGCAGGAGAACTGGCTGGAGGTCGCGGTGGCGGCCGGCGAACGCCACGAGGGGTGAGGTTAACTTCGCGGCGTGCCATCTGCGGGTCATGCTCCCCGATGCCGTCTGGCGGCGACACTCGAATCCGAAAAGCGGATGGACGCGCCTGCTCGCCTATCCCGTCCTGATTCTCGCCGTCTACACGCGCAAGTGGGCGCTACTGGGACTGACCCTGGGTTTCGTCGCGGTCAACCCGGTGTTGTTCCGGGAACCCGAGGAAGAACCGGACGACTGGATGTATCGCGGCGTCCTCGCCGAACGGCAATGGAGCGAGCGCGGCAAGCCCTTCGTCGGCCTCGGCTTCCCGCAGGTGCTGAGCCTCGTGCAGATATTCGCCTTCCTCGCCAACCTCTACGCTGCGTATAAACGAAAGCCGCTGGCGACGGTCGCGACGACGGTGGCGACGATGGCGCTCAAACTCTGGTTCGTGAACGAACTGATAAAGCGGTACGACCCCGAGTTGGCCGTCGCCTAGTTACGGCACGACGCCGACGGTCAGCAGCGTCCCGTACTCCCGATACCGTTCGACCATCGCCTCGCGGGTCTCCCAGTCGTCGGTCGGGAACGCCTCGGCGGGCGGAATCTCGGTTTCGCGGTCGGGGATGGTGTCCTGTTCGGCGACGTGGAAGCCGGCCTCGTGGAAGGCCTCGCGGTACTGGTCGTAGCTCCACAGGGTCATGTCGATGGAGATGGTGTCCTGCCACTCGTGGGTGTGGACGTTCTCCTCGAAGAAGTTGACCGCACAGTAGAAGGTGCCGCCGGGTCGGAGGACTCGCCGGAGTTCTTCGAGGGCGCCGACGGGGTCGGGCGCGTAGTAGAACGCTTCCATCGAGAAGGCGTGGTCGATGCTGTCGTCGTCGAAGGGCAGCGACTGGAAATCGCCGACGACGTAGCCCACGTCGGGGTCGTCGGTGTAGGTCCGGGCGTTGCGGACCATCTCGGGGGCGCCGTCGAGGCCGTAGGCGCGGCCGGCGCCTTTGGCCTCCCGGAGCGCGCGGGCGGCGTAGCCGCTGCCACAGCCCAGATCGAGGACCGTGTCGCCTTCCTCGACGGGCATCCGCCCCAGCGCGTGTTTGGCGGTGTGCCAGTGTCGTTCCTCCATACCCCTGTCGCGGCCGTCGGCGGCCCACGAATCGAACTCGGCGCGAACGCTCATACCGGGGGTGGGAGCGCGCCGACCAAAACCGCCACGGCTTGGGGCCGCGTTGGCGTCGCGGTCGCGTCTCGGACGGCGCCGTTTATATTCGCTGGGCGTCAGGGTCGGATATGGCACGGTTTCGCCGCCCGAAAACGAACTTTCGGTTGGCCGACTCCGCCCAGCAGATCGTCGGCGGGTTCCTGCTTGCGGGTCCGTTCGTCGTCACCGAGGAGGTGTGGGTCCTCGCCACGGACATGACACTCGTCCAGTCGCTGGTGACTGCCGGCATGGTCTTCGCCATCGGCTACGCCGCCCTTTATAAGGCAGTCGACCGCGACCCGGACGACGAGTCCGATATCGCCGTCGGGATTCCGACGCGCTTTGCCTCGCTGATGGTCGTCTCCTACGGGTCGGTACTGGTACTCGCGCTCGCGTTCGGGGCGCCCGATACGTTTCTGGAGGGGGTGCCGTGGCCCGAAAACGCCCTCATCACGGCGCGAGCGGTCGGCGTCGGCGCGGTGTTCAGCGTCGTCGGGGCGGCGACCGCCGACTCCGTGTTCTGACCCCGCCACAATTTAAGACGGCCGCGGTCCCGTATTCCGGCATGGACTACGAACTCGCTATCGAGAACGCACCCGATTCGGTTCCCGGCGGCACCGGTATCCTGCTGATTCATCCGAGTACGGGCGAGACCGACCGCATCGACACGGAGTTTCTGAACACCGACACCGACCGCTTCCTCGTCATCTCGACGCGGACGACCGCCCGCGAGGTCCAGCAGAAACTGGAGTATTACGGCGTCGACGAGACGAAGGCGGACATCCTCGATACCCTCTCCGTAGAGCGGGGTTACTCGCGCCGGTCCTCCGACCACGTCCACTACGTCTCCTCGCCCGACGATCTGGCGGGCGTCGTCGATATCACCCGTGAGTTCCTCGCCGACCACGAGGGCAAGCGCCGCATCAGCCTCGATTCGGTGACCGAGATGGCCTACTACGCCGACGACGACCGCGCCCTCGAAGCGGTCGAGGAACTCCTGGAACTGCTGGAGAGCCACGACGCCGTCGGCCTCTTCCACCTCTCGGAGGAGGTCCACGACGCCGCCGTCGTCGAGCAGTTCAAGGACCTGTTCGACGCCGTCATCTACCTCGACGAGGACGGCACCGTCGAGGCCGACTTTTAAGCTTAGAGGACGTCTTCGGCGGCATCGAGCGCTCGCCGTTGCCCCTCGACGACGTGTGTGAAATCCGCGCCCGCGACCATGTAATCGAAGCCGAGCGAGCCGAGGGCCTCGATCTGTTCGGGCGTCGTCCCGAGCGTACCGACGGGAACGCCCGCCTCCTCGGCGGCGTCGACGGTCTTCTCGACGGCCGCGAGGAACTCCGCGTCGGTCCACTCGGCGAAGCGGTCGAGCGAGGCCGAGAGGTCCGCCGGCCCGACGAAGAGGGCGTCGACGCCGTCGACCGCCGCGATGTCGGCGGCATTGTCGACGGCCTCGCCCGACTCGATCTGGACGATAAGCGAGAGGTCGCGGTGGCCCTCCCGGACGTATTCTTCGAAGGTGCGGCCGTAGTCGGCGGCGCGGGCGGCGGCGACCCCACGAACGCCGGCCGGCGGGTACCGGGTCGCGTCGACGGCGGCGCGGGCCTCCTCGACGGTATCGACCATCGGCACGAGCAGGCCGTCGGCGCCGATATCGAGCAGGCGCTTGATACGGACGGGGTCGTTCGACGGCACCCGGACGACGGCGTTGCCGTCCGCGGCTGCGACGCCCCGGACGCAGTCGGCGACCGATTCGAGGCCGAGCGGCGTATGTTCGGTGTCCACGACGACGAAATCGAAGCCGCCGCCCGCGGCGATCTCCGCGACGGCGGGGTCCGAAAGCGAGGTCCACGTTCCGATGGTTCCGAAGAGGTCGTCCATATCGGGGGGCCGTCGCCCAGCGACAAAACCGTGTGGAATCGGCGGGACCCCCGAGCGCAGTCCTTTTGCCGCGGAAACGCGTGGCTTCGTGTATGAGCGATTTCGACCGCGAAGCCGAACGCGAGAAGCTTCGCGAGAAGTACGAGGAAGACAAGGAGAAACGGCAGGCCTCCGAACGAATGAGCGAACTCCTCCTGCAGGGCGCGACGATGACCAATCGCCACTGCAAGGAGTGTCACTCGCCCGTGTTCCGCTACGAGGGCGACGAGTTCTGTCCCACCTGCCAGCAGGTCGTCGACGAGAACGGGGAGTTCGTCGGCCCTGAAGCAGAGGAGGGTGCGGAATCGGTCGAAGCCGCCGCGAACGGCCAGCAACCCGACCCCGCGTCCGAACCCGAACCGGCCGAGACGACGACCGCGGAGGGGCAGCCCTCGCCGGGCGAACCGACGGCCGGAACCGAGCCGCAGTCCCGCGCCGACCCGTCGGAGCCATCCGTCGAAGCGGCCGCGGAGCCGGTCGACGAGCCGGTACAGGACGAGGCGCCGACCGAACCCCGCGAAACCCGTCCGGCGCCCGCCCGCGAGCGTCGGCCGGCACGCGTCGACCCCCCCGCTCGTCGAGAGGAAGACGCCGGCCGTGAGACCGCCGACCGCGAGGATGCTGCTGGAGATTTCGGTGCGGCCGAGGCCGCGCTCGCCCGCGAGATCACGGCGCTGACCCGACAGGCCGAGGCGACGCGGGACATCGGACGCAAGCGCGACCTCTTTGCGGCCGCTCGCGAGGCGGCCGAAACCCTCCAGACGGTCCGTCGGCTCTAACTGCCGCCGTCGGCCCCGCTGAAAAGGCGTGGAATCACAACGCTATTGAAGGGCCTTGACCAACGCACGCATATGGTTACGACAGTGGGTATCGTTGCCGGGGCGGTGCTGACGCTTGTCGCGGTCGTCCTGCATTTCTCGAAGGGCTCCGAGTGGCAGCCCCGCGAGGACATCTCACAAGAGGTCCTCGATACGCGGGCTGAGACGGTCCCCGAGACGGAGTTCCCCGAACCCAGTAACCGGTCGATCGGCGGTGGCGGCGCTGCCGCCGCGGCGGTCGGTGCCGGCGAGGGTGAGGCCGAGGGCGAACTCGGCGAGGAAGAGGAGGACGCCGGTCCGGCGGCTATCCCCGACGACGAGGCCGAAACCTACGAAATCGAGTACGTGAAGGAAGGCGCGACCATCGAGGTCAAGGAAAACGAGACGCTGCTGGAAGCCGGCGAGGACGAGGGCTGGGACCTGCCCTACGCCTGCCGTGAAGGCCAGTGTATCTCCTGTGCCGGCCACATCGCCGACGGCGGCAACAGCGAAGACTACGTCGAACACCACACCAACCAGATGCTCGGCGAACCCGAACTCGACGAGGGCTACACGCTGACCTGCGTCGCCTACCCGACCGCCGAGTTCTCGCTGGAAACCGGCGAATCGCCGTAACGAACGTCGCCACCACCCCTTTCTCTCGATTCTACGCTCCCGTTTGCCTCGGGTCTATTCGACGAGCGGCACCGACGCGTCCTCGACGTCTACTTCCTTGGTCAGGTCCTCGAAGTCGTCGACGGGACCTCTGACGAACATCGCATGACCCATGAACGCTATCGAAACCGCTCCGAGCGCGACGATAGCCAGCGGCATCGAAACGCTCGTCAGCGCGCCGATAACGCCGCCAGTGCCCAGCGAGAGGATGATCGCGGCCAACACCAGGTCGTAGTAGTGGACGGTGTACATGCCACCAACTACGTGGTCCGGTCGGATTAATCCGGGGGTACGTGTCGCAACGGTTAAACCGCCGTCCGGGCTATCGACTGATAGGAGCCCGTAGCTCAGTGGACAGAGTGCTTGGTTCCGGACCAAGATGTCGCGGGTTCAAATCCCGTCGGGCTCGTTTCATTCTGTCACGATCCGGATTCAACAGAAGGCAGCTTGGTGTATATAAAACCGTTGCGCCGTCGATTCTGGAGTACTTCGTGATTCGTGTGCCGGACAGTTTCGTCGGGTGATTTGGTGAAACCGCTATTGACTTTAGAACTCCAGTACTGGCTGAATGTGCATTCTCTCGCTTTCTGACTCTGGGTTGACTCGGTCGTTATAAAACGATTCACAAGGGAGTATTTTATCCGTGGATTACCTGTGATGACGAGTTTGGGTATTAATCGCGAGGTGACCTACAGATTTGCGTAACTCTTCAGAAGGCTGTGCTGAATAGAGTGCGCGAACTGGGCACGAAATGAATGAACTAATGCAACGGAATCAGAATCTTTGGTGAAACTCCCCTGCTGCATTCAGGGCGCCCATCACCCATCGTCCGGTTCGTTACAGGAGTTTGACAACACATCATCGAGCGCAAACGGATTCCTGTCTGGGGTAGATTTCCTCACCAACCCAAACTATTATTAATGGATGTTGGGATATGGTACCACTTGTCATGAGTACCGATGAACCCGATCAGTCGACCGACGAACACGACCACGAACATCACGAGGTAGAGGGGCCGGGGTATCCGACGCCGGCGGCGATGCGAACCGAATCAGAACGCGAGAAGACCGCCTTCGTCATGTCGCTTCGAGTCGGGATGGATGTGGACGGCCCCGACTTCGTCGGCGTCGTGGATGTCGACCCCGACTCCGACACCTACGCGGAGTTGATCGACACCGTCGAGATGCCGAACAAGGGCGACGAACTCCACCACTTCGGCTGGAACACCTGTTCGTCCTCGTGTCACGCCGAGGGACTGGTTCGAGACCACCTGATCGTCCCCGGGCAACGTTCCTCTCGAATCCACATCATCGACGCCGCCGACCCGCGGAACCCGGAGATAGAGAAGGTGATCGAACCCGAGGAGGTGTTCGAGCACGACCTCTCGGCGCCACATACGGTTCATTGTGTTCCCGAGGGCAAGATCGTCATCAGCATGCTCGGCAACGCCGACGGCGAACTCCCCGGTGGCTTCCTCCAGCTCGACCAGGACGATTTCTCCATCGACGGCCACTGGGAGGCCGACAGCGGGAACATGGAGATGAACTACGACTACTGGTATCAGCCCCGGCACGGGGTGATGATCTCCAGCGAGTGGGCCGCCCCCGAGACGTACTACCCGGGCTTCGATCTGGACGACGTGGAGGCCGGCAAGTACGGCGACAGCATCCACATCTGGGACTGGGAGACCAAAGAGCACCGGCAGACCCTCTCGTTCGGCGAGGAGGGACTGATTCCGCTCGAAGTCCGGATGCCCCACAACCCCGAAGAGACGGAAGGCTACGTCGGTGCCGCGCTCTCGTCGAACATCCTCCGGTTCTGGGAGGCCGACGACGGCACCTGGGAGTGGGAGACGGTCATCAGTATCAACGACCGGGAACACGAGGACTGGGACATGCCGGTCCCGGGTCTGGTGACGGACCTCCTCATCTCGCTGGACGACCAGTACCTGTTCTTCTCGAACTGGCTCCACGGCGACGTGCGGATGTACGATATCAGCGACACGGGGAACCCCCGGCTGGTCGACCAGTGCTGGGTCGGTGGCAACTTCGCCGACCGGCAGACGGTCGACGACCGCGAGGTCCGGGGCGCTCCGCAGATGCTCCAGCTCTCCCGCGACGGGCGCCGCCTCTACTGGACCTCCTCGCTGTTCTCCAGTTGGGACAACCAGTTCTACCCCGAGATTGGCGAGCGGGGGTCGCTGATGTTGAAAGCGGACGTCTACCCGGAGGAGGGCCGGCTGGAACTCGACGAGGATTTCGTCGTCGACTTCGGAGACGCCCCCGGCGGCCCGGCCCGCGCCCACGAGATCCGCTGGCCCGGCGGCGACTGTACCAGCGACGTCTGGCAGTAGCCGCCGATGCCCCACGCGGTCACTCTGGAGTGGCGCGACGGCCGAAAGACGACCGTCGACGTCCGGGCGTCTGAGACGGTCATCGAGGCCACCGAGCGTGCAGGCCTCGGCGTCCCCTACGGCTGTCTCTACGGTGCCTGTGCCACTTGCACTGGGCGCCTGCTGGAAGGTGACCTCGTCCACGTCAAGCGACCGCGTGGGTTGAAACCCCAGCACCGACAGGACGGGTACGTCCTGCTCTGTGTGGCCGAACCGCGCTCCGACTGCCGGATCGAGGTGGGTGCGGAGATACAGGCCGACCTCGTCCCGAATCCGTGGAAATGAGTTCGACCGCCCGATGCGCGGCCGCCGCCGCACACGGTGTCGCTCTCCTGTCGATGCCGGCGTCCGCCCACGGCGTGACCGCCGCCACGACGGGTCTTTCCTTCCCGCTTGTGGTCGCTGGCATCGTCTTCGTCAGTCTGCTCGGCGGCGGGGTCGTCCTGGTTGCGTACGGCCGAGTTCCGTGGTCGACGGGGCGAGCGACGCTCCCGGTTCTCGTGTTCGCACTCGGCGCCGCGGCGCTGACGCTCGCCGTCACGCGGTCGGCGGCAGCGACCCTCGTCGGCCTCCCAGTCGGCGTTGGCATCGTCTATGTCGCCCGCGATGCGGCGATTACTGACTGCGGTACCTGTGCGGACGCGACGCTGGGGGCCGTGACGCTCCACCGTGGCCTCGAAGGCGTTCTCCTCGCCACCGTCTACACCGCCAACGCGGCGCTTGGTCTGGTTGGCGCCCTCGTCGTCGCCGGGCACGCTGCCGCCGAGACGGCCGCCGTCGCGTCGCTGTACGCCACCGCGGGCCGTCGGTACGCCCTCGCCGCGGTCGTCGTCATCCAGATGGGGTTCGTCGTCGGCGTCGCGGCGGGCTGGGGGGTCGTCATCGGCGTGTCGCCGATCGCCGAAGCCGGCCTGCTTGCGCTCGTCGGTGGCGTCCTCCTCGCCGTCGGCATCCGGGTGGGGCGGCGTCGGCACGTGGCGGGCGTCGTGCCGGCGTAGGCCACGCCGACTCGCTGTCCGCCCACAGTCACTCGTTCGCTGCGAGAGTCGACTTCAGTCGGGGATGTCGATTCTTGTTCGGCGGTATGGCGGGCGGCCGTCGGGCTGGCTGTTCCAATTCTACGGAGTTCACCTCCCCCACTAACTCGAATTCGCAACGTGAGGAAATTGCCACGGTTCGGTATCTATCGGTCGTTTTCTAACGGCTCCCGTAACGACCACACGTCCTCGCTCGGCTCCAGGTTGTTCGGTTCGGCCCCTCGCTCGGTCACGATACCGGCGTGGTAGAGCATCGCCTTCAACTGGAAGACAGTCGGTGAGTGATAGACGTTGCCGTCTTCGAGCGCGTCGACCTGTAGCTTCCCGTCGGCATCCAGTACTCGCGACCGAGCATCGTCGGTTCCCCGGACGAACAGTTCGACGGTGAAGGTCGGGTGGTGGACGTGAAGCCAGTCGACGAATTCCGGAAGCGAGGGTTCGGTGATGCCGTCGTCGTGCATCGTCTGGAGTTCGTCGACCAGCAGTTTCGTCGCGGGATAGGCCCAGACGACGCGTCTGGCCACCAGCCCCCACTCGGGGGCGATATCGACGAACCGCTTTCGGGAGCGTTGCCAGTCCTCGAACCGTTCCAGTGCGGCGTCGACGGTGCCGGAGCGGTCCAGCGCGAACCTGACGACCTCCTCGCCGAGCGGCGTCAGCGCCTCGCGGTCGGGGCGTTCCTCGATGAGTCCCAGAAAGGCGGCGCCGCGTCGGGCGCCCTCGACCGCCCGGACGACGTGTTCGGCGAGGACGCCGTCGGTGTCGTCGGGATGGTAGAGCGCGAGCGGATAGGCGAGGTAGTTCTTCGGGTGGTTGAGGCCGAACGATTTGTCGGCGACGCCCTGTGCGGTGGCCTGAAACCTGATGGCGGTCGCGCCGTCGGAGGTGTTGTTGCCGACCACGCGAGGGACTTCGAGCGGGTCGACTGCGCCGGACGGTTCGACGCCGAGAACGCCGACGTTCAACTCGCGGGCGAGCGTGCGGTCGGACCGGGAGACGGCATCGGCAGGTGAGGCGACGTAGGCGGCGTTGGCCTCGTGGAGGCGGTCGTAGGCCTGCATGATGCCGCGGTCGACGTCGACGGTCCCGTCGTCGGTGTAGCCTTTCGCCTCGACGGCCACGAGGGGCGGCTGATCGCCGAACCGTTCGACGGCGAGCAGGTCGGTTTCGAGAGTTCGGACGCCGACGAGATCGGGGTAGCCGGAGCCGAGACGGACGTGGTTGAACGGTGCGAGCCGTTCGCGGACGGGGTCCGGAACCCGGCGGCCGTGGAGCCACTCGTTCGCTGCGAACTGGGTGTCACAGACGGCGTAGGTTTCCGAATCGTCGGACTCCGGAAAGAGCCGCCCTTTCGCGTGGGCGAGGACCTGCGGTTCCGTGAGCGATGCGGCGCCGGCCATGTGTTGTCCTCCGCGGGCGGGCCCATGAACCTTCGGCGCGGACGGCGGCGAACGACCGGAACTGTATCGCTACTGCGTTCGGTGTTGCCAGTCGTCCCGACGGAGCCCGTACATGACCATGTCCCGGTAGCTCCCGTCGACGAACATGAAGTCCTGCTTGCGGCCCTCTTCGGTGAACCCGAGCGATTCCAACAGGCCGCGAGAGGCGTCGTTGAAGTCGAACGCCTCCGCGCCGACCGTCGGCGTGTCGTACTCGCGGAAGGCGTAGTCGATGGCCAACGTGAGGGCGTCGGTGCCGTACCCCTCGCGGTGGACGGCCGGTACGAGCCAGTAGCCGAGTTCGGGACGCCTGTAATCGACGCCTGTGAGGGTTACCGCCCCGATGGGGCGAACGGCGCCGTCCGCGGGCCGACCGGGGTCGTCGTCGTCGTCGAGACAGACGAGAAACCGGTCGGTACCGTCGGTCGACACCTCGAACTCCTCGCGACTCCTGACGGGATTGCCCAGCGGGTAGCGGATCTCGGGGGTGGCGCTGCCGCGCTGGAGGAACGGTACGTCCTCTTCTTCGACGATTCGGAGCGTCACTCGCTCACCGCGTGCCACACGTGCGCCCGGCATATCGACAGGCGACGACGAGCGGCGGAATAGGTGTTGCGACCGCAGGAAGTCGGCGAGCCGGCGTCTCTAGACGTATTAAGGGGTCGCTTTTTTCAGGCCCTGAAAAGGGCTGGAATACTATTTGAATATAACAGCCATATAAGATAAGGGGACGCATATGACGGACGATACACCGACCGTGCTGGTCGTCGACGACGAGCGGGACCTCGCCGACCTGTATTCGGCGTGGCTGTCCGAACAGTACGAGGTTCGGACGGCCTACGGCGGCGAGGAGGCGATTGGCGTCCTGTCCGGTGAGGTCGACGTCACCCTCATCGACCGACTGATGCCGCGGGTTTCGGGTGACGAGGTACTCGACCACATTCGCACGGAAGGGTACGGCTGTCAGGTGTCGATGGTGACCGCCGTCGAGCCGGATTTCGACATCATCGAACTCGGCTTCGACGAGTACATCGTCAAACCGATTCGGCGGGACGAACTGCTCGATATCGTCGACACGCTGTTGTCCCGCTCCGAGTACGACCGCCAGCTCCAGGAGTTCTTCGCGCTGGCCTCGAAGCGGGCCGCCCTCCAGACACAGAAGAACGCCCACGAGTTGGCCCAAAGCGACGCATACACCGAACTCACGTCGGACATCGAGGAGATGCGTTCGGAGTTGAACCGAACGACCGAACAGCTCTCCGAGCGGGATTTCGAGGTCGAACTCCGGCGATTGAGCGCCGACAACCCCTAGCGGATCGTATTCTCCAGCGTCCCGAGGCCGTCGACGGTCAGGCGGATGGTGTCTCCCGACTCGAGGAATTGCCCCAACTCCAGCCCACAGCCTTCACCGACGGTTCCGCTGCCCAGCACGTCGCCCGGATGCAGGGGTTCGTCCTGCGAGACGTGTTCGATGATATCGCCGAAGGAGTGGTACATCTCGCCGGCGACGCCCTCCGACCACGTCTCGCCGTTGACCTCGGCGGTCATCTCGGCGGTTTCGGGGTCGAACTCGTCGGGCGTGACGAGATACGGTCCCAGCGCGCTCGCGAAGTCCTTGCCCTTGGCGGGGCCGAGACGCCCGGCCATCTCCTCTAACTGGATGTCGCGAGCGCTGAAATCGTCGAGTATCGTGTAGCCGGCGATGTAGTCGTCGGCCTCCTCGGCGTCGATGTTCTCGCCGCCCTTGCCGATGACCGCCGCGATCTCGAGTTCGTAGTCGGCCTGCTCGGAGTAGTCGGGCCACGGAACCTCGTCGCCCGGGCCGACGATGGTATCGGCGTTGCCCTTGTAGTAGACCGGCATCTCGTACCAGACGTCCGGCGGGTCGCCGCCGAGGCTGTTGCGGACGTGTTCCTCGAACGCCATGAAATCCCGCAGGGAGTTGGGTTGTGGAATCGGTGCTCGGAGGCGAACCTCATTGCGCTCGAAGCGGAGGCGGCCGCCCGTCGGCCCACGCTCGTCGTCGGTCCGGCGGGCGAAATCGAGGGCGTCTTTCGCGGCGTTCATCGCTCGTTCGCCTCGCGAGAGGAAGGCGTTCATCTCCGGCGGGGCGTGGGTCTCGGCGACCGCCACCGGGTCGCCCTCGCCGTTTTCTTCCAACATTCCCGCGTAGGCCGTCGTCACGTCGACCAGGGCGCCGTGTTCGTCACGGACGCCAACCCGGCGTTTCGAGCCGACCGGCGTCTCGACTTCGAAGGTGGCGAGTTTCATGCTGTCCCTCCCTCCGTCTCGTCGGCTTCGTCGTCCTCGATGACGGCGACGGGACGGACCCACCCGGCGCTGCCGTCCTCCACGACGATGGGGAAGGCGACCAGCGGCACGTTCGTCTTTCGCGGCAGGTCGTCGAGGTTCGCCATCTTCTCGATCTGGCAGTATTCCTTCTCGCGTCCGGCGAGATGGGCCGGCCACAACTCCTCGGTATCGCCCGTCTCCTCGAAGCGGGCGCCCATCTCGAGAAACGGCTTGTCGAAGCCGTAGGCGTCGGTACCGATGACCTTGATGCCCTGCTCGACCAGCCACGTGGTCGCCTCGGCGCCCATCCCCGGGAAGTCGGTCAGGTACGCCGCCGTCCCCCACAACTCGTCGGCGCCGGTCTGGATGAGGACGATCTCGCCCTCCGAGAGGTCGTGATCCAACTCGTCGAGAGCCTCCTGCAGGTCGTCGACGCCGATTTCGGCGCCGGCATCGAGGTGGCGCATATCGAGGACGACGGCCTCCCCGAGTCCCCACTCCAGCGGCACCTCGTCGATGGTTCGGGCCGGCTTCTCCTCGCTTTCGGCGCCGTAGTGATACGGCGCGTCCATGTGAGTCGCGGTGTGGGTGATGGCGGTGATCTCCTCCCACGCAAGCGCCGTGCCGTCGGGGAAGTCGTCGGCCTCGACGTCCTTGCCCATCGCCTGCAGGTTCTGTGCGAGCCACTCGGCGCCCTCGCGGTGGCCCATCCGGTCGATGCTCGCGGGGTCCGGTTCGCTCGCGGCCCCGTCTTCGATGCCGACCGAGAGGTCGATCAGCGTGGTATCCTGGAACATACCATGTCACGGGACGGGAAGCGACCTATAACTTAGGCCGGCGGAAGCCACTACAGGAATCCGCCGACGGCCGTCCCGGCCAGTACTGCGAGCAGTGCCAAAAGCAGCGTCCCCACCGCGTTGGCCGCTGCAACGCTCGTCTCGCCATCCTCAGCCAGCCGAACGGTCTCGACCGCGAAGGACGAAAAAGTCGTGAAGGCGCCGCAGAACCCGACGGCCCCGGCCAGCAGGGCCGTCTCGCCGAGACCGGACGCCAGCAGAACGCCGATGGCGAAACTCCCGAGGACGTTGACCGCGAGCGTGTCGAGGCCACGGCCATCCACGGCTTGGCCGACCCCGTAGCGCGCAAGCGCGCCGGCCGCGCCCCCGAGGCCGACCGCGAGCGCGCTCACGAGCGCCATCCGACCACCTCTCGGGCGAGCAGGACGGCGAGAAAGCCGAGTGCGTAGTTGGCGACGACGTTCAGCGCCGCCAGTCGCGGCGACAGCGCGACCGTTTCCCAGGCGAAGGTGCTGTAGGTGGTAAACGAGGAGAGAAAGCCCGTCGAAAGCAGGAGTCGCGCAGCGTCCGGAATCCGCCCACTCGCGGCCGTCTCGTAGACGACCAGCCCCAGCAGGAACGCGCCGACGACGTTGACCGCGAGCGTCCCCCACGGAAACGTCTCGGACAGCGCTACGCTGACGGCGTGTCGACATAGCGCGCCCGCGAAGCCGCCGAGCGCGACGAGCGTGGCGTTCCGAGGTCGCATGGCGAGGATTCCACGGGGCGGCTACAGGGGTCTTGCGGTTCACTCGCGTGCCGTCACCCCGCGGCCCGCACTCTCCGAGACTTTATATACGAAACCCCGACCACCACCCCTATGCGTCACAGCGAAGGGCTCCTCGCGGACGAACGCGGTATCGAGGGGTTGCCCGTCAGACTCGTCATCGCGATGGTCGTCGGCGTCGCCAGCCTCTCGGTCATGATGAGCATGCTCTCGGGAATCTCGGGGCTCTCCGTCACCGAACTCGACACCCAGCCGTCACCCGAGGTGGTCGCGCCCGGCAACGAGACGGTCGAGGTGCGAGTCGTCGACCCCGACGGAGCGGGCGTTGCAGACGCGACGGTCATCGCTCGCGGCGGGTCGGCACGGCTGGACGGCGTCGCGACGGCGAAAACGGACGAAAACGGCACTGCTGAGCTTCAGCTATCGCCCGAACTCGGGCCGAATCAGCGGGACGGTACCGTCGAGTTCGATGTCAAACCACCTGCGGGGAGCGAATACACCGACGAACGGGAGAACACGGCGCTGCTGGTGGTGGAGGAGTGAGGTGTCGGGTAGGTTAGTTTATAAATCATGTATAGCGGCGGCTCTGCCAGCACCATTCGCGAAGCCCTCAGCCGGCTGGCGATCGCTGAGCGGGATACCCTCCCTGCGGTCGGGTAGTGCCCGCTCAGCGACTGTATAAACGCCACCAGGTCGTCCGAAAGGCGCCTTTCGTGATGACGAGAGAGCTTCGCTCTCTCGAACCACTTCGCCCTTCGATTCCGCCGAGGACCGCACCGCAAACCGCAGCCACACTCCTCCCCAACCGACTCCCTCCTTCGCTGCGCTCAGTCGGTCGGCCAGCGCGCGCCATTTATAAACCCAACTGGCCGGGAGCGCGTGCGGCCCTTTGGGCCGTCGCGCGACCCGGGGAAGGGCAGGTACGGTTGCGGTCCTCGGTGGACTGAAAGGGCGAGACGCGCGAGACGCGAACGGAGTGAGCGTCTCGGTAGGGCCGAACGGGGAGCGAAGCGACCCGTGAGGCCGTCTGGCGTTTATATAGTCGCTACGCGGGCCACTATCCGAGCGAGGCGACCGCAGGGAGCCGAAGCGAGGATATCCCGCGTAGCGACCGGCAACGCGCCGAGGGCTTTCT